>CAMDQN010000046.1 GCA_945905925.1 Singulisphaera sp. GP187
CGGAGGGTGAACGCCTCGCGACTGCGGAGTCCGGCCCCGAGCGCCAGGCGCTCGGCGTCGGTCAGTTCTCGAACGAACAGAGGTGGTTTCATGACCCATTATTCGGGCCTATCACCCTTCGGACAAGTAACCGAATGAGACTCCACTAGCAGTCGACGTAAGATCGGGCAGGGGCAGAGGGGTGGGGCTTGCCCTGACTACGGGGCACGGGAACAGCAATCTTGCACGAATCCGCCGCTCGCGGGACTGCTCCCGCTACACTCTTCTGCACCCGCGCTATTGGAGATTCATCGTGTTTCGCATTACCGCCGCACTTGTTGCGCTCGCCCTTCCCGCGTTCGCCTTCGCTCTACCACTACAAACGGTAGCGGAAAAGAGCAACTACAAGGCCACGTCCACTGGCGCAGACGTGATCCAGTTCTGCGAAGCCGTCGCGAAGCGCGGCCCGGTCGCGCGGCTCGATCACTTCGGCACCTCCCACGAGGGGCGTAAGTTGCCACTGCTCGTGATCGCGAACCCGCCCGTCGCCACGCCCGAAGACGCGAAGAACTCCGGTAAACTCGTCGTCCTGGCATTCGCCAATATCCACGCCGGCGAGGTCGATGGCAAGGAGGCACTTCTCGCATTCGCTCGCGACCTCACCGACCAGAAGAATCACCCGCTCCTCAAAGACCTCATCATCCTGCTCGTCCCGAACCTTAACGCGGACGGGAATGAAAAAATCGACCCGAAACACCGGCCCGGCGACAACGGCCCGAGCAACGGCGCCGGCACACGAGCCAACGCGCAGGGACTCGATCTCAACCGCGATTTCGTGAAACTCGAATCGCCCGAGGTTCGCGCGCTCGTGAAACTCGTGAACGCCTGGAACCCGGCACTGATCATCGACTGCCACACGACGAACGGCAGCAAGCACCGCTACGCGCTCACCTACGACGGCCCGCGTTACCCTTCGACCGACACCGACATCGCGAAGTGGGCCAACAACACACTGTTCCCGATGGTCACGAAGAAAGTAAAAGCCGCGACCGGGTTCGACATCGCGCCCTACGGCAATTTCAACAAAGACCGCACGAAGTGGGAAACGTATGACGCTGCGCCGCGGTACGGCATCCAGTATTTCGCGCTGTGCGGGCGCGTCGCCGTGCTGAGCGAATCGTACAGCCACGCGCCGTTCCAGCAGCGCATCGAAGCAACGAGAGCGTTCGTGACGGAATGTTTTGAAGTCACCGCGGAGAAGAAGGCGGAACTGGCGAAACTCACGCAACCGGAGAAGACGACCCGCGTTGCACTGCGGACGCAGACGGACACGTTCCCCGAAAAGCTCGCGGTCCTCGGTTTCGAGGAGATCGAGAAAGACGGAAAGCGCGTCGCGACCGACAAGCGCAAGGAGTACACACTCGACTTCGTGGGCCGCGTGGCACCGAAAGAAACCGCGGACGCACCCTTCGCGTATCTGGTTCCCGCGAGCGAAACGGCCGTGATCGAGAACCTTCAGCGGCACGGGATCGCGGTCGAGGAACTGCGCGAGGACATCAACCTGGAAGCCTCGGAGTTCCTGATCCAGAGTGTGGACGTGACGGAAGCCGGGTTCCCGAAGAAGCACCAGTTGACCGAAGTAACCGGACGGTGGAACGGACACACCCGGCTCATCGCGGCCGGCACGGTCGTGGTGAAGACCGCGCAACCGCTTGGCGCACTGGCCGCGTACCTGCTCGAGCCGCGCAGCGAGGACGGGCTGACCGCGTGGGGTCTATTCGCCAACTCGCTCGCACCGGGCAAAGGCTTCCCCGTGCTGCGCCTCGTGAAACCGGTCGCGCTGGCACTCGGCGCGGCGCCCAAACTGCTCGAAGCGCGGCTCGCGAACCAGCCGGTCACGGAAGCGGTGTTGATGGGTCGCGGGGGCGCGTTCACGTTCGGCTTCGCGGGCACGCCGCTCACCACCGGCGCGTGGATCGATGCCGAACACTTCCTTCAGGTGAAGGAAGGCAAACTCCTCAAGGTGGAAGCGCGCACCGGCAAAGGCGAACCGTTCAGCGACCCAGAGAAGATCAAGAAGTCGCTCGCCGCGATCAAGGATTTAGACGCGACGGCGGTAGATCGCATCGCGAAATCGACATCGTTCCGCACCAGCCCGGATCGCACCGCGTTCCTATTCGACATCGAGTTTGATATCGGCCTCGCGTACTTCGACGGCAGCCCCGGCGCGCGTCTGACGAAGAGCGTCGGCACGAAAGAGTACGTGACCTTCTCGCCGGACGGCAAACGGGTCGCGTTCGTGCGCGCCCGGAACCTGTTCGCGGTGAGCGTCGAGAAGCCGGGCGAGGAACACCAACTCACGACCGACGGCGGCGGCGACATCTTCAACGCGAAAGGCGACTGGGTGTACGAGGAGGAGATCTTCAACCGCAACGGCAAGGCGTACTGGTGGTCGCCGGACGGCAAGCAGCTCGCGTTCCTGCGCTTCGACGATGCGCCGGTGCGGAAATTCAACCTCGTAGATCTTCAACCGGTCGCCGGGCGACTGGAAAGCTACGCGTACCCGAAGCCCGGCGACCCGAACCCTCTCGTGAAGATCGGCGTAGTATCCGCCGATGGCGGCAAACCGACGTTCCTCGACGTGGGCGAATACAAGCCCGAAGACACCGTCATCGCGCGTGTGGGTTGGGTCGCGGGGTCGAAGACGGTGTTCGCATTCGTGCAGAATCGCACACAGACGTGGCTCGACTTCGTGACGTGGGAAGCGCCCGACGCGAAACCGAAGAAGCTGTTCCGCGAGACGACGAAGGCGTGGGTGGATGACCCCGGCGAACCGCACTTCCTCCCAGACGGCACTTTCCTATTCCTCAGCGAGCGATCCGGTTGGAAACACCTGTACCACTACGCGGCCGACGGGAAACTGCTCAACCAAATCACGAAGGGCGAATGGGAATTTCGCGACGTGCTGCGCGTCGATGCGAAGGAAAAGACGGTGTACTTCAACGCGGGCTACACCATCGCAACCGGCACGGACATGTGCCGCGTCACGTTCGGCAAGGACACGGAACTGCTCACCGAGAAGGGCACCACGCACCGCGTCTCGCTCGCCCCAAAGGGCGGGTTGTTCGTAGACCGCTTCAGTGACGTGATGACCCCACAGCGCTCGAACCTCGTTGAAGTCGGTAAGGGGGTGGTGCGGAAACTCGACACGAACCCGGTGCGCGAGCGCGACGAGTTCAAGTTCGGGAAGTACGAGCGCGTGAAGATCACGCTGAAAGACGGGTTCGTGCTGGAAGGTGCGATCACGTACCCGCCGAACTTCGACAAGTCGAAGAAGTACCCGGTGTGGCTGTTCACATACGCGGGTCCGCACGCCCCGACGCTGCGCGACGAGTACGGCGGCGGGCGCGTCATGGAGCAATCGCTCGCGACGAGTGGCATCATCGCGTTCCGCGTGGACCCGCGATCGGCGAGCGGCAAGGGCGCCCAGTCCGCGTGGACGTGTTACAAACAACTCGGCGTGCAAGAGCTAAAAGACCTGGAAGAAGCGGTCGCGTGGTTGGCGAAAAACCCGTACATCGACGCGTCGCGCGTGGGGATCAGCGGCCACAGTTACGGCGGGTTCATGGCGGCGTTCGCGCTGACGCACTCGAAGACCTTCAGCGCAGGTATCGCGTCTGGCCCGGTGACGGACTGGAAGCTGTACGACACGATCTACACCGAGCGATACATGCTGACGCCGAAGGAGAACCCCGAAGGCTACGCGAAAACGAGTTGCGTGGCCGCCGCGAAGAACCTCACCGGTAAGTTGCTGATCGTTCACGGCATGATGGACGACAACGTTCACATGCAGAACAGCGTGCAACTCGCGGACGCACTACAGCGGTCGGGGAAGGACTTTGAGATGATGCTATACCCGCAGTCGCGTCACGGCATCGGCGGAGCACACTACCTGAAACTACAGTTGGAGTTCATCCGCCGCACGATGAGCGTACAGAAATAGGTGCCGCTTGCCGAGCGACACGCGATAGCCCGCGTTCATGTGTTGCGGACGCTCGCCAAGCGAATCGAGTCGTGCAACCGTGCCGTTCGACAAGCGGCACCTACCAAGCGTACTCCGCGAACGATAAATAGAAGGTTTCGTCTTCTGTTTCGCCACTCGCGGGGAATCATCCAGATGGGTTTCGAGTGCGGTATCGTCGGGCTGCCGAACGTCGGGAAATCGACCCTCTTCAACGCGCTGCTTTCGACCATGCAGGCCGAAGCTGCGAATTATCCGTTCTGCACAATCGAGCCAAACGTCGGGCGCGTCGCGGTGCCGGACGAGCGGCTCCCGCAGCTCGCGAAGATCGCGGGTTCGGCGAAGCAAATCCCGACGCAACTCGAATTCGTGGACATCGCGGGGCTTGTTCGCGGAGCCAGCAAGGGCGAAGGCAAGGGTAACGAGTTCCTGTCGCACATCCGCACCGTCGATGCCATCCTCTACGTGCTGCGGTGTTTTGAGGACACGGACATCGTCCACGTCGAAGGCTCCATCGACCCACTACGCGACGCGGAGGTGATTGAAACGGAGTTGATGCTCGCGGACCTCGACAGTTTGGAGAAGCGCCTTCCGACCGCGCAGAAGAAGGCGAAAGGCGGGGACAAGACCGCGGCCGAGCAAGTCGGGATCATGGAACGCGTCCTGAAGGTGCTGCAAGACGGCAAGCCCGCGAGTGCGATCAGCCCGCGCGACAAGGCCGACCGCAAAGCGCTCGACGCGATTCAACTGCTCACGTCGAAGCCGGTGATGTTCGTGTGCAACGTGGACGAGGGCAGCGCCGCGACCGGCAACTCTCTTTCGGCGAAGGTGATTGCAATGGCCGCGGCCCGCGGCGCGCCGTGCGTGGTCGTCTCCGCGAAGATCGAGGCGGAGATTTCCGTTCTGCCAAGCGAAGACGAAAAACGCGAGTTCCTCGCGGGGTTGGGCTTGGCGGAAACGGGTTTAGCTAAGGTCGTGAAAGCCGGTTACCGGTTGCTCGACTTGATCACGTATTTCACGCTGGGGCCGAAGGAAGCGCGTGCGTGGACGATTGTGTCCGGGATGCTGGCACCGCAAGCGGCGGGCGTAATTCACAGCGACTTCGAGGCCGGTTTCATCCGCGCCGAAACGGTGAGTTACGCGGACTACGTGCAGCACAGCGGCGAGCCGGGCGCGAAGAAGGCCGGCCGCTTCCGGCTCGAAGGCAAGGAGTACGCGGTGCAGGACGGCGACGTGCTGCACTTCCGCTTCGGCCCGTGACGCGGGCGAACCGTTGACGTCATCGAGGAATCAAGTTAGGATCGCTGATTGAGTATCCCTTGTTGTGCCGACCGGCATAAACATGAGTTCGGCCGCAGAGGGCGTATTGGTGGACGAGAACGAGAAGTTGTCGATGGACGATGTTTTCGCGCTTGCGTTCGCTGGGCAAGCTCCCGGTATTAGTAAGCGGCACGTTGAGATGAAGACGCCGTCGGGCCGGACGTTCCGGTATGAACTGTCCGAGTTCCCGATTAGTTCCAGCGTCACGCCGGAAGGGGCACTCACGCAGGCCAAGCGCATCTTCCGTGAGAAGTACCGCTACTGCGAGTGGGACCGAAACCACCCCGAGGTCAATGTCGAGCAGGAGATGCTCACCAAGATCGTGAATTTCATTCTTTCGGAAGCTCAATCGATCCGCCGCGCTGAGGCGAAAAAGCCAAAGGTCTATGCGTGTTGGGGAGTCTTCCTCAACGGCAATCTTGTCGCGGAGTTCCCGTTTGCCGCCCGTACCGATGCAGAACTGCGACTGAGCGACCTGCTTGTCCAGCATCCAGGCCAGTGTTACATCAGCCTAGTTAAGCGCACTGGTTCGGCACCAAAGGCCTAACGCGGCGCTGCCGCTGACCGAAGCAAATCGCGTGGTTGGTGCCTACAGTTGCTCGTGCCCGAGCCATTTTCTCTTGTCCCGGTTCGGTGACGGGTTACAGTGGCATTATGATCCTCATTCGCTTTCCCAATACCGCTGCGAAGCGGTCGGCACTCGCCCGACTCGCGGGGCGATTCAGTTTCAAGAGTTGGGCGAACGGTGACATGCTCGTGCCCGAAGACGCCCTCGCGTTCCTGGCCGTCGAAGGCGTCCCGTTCACCGTCGAGAGGCCGGCCACCTATGAGAATGGTTCGGCGTTTCGAGGTACTGCTCCCGCTCCGGTTTAACGACGGCACTCGGCCCCAGCCATCAACTCAGTGTCAGTTTTTGGTGTTCCTTCCAATCACGAAGCCGAACACGAGCGTGACGACCGGCAGGATGAGTTGCCACACTTCCAAAAGCAAGTCGGGAAGCGCGAGCGACGCGAGCAACCCAACACCAAACGCAAGGATGATTGCCGCACCCGCAAGGTTGTTCGGCGCATTCTCTGGCGAGCCGAAGATGCGGCGGTAGAGGGTTGGCCGGACACTTCCAGAGTCATTCGGTGGTTCGCATCGCATTGGGAGCATCCCCGCGCATGATGGGCGACTTCGCTTTCACTCCAGCGCCTTCTCCACCACAAAGCCGCCGACATCGGTGAGGCGCTCGTCGCGCCCGCTGTGGCGGTACGTCAGCTTCTCGTGATCCAACCCCAACAGGTGAAGGATCGTCGCGTGGAAGTCGTTCGGGCCGACCGGATCGTCTACGGTCTTCAGCCCGAACTCGTCCGTCGAGCCGACCACGGTTCCGCCCTTCGCCCCACCACCAGCCATCCACATCGTGTAGCCGTGCGGGTTGTGGTCGCGACCTTTCCCGCCCTGGCTGTTCGGCGTACGACCGAACTCGCTGCACCACACCACCAGCGTGTCCTTCAACATCCCGCGTTGCTTCAAATCCTTCAGCAGCGCCGCGATCGGCTTGTCCACATGCCCGCACATCTTCTCGTGGTTCGTGTTGATGTTGTCGTGCGCGTCCCACTGCGTCACCAGCGGACCGCCGCCCGAGTACACGGTCACGAACCGCACCCCGCGTTCAACCAATCGACGCGCGAGGAGTAACCGCGTGCCGAAGTCCGCGGTCGCCTTGTCGTCGAGGCCGTAAGCCTTCTTCGTAGATTCGGTTTCCTTCGCGAGATCGACCGCGTCAGGCGCGTGCTTCTGCATCTTGAACGCGAGTTCGTAACTCGATGCACGCGCCTCCAACTCCGCGTCGCCTATCGACTGCGCCGCGTTCAGTTTCTGCACGAGGTCGAACGCCCGCTTGTTTTGCTCCTCGCTCGTATCGGGTGGCGGCTTCAAGTTGATGATGGGATTCGGTCCGCGACGCAACAGTGTGCCCTGGTACACCGGCGGCAGAAACGCGCCCGACCAGCACGGCGCGCCGCCTTCGGGCACGCCCTCTGGTTGCGGCATCACGCAGTACGCTGGGAGGTTCTCGGAAACGCTTCCAAGTCCGTAGGTGACCCAACTGCCGAGGCTCGGCCACCCCATCTGCGTGCGCCCGCTGTGCAGTTCGTACATCGCGGGGGCGTGAACGGTATTGCTGCACCAGCAGGCACGCAGGAAGCAAATGTCATCGGCACACGTCGCGAGATTCGGCATGAGGTCGCTAATCTCAATCCCGCTGTTGCCGTGTTTCGCGAACTTCCGAGTACTCGGAAGAATGACTTCGTTGCCGGTGGTGAACTGACTCTTGGGCCGGCCGGTTGATTCCGGGAGCGGCTTTCCGGCCCATTTCACGAGTCCCGGCTTCGGATCGAAAAGATCCATCTGCGACGGCCCGCCGACCATGAACATGAAGATGACGCGCTTGGCCTTCGGCGCGAAGTGCGGCTTCTTCTCCGCGAGCGGGTTCGACGACAAGCCCGAAGCGCGAGCAAGGGTCTCTTGACTGTGCAAGTAGTTAAGCGCGATGCCGCCAAGCCCGCCGCCGGAGCGGAACAAGAACTCGCGACGCGATTGTGCGAATGGGAAGTGCGTGTTCATGATGCCTAGCGTACTCGTGAGTCCGAGACGGTGCAAGCAGACGCGACGCCGCCGATCAGGTAAACTGAAGGCATGTTTCTCGCCATCACTCTTGCTCTCGTCGCCGCGCCCACCGACGTTCCGCTAACCTCGTGCGCGTGGGTCCGTGCTGAGAACGACGGGGCCGGTAGCGGGTTCGTCGTCGATGCCGAGAAGCGGTTGCTCGTCACCTGCCGGCACGTCGTCGCGGACCGCAAGAAGGTCGATGTCTTCCTTCCCTGGATGCGCGATGGCGAACTCGTAACCGATCGGCGCGAGTACTTGCGCAACCGCGAGCAACTCCGCGAACGCGGGTTACTCGTGATTGGCACGGTCTTGAAGTCTAGCGACGAACTCGATCTCGCGCTCGTGGAACTCGACTCACTTCCCGTCGGTACGAAAGCGGTTACCTTCACGGCGCGAGTGCCGCAACCTGGCGATCCGCTTCGCATCGTGGGCAACCGGCTCGACCTCGACACCGTGTGGAACGTGACCGTCGGCCCGTTGCGCACGAGCGGGAGGCTCACTGAAGGCTACTTCTGGCGCGGGAAGAAACTCGCCCTCGGAGCACACACACTGATCGCGCAGTTTCCCACGGAAGAAGGCGATTCCGGTGGCCCGGTGTTCGACGCGCGCGGCGCGGTGGTGGGCATGGACTGCGCGCTGCGCCGAAATTGCCCGCTCGCGGCCGTCGTCATATCCGCGGACGATGTCAAGCGATTTGTGAACGCGAAGGATGTTCCCGCGAAGAAGCAAGAACCCGCGCCCCTCGCGGACGCGATCATCCGCGCAACGGTGTGGGTGAAGCCCACCGCGACTGATGTACACATTGCGGGCGTGCTGATCGAAGCGAACCTGGTGCTCACCTGTGCCCGCGGGCTGACGACTTCCGATCGTGTGGGCATCGCCATTCCGTTGCGCGACGGCGACCGCTGGGTGAGTGAGCGCGACGCCTACCGCGACCCGCTCGCGCTGCACCTCCGCGGCGCCTGGCGCACAGGCACCGTACTCGCGCGCGACACCACACGCGACCTCGCGCTGATTCAACTCGATTCCGGCTTCGAACAGATGAAGCCGCTGACGATCGCGGCCGATGTTCCGAACGCGGGCGACGCGCTACACACGCTGAGTCACCCCGCCGGGCTAGAGTTCGCGTGGGTGTACGCGAGCGGCTCCGTGCGGCAGCGCGGACGCGTGGCGCTCGACGCGGGTGAGAAGGCACCACGCGTCGCAGCGTTCGTGTGTCAACTTCCCGCGCAAGCCGGTTCGCCCGGCGGACCACTCGTCAACGCGAAGGGCGAACTGGTCGGCGTGCTGTCTTCGCGTGAAGGCGCGCAACTCGTGGGTTACTCCGCGACCACCGATGAGATTCGCACGTTTCTGGATGTCGCACTCCGCGACCGGCCGGCGCGCTCGCTCGCGGGACTGATCGCGCGCGTCGAAGCCGTTCCCAGACAGCAAGCGGTAATGCTGGCTCGCACACTCGCGAAGCGCGCGGAGGAACACCGCGCCGCGGGCCGGTTCGCGGAAGCGAAGCGCGACTGTGACAACGCGTTGTCACTCGACCCGGGCTGTGCGGAAGCGCGTTGGTGCCGGGCGCTCATGCTCGAACCGGAACTGGCGCTCGCGGAGCTCGACGCGGCGGTTGAGAAGGCACCGTTTTACCGAGACACGCTCGTGCTGCGGGCGTCACTCGCGACCGCCGCGAAGGACTACCGCAAGTCGCGCGGTGACGCCGATCGCGTGCTCGATGTGTTCCCTGCGGACGCGGACGCGAGAGAGCAGTTGGCACACGCACTACTCGGTCTGGGCGACGACGCGAAGGCCGCGACTGCACTCGGCGATCTAGTCCGCGCCAACCCACTGCGTATGAAGTCCGTCGCGGGCGTGATGCTTTCGCACGCGGACGCTCTGGAACAGAAGTTCCCCGATGCGCCCGGCATCGTAGCGGGTTGGCTCGTGAAGGCGCTCGCGGGTGTTGAGAAGGGGACGCGCGACCCGAAGTCGAAGGCCGCAGTCGCGGAGTTACTCAAGGTCGCCAGCACCGCGAAGAACGATGCCGAACGCTTGAAGTTGTTGCGTGTCGGCGTAAAGAGCTTGAGGTAACGATCTGATGCCACAATCGTTCGACGTGATCGTGCTCGGTGTCGGCGGAATGGGTTCCGCCGCGTGCTTTGAGTTGGCCCGCCGCGGTCGGCGCGTACTCGGGTTGGAGCAGTTCCCACTGGTTCACGCACGCGGTAGTTCGCACGGGCACACGCGCATCATCCGCACCGCCTACGCCGAAGGACCGGCATACGTACCGCTCGCGAAACGCGCCTTCGAGAAGTGGTATGAACTCGAACAGTTAACCGGGCGGCACCTCCTCACGGAGTGCCCGTGCCTCAATGTCGGGCCGCCGGAGAGCGAACACGTTGCGGGTGTGCGCGCCTCGGTGAGCGCACACCAACTCGCGGCCGAGGAACTGACCGGGCACGAGATCAACCGGCGGTTCCCCGCGTTCAACTTCCCGACCGACTACAGCGGCGTCGTCGAGCAAGCCGCCGGCTTCTTGTACGTCGAAGAGTGCGTTCGAGCACACATTGACAGCGCGATGTCGCTGGGCGCAGAGATTCACGCTGAGGAACCCGTTCGAGCGTGGAAAACAGTGGGCAATGGCGTCGAATTGACCACCGACAAAGGCACGTATCGCGCTGCGAAGCTCGTCGTCACAGCGGGCGCGTGGGCGACGAAGTTGCTTGCGGACATCGGCGTACCGCTCCGCGTCATGCGGCAAGTGCTCCTGTGGTTCGGCACAGGGAAGCGGCCAGAACGGTTTCGCCGCGACCACTTCCCAATCTTCATCGCGGACGTGCAGGGGATGCCGTTCTACGGGCTGCCCGCGATCGACGCGTTCGGCGCGAAGGTGGCACGCCACTACGGCGCGCCGGAACTCCCCGACCCAAAGGGCGTGAACTGGGAAGTGACGGGCGAGGACGTTAACGCGATGCGCGAGAACTTCGCGGACTTCCTGCCCGGATTAGGCGAGTTCACGAAAGGTCAAGTGTGCATGTACACGGTCACGCCGGACAAACACTTCGTGATCGACCTGCACCCAGAGTTCCCACAGGTGAGTATCGCGTGCGGATTCTCCGGGCACGGGTTCAAGTTCGCGCCCACCGTCGGCGAAGTCCTCGCCGACCTCGCCGAACACGGCAACACGAAGCACGACATCGGCATGTTCTCGGCGCGCCGAACCTTGTGACCCGTATGCGCCTCACTCAACGCATCACCCAAGAAACAGGGGGCTTACGCCCCCCGCTCGCCAAGAGCCACATGAACCTCCGCCTCGACCATCTGCTCGACGACCTCCGTACCAACGGCGCGGACATCCTCCGCGCCATCGACACCGACCCGCTTCTGGTGAAGCGGCAGTCCGGGGCGCTCGTGCTCGCGAACGCGGGCGGGGCGCTGTTCACGCCACAGCAACAGCACCAACTCTTCGCGAAGGGGATCGTCTACTTGCGCGATCCGTTTAGGCTGGTGTCGTTGCCGCTCGTGAAGATTTACAACCTCGGGGAGAAGAGCGTGTCTGCGGCCGACCTCGCGGGCATCGCGAGCGAACCGGGGAACGCGCGGCTCCACTTCCTTCAGAAGCTCGACGGCACGCTCCTCCAGCGGTTCCAGCATGACGGGCGCGTGTACTTCACGACGCGCGGCATGATCGAAGGCGGCCCGTGCTACGGCTCGCAAGACGAAGACGCGTCCGCACGCGCCGCGAACTTCGACTTCCTCGGTACCGCGCGCCGACTCGCGCAGGCGAAGTACCCGGCGTTGTGCGAGGCGCGACCGGAATTCGAGAACGTCACGCTGGTGTTCGAGTTCCTCCACCCGGAAACGCGCGTCATCACGAACTACGGCGAGCGCGAAGACTTGGTGCTTCTGGCGTGCTTCGACCGCACCGATCACCGCTACCGCACCTTCACGGAGGTCAAGGAGCTCGCGAGTGCGCACGCCCTCGTGCATGTCGATGAGTTCGCCCCGCCCGGGAACACCATCGGCGAGCAGATCGAATCGTTACTCGCGTCGATCGCGGGGACCGACCACGAAGGAACGGTCATCACCATCGAGCACGGACACCGCGTCGTGTACCGCGTCAAGGTGAAGGGTCCGGACTACCTCCGCGTGCTGAAGTTGGTCGTCACCTGCACCTACGACCGCACCGTGGAGTTAATCGACGCTCACCCGCACTGGAAGGAATGGGCGGACGTGGAAGCACACCTGCGCTCGCTCGGTCGCGAGCAGGTACCGGAAGAGGTACTCGGCTTCTACCGCGAACACTACGACGTGTACGCCTCGTACATCGCGGACTGCGAACGTCTTCGCGACTGGGCCTGTGCGAGAGGAGCGGAAGTACGCAAAGAAGCGGAAGCCGAAGCGGGAATTGGAAACGACCGACTGTTGCGGAAGTGCTTCGCGGCTCGCGCGGTGAAGATGCCCTTGAAGCCGCTGCTGTTCGCCGCGCTCAACGGGCGGTTGGACATAAGTGCGGTCCGCCAATTCGCCCGCTCGCCGGCCGAGGCCCGCGACGCGGTGACGCAGTTGTAGTCTGCTCTTTTGGTGCAGGCGGCCCGCCTGCAGAACCGTTGCAGGCGGGCCGCCTGCACCACGAAGAGTACAACCAAGACGGCGGGACCGCACAACGCGCTGTCCCACCCCACAATCACCCCTTCCCCAGACGCTTCAGCGCGTCCTTCGCCTCCCAGTACTTCGGGTGTTCTTCGTACACCGTGACCGCGTTGTAATACTTGATCGCGTTCGCGGGATCGCCCATCGCTTCGTAGCACTTCCCGATGTTGAATAGCGTGTCCGCGCCGCTCTTGTGGTACTCCTTGTAGTCCAGATACGCCTTCACCGCGAGGTCCGGCCGGCTCAGTTCCTCAAGGTACAACTGACCGAGTAACCGCGTCGCGTTGTACCAGGCTTCTTCTTCGTCGCCCGAACCCTTTTCGCTCTCGCGCACGTCTTCGATCAGTGAAATTCCTGTGTCGCGCTCGCCGCGGCGAAGCAGGCACCGACCTTCGAGCAGGCGTACGCGGTTGCTGGTCGGCTCCATCACCTTTGCGAGCCTCGCCAGGTGCGTGGCCCAGTCGAGCAGGTCGGCGTCGGCGTCGGCGCGGTTCAGCACGGCCATAGCTTTCTTCACGCAGTACGCCACGTCGAACCACTTCCCGACGTTCGCCTTCGCACGCTCCAGGCGCTCGATCGGGATCGAGTAGTAGTAGCTGTCGCGCTTCGCAAGTAGGTCGGGGTCGGAGTTGCTGTACTCCATCGCCGCAGCCACGTTGATGACCGCGTTCAGCGGGTCTCGCATCTTGCCGTACAGCTCCGCGATCTTGCGGTACGCTTCCAGAACAGCCCCGCCACCGTCGTCGCGGTACAACTGCTGGTCGGCAATAGCGGCCTCATAGTACGGCCGCGTTTCGGCGTCTTTCGCCTCTCGCGTCGATGCGTCACCGGCGGCATCGGCGGCGTCCGCTTCCACCTTGATCGCGTCACCCTCGGCCTCCGCGAGCGCCGCGAGTTTGCGTAGCGCGTTGAGGTAAATCTCTTTCTGATCCTTCGCGAAGTTCCGCGGCCCGAACTCGCACCCGCTGCGTTTGATCTGTTCCGTGTATCCACGGGCGTTGTGAACGTCGCCGTACTTCTCGCTCACGTCTGCGAGTTTCTTGAAGAGGCCCGGGGTGCGGTCCGGCAGCCCTCGCGCGGCGACGCGTAAGTAACCCAACCCGCGATCGCGGCGCTCGGGGTCGTTGTTGTCCGCGAGTTGCAGCCCGAGTTGTTCGACGTATTCGTAGCTGAAGTCCTTCGGCGCGCCCGCAACCGCGACCGCCGCGACGAACTCGCCCTCTTGCAACTCCGCGTAAAGGACATTCCGATACTCTTTCGCCTTCTCGTTGCTCGCATCGGCCACGAGTTTCCGTTCGACCGCCGCGATTGCCTCCATCCGCCGACCGGGTTTGTTCAGTTCGGGCCAGCCCAGGCGCTCGGTTAAGCCCTTCGGACCATCGATTGCCAGCGACCACGCATCGAACAGAACCGTGTTGCGCACGGTAGGGTGGTAGTCCGGCGTTTCGGGACTTAGCAACCGGCCAAGCGCATCGGCTGCGGAGTCGTACTGCTTCGCGTGGATCAGGGAGATCACGCGAAGGTAATCGACCCGCGCGAGATACACCGGCTTCTTCTGTTCGACCAGGTTCAGGAAGCGGTCGGCTTCGTCTCGCGCCTGCGGCGTCGGCGGCGTCATTAAAAGAACGTTCGCGCGGTCGAGGCACAGCCTGAAGTCGAGTTCATCGACCAAATCCGGGTGCCGGTTGAGCGTTGAGAGCGTGAGGTTGTCGTGGAGCCGGTGCATCCCCTCGATCGCGAGTTCGCTCGCGGGGTTGAGTTCGAGCGCGCGCCGAAAGAACCGGATCGCGAGCGCGAGTTGGCCGAGGTGCATATAACTGAACCCGCGCAGGACGTGCTTGAACACTCGGAGTCCGGGGAGGACGCGGGTCGCGTACACGAAATACAACACCATCGGAAAGAGGAACGGAACCGCGCCCCCGTAGTTACTATCCAGGCCGAGCAGGTGCAGCGAAACCCCAAGCGTCGCGCACAGCGTCATGATCTCGACTTCCGACTCTTCCGCTTCGCCGCTGAACGTGAGCAGGTAGAAGAACGGCAGACCGAGCAGGAGGTAAATGCCGAGGTTGAATTTGGCGTTCACATCGTCGAACAGCAGTCTCATTTCCGCAAGCGTCTTGCTCGGGTCCGCGGGGTCCGGGATCATCTTTGCGATGAGCCTGGTCGTATCCTCCGCGTCGGGCACGAGTACGGGTACTTTGATCTGGAGGACGTACTCCTTCGCGACCCACACCAGCGCCGCCGCCACTCCCAGCCCGACGAACAACCGCGTCGGCCCGGCTTCCATGTTCCGCATCTGGTAGAGGCCGAGACCCAGAACCACGCCGCCCAGAATGCAGTACACGAGCCAGTCGCCAACCGGCGGGCGGTGAGCGATCTCGTCCCACGTGAGGCCGACCGCCGCCGCCATGCCTTCTGAATAGGGCCGAAGCAACTCGCTGCCGGACAACGTGCCGAATCCCAGCCCGAGCATGATGCCGCTGTAGATGAATAGAGGGCTTTCGAGCAGCACGAGGAGCGGGAACGCTTTCCAGTTGCCCCACGGCATCACGCCGCGGCGCATGAGTCGTGCCGTGCCGAAGATCAGTCCGATCGCGAGGCCGGTGCAAACCCAGCCGAGAACCCACGCGATTTCTTTCCATGCGAGCGAGCTGTCCGAGGGCACTTGAAGTGCGAAGAAGACCCACAACCCGAGGAACAAGCCCTTCAGGATGTACTCGTTGCGGTGCCAGGGGGTCATGTCGGATTACCCGGATAGACGGGGATGGTGTCCCGCCGGGTCGCCGGAAGGTCGGCGCGGGACCGGAGACGGTAACTCCCAGCGCCGCGAACCCCGGAAGGTCGGGAGCGGCCGAAGGGACCGGAGGCAGGTAGCTAAAACATTACAATATCGCGCCGGGCGCGGCGATGGTAGAGCACACGCAACGCGAATCGGTTCTTGACGCTCCACCTCGCTCCCGCTAAGTTCGCTTTGGTATTCAGTTCAGGGAAGTGCAGTGTTCGCACGCTCCACCACACTCCGACTCGCGATCGCGGTCACGGCACTATTGGGCCAGTTGACCCCGGTGGTCGCGTTGCCGGTGGGGGCGGCGATCCGCCCGAAATCGCTCCCCTCTGTCGGCTGTGCCCCGGCGTCTTGCGCGTGCGCACCGGTCGATAAGGTGTTGACCGGATGCTGTTGCAGCACACCGGAGGCGAAGAACCCCTCCCCAACCCCTCCCCTAAAAAGGGAGGGCGAGAAAGAGTCTGAAGCCCCTCCCTTCTTCGGAGAGGGGTTGGGGAGGGGTTCCTCCCGCACCGCGAAGCCGGTTTCGTGTTGCGAGGTGAAGTCTCCCCCACAAATCGAAGCCGAGGTCGCACGATCGACCACGCCGCAACACACGAACACCGCCAAACTCTCGCCCGGCGGCAAGTGCCGGTGCGACAAGGTAAACGGTGTCGCCACGGCCGAACCCGCGATCCCGCCGACCGCAGCGCCGCTCACGGTGTTCGACTGCGCCGCGCGCCCCAAACTGCCCCGCTGGGCGGCGCTCACCGCGACCGACCCGCTCCCACCCCCCGCCCCACCCCCGCGAGCCTGACCAAACCCGCTGAACCGCAAACTCCACTCGTATTTCGAGCGGTCGAAACAGTTCGCGCGGGTTCTGGTGAATATCGTTCGCACGGCTCGCGTCTCAATCCGGCGAGAGGCCGATGTTCACGACCGTTACGGCGCGCCCGAACTGCGAGAGGTGATTCTGTGAGAGGAACCCCACACTCTCGGTGATTGGGAACAATCCGGTCCTGGCGCACTGCGGCGGTCCAGTCGGCGGGAGGTTCGATTCCTGCCGCGAGCCACTGCTCTAACCTACCTGAAACTCGCGAACCCGTTCGGAATCCGATCGAGCGGCCCGCGAACGAGATTCCATCAGATACCGACGATTTTCCATCCGGCGCGGGCCGGACAAGAGAAATAGTTTGCCGGCGGAGCGTTTGACGGTCACTCGCTCCGACCGACAGGCTGTGTGTGAGGAGTGTTTCAATGCTGCGGGTGATGACGAAAGTGGCTCTAGCCAGCGTGTTCGGGCTGTGCGCGGTGATGTTCGCCAAAATGGAGAACGTGGGCGCGCAGGAGAAGAAAGAAGAAAAGAAGTTGACGACGAAGCAGATCATGGGCACCGGGCACAAGGGTGCCGAAGCGTTGTTCGGTAAGATCCAAGCCGCAGTGAAGGCCAAGAAGCTAGACGATGCCGTGGCACCGGCGAAGGATCTCGCGGCCAACGGCTCGCTGTTCCCGAAGGCCACCCCGCCGAAGGGCGACGCGAAGTCGTGGGACGACCTCGCCGGCAAGTACGCAGTCAACACGAAGGCGCTTGCTGACGCCGCCGAGAAGAAGGATGAGGACGCGGTCAAGAAGGCAATCGCCACGATCGGCGGTTCGTGCAAGGCGTGCCACGACAACCACCGCGGCAAATAACCAACCCGTCGCGAAACGAGACGCGCCCCCGCCCGGCGAAATCGCCGGGCGGGGGCGTTTTTCTTCTGGCATCGCGGGGCCGCGCCTCGTGGTGTATCTTCAATACCGTGGCACGGGTAGCGTATTTACACCGGTTATTTCCCGCAGTCTCCCTACGGCAGGCGAAATCTGGATCAAAGTCGAACCGGTTCTCGCGTACTATGTGTGATCTGTTCTCAGACAAGTTGCGGCCAGAACTGGTTTTTGGGGACTTGTCTTGCCATGCTCGCAGTAGCAGCCCCTGTTTAACCCAGCCGTAGCCCCCAATGACGGCTTACAGAAGACCGCGCGGCGCGGGGCCAAAGCCACCCAACGCCCAGCCAGCAAACTCCCCGACGACGGCTCGGCCCTATTCCTCGGATGGAACGGCACCTCGCACAAACCCACTTCAAAGGAGTAGCTATGGCTGAGAAAGAGGGGGCGAAGAAGGTGACGAAGGCTACGAAGAAGGCCGATGGCGAGGCTGCAGTGCTCGCGAAGATCGCTGCGATGCCCGCGCCCTACCGCGCCATGGGCGAGCGTCTCCACGCGCTCATCTTGCGCAGCGCGCCGGTGCTCCAACCGACCGTGTGGTATGGCATGCCGGGGTACGCGAAGGACGGCCCGTGCGTCTGTTTCTTCCGCGTGGACAAATACATGACGTTCGGCCTTACCGAGAAGGCGAACTTCGCCCTCGAAGAGGGCCCGCCGCACCAGCTCATGGGATCCGCGTGGTACTTCAACGTGCTGGACGACGCGACCGAGGCCATGCTCTCCGCCATCGTGCGCAAGGCGGCGAGTTGAGAGTGGTCTGCACGGCAGACCACTCTGTCCGCCAGAACCTGAAGGCTCCTTCTGCAACGGTGGTTCGCGGTCCACGCGGGCCAGCAGTTCGGCGATTCCATACGAGATTGAACTTGCGACGGCGGAACCTCCGCGACGGCCACGCGGTCAGCCGAGCGATAGAGCCAAACCCACACCAAATTCAGGAGCACGCGATGTTATTCGGCGACTTCGACTGGAATCAGGTTCTCATCAAGGGGTTGATCGGCGGCGTGGTCGGTGGTGTTGTCGGCCTCTTCGTCTGGCTCGGCAAAAGAGCAACTGGCGCGAACAAGCAAGATCCCGACAAGTCCTGACCGCGGGGCGCGTGAGCCGCGCGGTTCGGCTTGCCCCGCCCTTCCCTTCCCGCGTATCCTCCACAATCGAATATCCCGATCCGGTCACGGAGGACCGCCCGATGTCGCAAACCGCTCCCGCTCCCACCACGACCCCTCCAGCGCCCGCGAAATCCGGCGGGTGGCTCATGGCGGCACTCATCGGCCTGCTTGGGCTTGGTGGCGGCGCTCTCGGCACCTACGCGACCGCAGTCGTCGATCGCGTCGTGAAGCCGACCAAGCCGGTCGCAAACTTCGCCGTCAGCGCCGACGGACTGAACCTCGCCTGCCAGAACCACGCGTCCGGCGAGAGTGGTTGGTGGGACTTCGGCGACGGCACCCCGCTCGAACCGTTCGCGGCAGAACAACACGCCACGCACACCTATGCCAAGCCCGGCAACTACACGGTCAAACTCACCGTTCGCAACTACTTGGGCGACGAGAACGAACGCACCGTACCCGTGGACGTAAAAACCGCGACGCTGGACGCAGCGCCCAAGATTAGCGCGTTCGCAGTGCAACCGGTTTCGAGTGCGGTCGCGCCGGCAACATTCCGTCTCACTGCCGACGTGTCGCAGGCCGATTCGTGCGTGTGGGATTTAGGCGACGGTCGCGTGGAAGTAACTGCGGGCGGGAAGATCGACCGACTCGTGACATTCGAGAAGCCGGGCACGTTCCCGATCTCGCTCGTCGCGCACAACGGCAAGACTGGCGCGAAGCAATCCACCGTCACGAAGGTCGAAGCACCGCGCGACGGCACCACGATGGTCGTGCTGAAAGTCACCGACACGGGGAACAAAATTGAGCGCACGACAACAACGGAATCGGTAGCGGTATCCGTGCCGGGCGAGAAGGTCGCGACCGCGTTCACGAAAACCGTTAGCGCGCGACCCGGCTGCACGATCGCCGAGGCAACGCTCGGCGATGCACCCGCGACCCTGAAGAACCTCAAGATGGAAGTATCGCCGGACAAGCGCACTGTGAAGGTAACGGGCGAGTGGGCCGGCGACCCGAAAGCGACGAACAAAGCCGCCGGCGGTTCGGACGCGCTGGTGCGTGTGAAGCTCACGCAGGAGCGAGCGACGCCCCAACCGGCGAGCGTCACGATGGTGACCGGCACGTTCGCCGCGGTCGGTTCGACGATCCGCACCGACCTGCCGCTGCCGCCCACGCTGCTCGGCATGAACGGCGGAAAGCGCGAATACCAACTCGACATTCGCTCCGTGCAGGCGGGCAAGTCAACGACCGTGATCCAGGCTCCGCAAGCCGGAAAGGGACCGCTCGGCTTCCCGTGGTCGGCGAACCAACAGGGACCTGGTTGGACCGTGACCTACAGCGCGAAGGTCGAGGGCGAAACTGTCGTCGTGACCGCGGTACAATCGAATTAACGTCCGCTTCAATAGCGGTTGGCACACTCCGGGTGCCGTGGCCTCTCCCAATGGAGTCGCGACGGCAGCTGGAGTGTGCCTACTACTTTGCAAGGCCCAACCTCTCGGGTGGGCCGCTTCGTTTGCATTGCTACAATCAGTTGTGTTACATCGCCGCGCCCGTGCGGAGCAAGCACATGGCCACCGAGCCGACCCCCGTGACCCTCAAGCGCGAGGGCGACCTGCTGATGATCGAATGGAACGACGGCGTCACAACCACCGTTCCCTGGAAGAAACTCCGGGCGGAGTGCCCGTGCGCCACGTGCATCGAAGAGCGTAAGAAGCCCGCCGACCCGTTTCGCATCTTAACGCCACAAGAGGTCGCGGCCGGCGCGCCGTTGCCGCTCGCAATGGCACCGATCGGGCACTACGCGTACCAGATCAAGTGGAACGACGGTCACGACACCGGCATTTACCCACTCACGCTGCTTCGCGAACTCGGAGACAAGAAATGAATCCCCAGATGCCCCCTAAAGTCTCATTGCCCGGCGTGAAGCAAGTAATCGCGGTCGCCAGCGGGAAAGGCGGCGTGGGCAAGTCCACCGTCGCCGCGAACCTCGCGATGGCGCTCCACATGTCCGGCAGTTCGGTCGGTCTGATGGACGCGGACATCTACGGGCCATCGGTGCCGATCATGTTCGGCCTCGGCATGGTCGATCCAAAGACGACGCCGTTTCCCATCGAAAAGTACGGCATCCGGCTGATGAGCATGGGTTTCCTGGTAGACGTGAGCCAGGCCATCATCTGGCGCGGCCCGAAGGTCGCACAAGCGGTGCAGTCGTTCCTCACTCAGATCGACTGGGGCCAACTCGATTACCTCATCATCGACCTGCCACCCGGCACCGGGGACGCGCAACTCACGCTCAGTCAGAGTGCGCCGCTCACTGGCGCGGTGGTCGTCACCACGCCGGGCGAAGTCAGCCTGATCGACGCCCGGAAGGGCGTGAAGATGTTCGGCGAGGTCCGTGTGCCGATCCTCGGCATCGTCGAGAACATGAGCTACTTCGAGGACGCGACCGGCACTCGCACACCAATCTTCGGCGTGGGCGGCGGGGCACGGCTCGCGCAAGAGAGCGATGTGGCTTTCCTGGGCGAATTGCCAATCGACCCGCGAGTGGCGCAGTGCTGCGACCACGGCGAACCGATCGTGCGGAAGTACCCGGATTCGTCGGTCGCTAAGTCGTACATGGCGCTGGCGAAAACCGTCGCGGACGCCGCGAACAAGCCGGCCGCGGCCACGCTCCCGTTCCCACAGTTGTGATGCGTTCCGGCGCTTACACCTCCGCGCGCACCGTCTTGCGGAAGACGGTGTCTTCGCGGTACATCCACCCGCCGCGTTTCAGCAACTTCTCCCGCACGTCGTCCGCCAACTCCGGGTTCCGCAACGCGTCCAGGTTCTCGTCCAGATACTCCATTGTCGAAGGAGCCGTGAAGCACGCGGACACACCCGGCGTGTTCAACGTGTACCGGAAGCAGTCGCTCGGCCGAAACGACGGGTCCAGTAATCGCCCGTAGCAGGTGTTGTTGAACGTGAAGATCGAAGTACCGCGTGTGCGCGCTAGAGGAAACACTTCCGTTTCCGCTTTGCGGTGCGCCGCGCTGTGCCGCACCATCACCGGGTTCCAACCTTCCGCAATCGCGTCGCGCGCGATGCCGCGATTGTGCGTCGAAAGCCCGAACACCTGCACCATGCCGTCGCGCTTCATGCGTTCGAGTTCGTCGCGCACGTCCGGCGTGATGCGCTGCCACGACTGCGTCCAGAAGATCAGGAAGATACTCAACCGCTCCAGGCGCATGTTGCGAAGCGCACGCTCGGCGTCCTTGCGAATCTTCGCGGGGTCCGCCTCGAACGTGCCCACGAGAACGTGAATCCCGCGACGGTCGTTCGGCGAGAGTCGCGTCACGAAGCGTGTGAGGGTCACGTAGTTCGGCTCCCAGAAGAAGAGGTTCACGCCCGCTTCCGCAGCACGGGCATAGCCTTCGACCGGCAGTCCGTAATGTCCAGACACGCCAAGCGGCGACACCACCGGCCCATCGGTTCCGCCGACCTGCCGCGCACGCACAAGTGTGATTGCTGGAATCGCAAGTGATTGTGCCGCCGCTTGCGGCTTCGCGGGCGGCTTCCACGGCGTTTCCGGCGCGAGCTTCCAGATGGGAACGCGCGCCAGCTTCGCGGCGCGCGACAGCACGAACCACGACGTTTCGAGCGTCGGGTTCTCGACCAGTTCCTTAGCGTGTTCAGGAGTGAGCGCCGCGGCGCGCGAGGAGGGGTGATCCGGGGAATAGTGTTCGGCCGGTTGCGATGTCGTCCCGAGCAAGCGGGCAAACGCGGCCTGAACACTTCGCGGCCGGTATTGAAGGTTCTTCGCGAACCGGTCGAGGTCGGTTCGTACCTCGCTCGCGGGAAACGCTTCGTTCACCTGTCCCAGCGCCCAGATCAATGCCGCGCCTTCGGGGCGTTGCTGCGCGAGAATGAACTTCGCGACCGCTTCGATGCGGTCCAACTCTATGCCGCGGGTGAGCGTTTCGAGTACGGGCGCGGTATCTTCGCGCGGGTCGCCGAGCAACGCGAGTGCATCGGTCCAGTGCGAAGGCGTGCCGTGTTCGCGCAGCGTGAGAATCACCCAGGCGCGCACGCGCTCGTCGGGGTGGTTCACGAGGCGAACGAGTACCGGTAGCGCCTCACGCCGCCCAGCGCGTCCGAGAGACTCCAGGTTGCGTGCGAGTACCGCCGCATCCCAATCCCAGAACGAGCACCACGACTGCGGATCAACGCCGAGGCGCTCGGGCGGTAGTTCGCCGGTCCAGCGGTAGTTGAGGTAATCGCGCAGCCGAAGGGCGCGCGCGTCCTGGCTCGTTTCGGAGAGCATCGCGAGCACCTTCTTGCGATCCGTCGCGTCGCGCCCCCACTCTTCCAACACCGTTGCAAGAGCATATCGCACGCGCCAGTGCGGATCGGACGCCGCGAAAAGCGATTGCCAGCGATATGAATCGGGATCGGTCGTGATCGCGTTCACTGCGGCGCGCCGGACTTGCCAGATCGGGTCGCGTTTCATCAACTCCACGAGCGCGTTTCGTGCTCGCGGGAACAACGCGCGTCGAACGACTTCGCCGGCCGCGAGAATGCGGACACTCGGGTGCGGGCTGTCGAGCGAACGCACGATGGTATCGCACACCAGCGGTGACGTGTCGTGTTCGATTGTGCGAATCGCGGCGCTCGCGGCGGTCGCGCCGGTCTCGCGGTCCAGCACCAGTTCGACCAAGCCTTCGACGATAGCCGGTTCGGAGAGCCCACGAAACGACTCGGCAACGGCCAGCGCGAGGTCCGGGTCGAGGAGGGCGTAAGTGCGGGCCAGTTGGTGGTCGTTGGGAACGCGCATCGGTGCTTGAGATGTTACGAGGAGTCAGCTACCTTCTCTTCACCTACTTAGGGCTACGGAGAGCATTCGCAATGGCCGCTTCCCAATCCATTCCAGCATGGCTGTTGTTGCCGCTCCCGGCCAACGCGGATACCGACGCAGCACTTATCGCTACCGTCGAACAACACGGCGCGAATTTACCCGAAGGCTTCAAGCCGCTCCACGACGCACTCGACCAAGTGCGAGCGCTCGCGACATACGAACCAGCCGTGAACCTCGCCAACGGACTCGTCTGGAGCAAACTCGAATCGCTGCTTTCCGCACCGGACCCAACACCGCGGCTCGCTCTCATCAAGTACGCGCGCGACCACATGCCGGAACGCGCCTGCGCCAGAGTTTTGCGACGCCTCGCGAAAGACCCCGATATGGAGGTGCGGCGGACCGTCACGC
Source organism: Singulisphaera sp. GP187 (assembly GCA_945905925.1). Classification (GTDB taxonomy): domain Bacteria; phylum Planctomycetota; class Planctomycetia; order Gemmatales; family Gemmataceae; genus Gemmata. The sequence goes on from CAMDQN010000046.1 coordinate 23,484, forward strand.
GCGCGGTTCGCACGGCGAAGATCCTGGAAGTCGCGATCCCGGCAAAGAAAGACGGCGACTGGAACCCCACCGGGTGGTTGTTACTGAGTGACGAAAAGAAGTTCACCCGGCACAAGCCGGGCACGCGCACGCAAGAGCGCAACAAGGTGCCGATCCTCACGAAGCTCGCCGAAGTGCGGAAACTGCTCAACATCAAGTCGTCTAAGCAACTCGGGTTCTTCCTGCTCGCAAGCGACGCGGCCGGCGGCCCGTACACAACGCACACGATCCCGAAGCGCGACGGTAGCGACCGCAAGATTTGCGCGCCCAAGAAACAACTGAAGTGGGTGCAGAAGCAGGTCCTGAAGCACATTCTGAGCAAGGTTCCACCGCATCCGGCGGCGCACGGGTTCGTCAACGGCCGATCCACAGTCAGCAACGCCGCCCCGCACGTCGGCGCGGAACTGATCGTGAAGTTCGACCTCAAGGAGTTCTTCCCGACGGTCCATTATTTCCGCGTGATGGGGCTGTTCGCGAGCCTCGGCTACGCGGTCGGCAACTGCATGTTCGGCACCGACGATGAGGCGAATCAAATTGCGCCGGTTCTCGCGCGGCTCTGCTGCTACACGCCCGACCCAAAGCAGTGGGGCACCGCGACGCTCCCTCAAGGCGCGCCGACTTCTCCCGCGATTTCCAACTTGGTGTGTCGGCGGCTCGACGCACGGCTCACGGGTCTGGCGGAAGCGAACAAGGGCACGTACACGCGCTACGCCGACGACCTCACCTTTTCGTTCCAATCCGCCGACGGCATGAAGCTCGGTCGGTTCCGGTGGTGGGTCGATCAGGTGTGTCAGCAGGAAGGGTTCGTGGTGAATCAGGAGAAGTTCCGCGTCATCCGCGATTCGCAGCGGCAGGTCGTCACGGGCATCGTGGTGAACGACGCCCTGCGAGTGCCACGCGAACTCCGGCGCGAACTGAAAGCCATTCTCCATAACTGCGAACGCCAAGGCATCGAATCGCAAGCACAGCGGCACCCGAAGTTCAACGGGAACGTGCCCGCGTTCAGCCAGTACCTTCGCGGGATCGCGGCGTACCTTAACATGGTTCAACCGGAACAAGGTTCCGCGATGCTCCGCCGCGTCAATGAGTTGCTCGGCACGGCGGGCGAATGCAAGGACGAAACGCCGGACGAGAAAGCGGGTGACGCATGAACAACGAAGAAGACGATGAAGATTACACACCCCCGAACCCGGACGAAGCATTGCAGTTCCCGTCCGCGAAGGCGATCGTCGAACTTGAATCGCTCACCAAGCAGGAAACGACGAAGGAGCGGGCACTGGCCGCGTGGAAGATCGTCACGACCGCGGCCGTGAACCCGGACGCGCACGCGGTCCTGGACTTCGCGCGCGATCACGAGTTGGTGCTGCCGTGCGAACACACGGACTCTACGATCGCGAACCTCACGTGGACGAACCCGATCGACGGTTCGGAGATGGTGTGGATACCCGCGGGCAGGTTCGTCTACGGCACCGACGGCAAGACTGCGGAGTGCGGCGGGTTCTCGCTCGCGCGCTGGCCCGTCACGAATGCGCAGTTTTATCTGTTCGTAACAAAGACCGACTACGACCCCATGGAACACCCGGACTACGACACCTTCGTGTCGCACTGGACGAACGCGGGGGCATCGGGGCGGGTGAGGCACCCTGCAACGTTCGTGTCGCTGTTCGACGCGCTCGCGTACTGCCAGTGGGTCGGGTTCACGCTGCCGACTGAATGGATGTGGGAGAAGGCCGCACGCGGCACCGACGGGCGACTCTACCCGTGGGGCGAAGGCGCGCGAGGGATCAAGAAGCAAGACCTCGCGCACGTGAACGCGGCTTCAACGAGTGAGGTCGGGAAGTTCTCGCACGTCCGCTCGCCCTACGGGTGCGAGGAAATGGTTGGGAACGTGTCGGAGTGGTGCCAGCCCTCTGCGCCTGGCGCGGCGATCGGCGACTTCCCGCCGCTCAAGACGGTCGTGTCGCTGCCGCGCGAAGGCGAGACGGTGGAAGCGGTTGTTCGCGGGGCGTGTTTCTACCGAACGTCCGCGAACGCGCTGAAGTGCAGTCACCGCCGGAACCTGTCGGTCGCGCCGGAACCAGTGGGTCGGGTTCCGCCCCGCGTGTGTACTTCCCGTAAGGCCAGCAGTGTGATGGTTCTTACTGTGATTTTCTTTCGCCGCTTGCGGCTTAACAAATTAACTTGCGCTCACCAAACTGCCGTGTACCAGGTTCCCGTTCAGCGTGAGGACCGAGCCGTGCCACTGGGCGCTCTCTGTCCGCTGATCCTCGCCAGCACCAGCCGGTGTGACCGTTTGCCACGACGCCGTTCGGAGCGTTTCAACTGCGGCCGTTACGGCGGCCTCGGACACGGTCGCTGCGGCTCGCTCCTCCATCGAATCGAGAACCATTCCGCTGATGACGCGCGGCCACACCTTCCGGCACGTCTCCGGTGCGTCGAACAGATCGACGGACACGATCTTCCCGCCGATCGCGACCGCGAGGCCGCTCGCACCTTCGCTATACGCGACCTCCGCGATGTGGCGCTCGATTGTCGGTTGGTGCGAAGCCATCGTGTCGGACATCGCCATCGTCGCGGACTCACTGCCGAGCGAACTCATCTGCCGGCTCACTTCGCCCCACACCGCGCGCTGATCGGAACTGTGCCCGCCGCCGCTCATCGTGGAGTCGTTAACGGACTTCTTCAGCACCTTGCGGAGCTTGGAGGAACCGTGATAGCCGGACGATGTGAAGTTCTTGGACACGTACCGCCATCGGCCCTGTTCGACACAACTTACCGGCAGCACGGTCTTCGTCTTCGCCGCAATCAGCACGGACGAGTTCAGCACGCGGTTCTGCTTCGCACCGCGAAGCTCCTGACCCTCGACGAACAGCACGAGCGTGTCGCCTTTGTTGTCCACCGCGAGGTTCGGGACACTCCCGCCCTCGGTCACTTCTTCGACCACCGCACTGCCGTCGCTGAGTGCTTCTTCGGACAGGCGGTAGTTCGGTGCCATGGGCGTTTCGAGGAACAGCGGGAACACGGTGAGCTTGTCGTGCGTGACCGGGGAACCGACGCGAACATTGGGAACGGCAACCATGGGCTAACTCCGGGGACGGTGACACTTGGTGGAAGAATTGCACCAAAACGGACACGCGATCCCGGAGTGACGTTCACTCACGGCATCATTTCGTCTCGATGCAGTACAGGTACTTCTCGCCCCGCAGGAACAACTGCTTACCAACCGCTACGGGCGAGGCATCAATCGGGTCGTCGAGTTTGTTCACCGCGACCACGTCGAGAGTGTCGCCGGCTTTGAGGACAACCGTGGTGCCGCTCCGGTCGGTGAAATATACCCGGCCGCTCGCGGTGATCGGCGACCCGTAGAGGCTCTTAACTTGTGGCAGCCGTTCCTTGTCGATGATGACCTTCCCGGTCTTCACGTTCAGCACCGTGAGCACGGAATCATTCGCTGACGTGAAGTAAAGAGATTCGCCCACGAGAACCGGCGATGGTACGTAAGGCGTCCCGGATGCGTACCGCCAGTTCACCTTACCCTTGTCGCCAAGATCGCCCGTCGAACCGAGCGGCACTGACATCGCCGCCGCACCCCGGTAGCCGCTGACACAGATGACGGAATCGCCGAACCGGAGCGGTGACGGGATTGGGTTCACTGTCATGCCGCCGCACTGCCATACGACTTCGCCCGTAGCGAGGTCGTAACTGCGGATGCGGGTCGTGCCGTTCGTGACTGCCTGTATTTTACCGCCGTGGTCAATGACAACAGGTGTCGCCCAAGTCGTTTTCTCGTCACGCTTCGCGGCCCACTTCGTTTTCCCCGTGGTCGCGTCGAGGCAGTAGAGCTTGGAATCCGCTTCCTGGTCGAAATTCAGAAGAAGCGCGCCGCCGTGAACGACCGGTGTGACGGCTTCGCCCCAGCCGAGGCGCGTGTGCATCCGGCCTAGGTCGGTGCGTTCCCACTTCACGTTGCCATCGAAGTCCAGACAGAACGTGCCGAACGACCCGAACGACGCGTAGAGGAGTTTGCCGTCAGTAGTCGGCGAACCGGCCGCGTAGGAGTGCGTCACGTGCGTCCCCTCGTGCGGCACCATCTCGGAGACGACCTTCTCCCACAACTTCTTACCGCTCGTGCGGTCGAAGCACAGCACCACGAATTTGTGGAAGTGCGTCGGCGGATCGGTCTTCACGTCAAACCGGGGGTCCGGCTTCGGCATCTCTTCGGGCTTGGCTTTGCGGTCAGTCTTGATCGCGGTCAGCACGAAGACGCGGTCACCCCACACGATCGGCGTTGCAGACCCCTTCCCCGACAGTTCGGTCTTCCAGGCGATGTTGGTCTTCGCGTCCCATTTGGTGGGCGGGTCGGCTTTCGGCGCGGATCCGTCCGCGTTCGGCCCGCGCCAACTGGGCCAGTTGTTATTGGCGTCCTTCGGGAAGTCGGCGGCGGTTGCAGTCGCGGCGCAGAGCACGAGCGAAAGGGTTGCGAAGCGGTACACGTTGAACCTCTGGGTAGGTGCCGCTTGCCGAGCGGCGCGGCTGGACAATTCGTAGCGATTTGCGAATGTCCGCAGTAGTTGAACGCGGGCTATCGCGTGCCGCTCGGCCAGCGGCACCTACTCAGAAAGATATGCCAGCGCTCGCGTCACGCAATCCTCAAGCGAGAGCGCACCAGTGTCGAGCGTGAGTCGCGGCACCGTGAGTGGCACCGCGGCGGCCTTCACGCGGTCATACAGGTCAGACGTTCGGTTGCCCGCGAGATGCACGCCCGCGGTGTGATCCGCTGCGAGCCGAGCACGGGCGACTTCGTCAGGACACACGCACTCGATGACGCGAAGCATGACGCCGAGCGCGACCGGTGCGTCGAGTTGGCCCGGTTTGCTGAACGTGCGGCCGTCGAGGAAAACGGCGCGAGCGGGATTCGCTTTAAGGATGTACGCCGCGGCTTCGTACACCGCGGACATCGCGATTTCGTCTTGCGCGGAAGTGTAATCGAGAACGGGCGGCGCAAACAGCGCCGCCCGCACCACGTCTTTGCACAGCACCACGCCGCCCAGAACAGCGGCGAGCCGGTTTGCGAGCGTGCTTTTCCCGCTGCCGGGCAATCCGACCATCACGATCAACACGCGCACACCTCTGCACCTCAGCCGCTCGCGGATTCGCGACCGACTGAGAAGTCGCTTACTTCAGCTTCACCACCATCGGCGTCTTCTCGACGTTCCCAGACTCGTCTTCCGCAAACGCCTTCAGTTCAGTCGCGGCGTCGAGCGTAATCTCCCATTCGCGGAAGTTCCCTTCCACCGACTTAGCGTCTTTACCGTTCACGGTTACGCGCTTCACGGTGCCGTTGTCAGATGAACTGCCGCGAACGATCAACTTCCCGTCCTTCTTGGTCACGCCCGTAATGACGGTCGCTGGCGGCAGGTCGTCCACGATCTTCGGTATTTCTGGGAATGCCACCTCCTTCACCTCCGCGACGCGGGACTCGTTTCCGGTCAGGTTCGTCTCGTCGCGGAACTTGTCCGGGGCCGCCTTGAACTCGCCCGACTTCACGCTCACCACCATCGCGTGCCGGCCCGCGCCGAACCAGTCGTGGAAGTAGATCGGCACGCCCTTCTCCGATTTCGGGGTCGGGCGCGGACCGCCGCCCAGGTTCGCGAGCGCCCTCTGCTTGCTGTTGTCGGCCCAGTTCGTGGTCTTCACGTTCCGCATGTGCGTGACCGCCGCGCCGGTCGGGTTGTCGTCGCTGATCTGAATCAGTGGCATCCCGCCCGAACGAATCCCGTCGAACGTGAGTCCGTCCACGACGAGCGGTCCGTATTGCACGCTCAGGTCGTCGTGCCCGCGGTTGAACGGCTCCGTGTTCGTGTACCCGATGTAGACGTTCTTGTAGTAGTGGTTGTCGTAGTTCGGGTGGTACACGCCATAAGCGACCTTGTAGATGTTCAGGTTCTCGACGACGAGATTCGGCACCTGCGGGCGAAAGCCGTAGTGGACGTCCCAAATCCTGAGGTTCTTCACGACGAATGGGTGCTGCGCGTCTGGGCCGACGCGGTTCACGCCTTCGCCGAGATTCACGCCATACAGCCCGTGACTGCTGTGAACTTCGTTGTCCTCGAACCGCACGAACGGCAAGGTTCGCGGGTCGAGGGTCTTGCGCGAACCGTCCGGCTGGCGGATCGGGAACTGCAACTTCAGCGCGCTCGTCGGTGTGGCTTCGTAACGGAAGCCGTAGTTGCCGCACTCGGCCGCGACGTTTCGCGTAAACGAGTTCAGGCTGCACGTCCACCAGAACCCGGCCCCCTCGTTGCCGTCGAACGGGAGAACCTGCTTCGGCAGGCGCTTGCCACGCTCGGCACCGACCGCGAGGTTGCGGTCGAGTACGTTGTAAACCTCGGTGCCGTCTTCGAGGAAAAAGCCGTGACCGACGCTCTTGTAGCCGACGTTGTCTCGCACCACGAGGTAATCCGTTCCGTGGATCGTGATCCATCGGTTCTGGCTATCCCAGACCGAACAGCCGACCACCGACGAGCCGCGCATCGTGTCGCGACAAAGGTGGAAGTGGATCGCGTACTTCCCAAGGATGTCTTTCTTGCCGAGGTGCCGGAACTCCGCGTAACTGAGACTCCCCGCGGAATACTTGTGGTACATCGTGTGCCCACGAACGCCTTCCGGTGTTGCCGATTCGACCACAACGTTGCGGCTCAGGTTCGCGACCTCGGCCCGGTAATCGCCTTCACCGAGGTGCGCCATCGCGAGCGCCTTGTCAAACGTGAGCTTCGTGCCGTCGATCGCGGTGACGACGCGTTCTTCGGTCAGCGATTCGGTCTTCGCGATCCCGTGCGTCTGCGAACCGGTGACAATGATTCGGTCGCCGACCTTCCAGCCTTTCACGGCTTCAGCGAGTGACAGTGTGGTGTCACCGACCTTTGCGGTGGCGCCGAGTTTCACCCACACGCGCGACAGCGGTTGCCCGTGAAGGTCCATGCGACCGCCACAGCAGATGATCGCGGGGCACGTTTCCCGGTTCATCCCTTCGACATGGTGTAGCCGAATCAGTGCCGTCTTGCCCACTGCAACGGGCGAGTCCGGGGTGCCGACGAGCAGCGCCGCGCGCACCGCGCCGGGCGCCGGTTCTTCCATGTGACCTTCGCAGTCGAAGCCCTCTTCGGAGTACGTTTCACTCGCCTGAATCTTGATCAGGCCAACGTTTAGAACGGTGTCCTTGTCCGTCGCGAATGCGAGCGTACCCGCAACGTTAATGCCGCGAACGACCGCGTCGGACTTCAAGTCATAGTTGATGGTGTGGCCGGTACGAATCAGGACGCGGGTACCGGCGCCGGGGACGGTATTGCCTTCCCAGGTTTCCTTCGCGGACCACGGCCCGTTCTTCGCGGACTTGATGACAGGCGGATCGGCAGCGAAGGCACCGGATGCGAATAACACGATTGCAGCGAGAGAGGCAAAGAAACGCACGGTGTAGCTCCGTAGGTCTGGGAATGGTGTCGCGTTGGGATGGTTCGCGACGGCAGGGTGGGATGAGTGTACCCAGTGGCGGGCCGCGACTCAACTGCTTTGCGCGCGAGGTGCTTCAAGGCACCAGGACGTAAGCCCTGGTGCCGAGGTGGTCAGTTACAGCAACTCAGCGATCGGTTCGGGATCGTCGAGTACGTTCACCGGGCGTCCGCTCGGGTCGAGGAGTTGCAGTTTCGGGTCGATGCCGAGGACGTGGTAAATCGTCGCGTGGATGTTCGACGGCGTGACCGCGCGCGTGTGCGGACGCTGGCCGAGGCGGTCTGTCGAGCCAACGATCTGACCGCCCTTCACGCCACCGCCGCCCATCAGGCAGAACATCGAGTTGCCCCAGTGATCGCGGCCCGGCGTGCCCTTGCTCATCGGAGCGCCGCCGTTGCCGCCGTCGTTCATCTTCGGCGTTCGACTAAACTCACCGCACAACACCACCAGCGTCGTGTCGAGCAACCCGCGATCATCCAAATCGGTGAACAGCGCGGAAACGGCGCGGTCCACCTTCGGCAAGTAGTTCTCGTAGCCGGCCTTCAAATCCCAGTGGTGGTCCCAGCCGCCGAAGTGGACCGTGACGAACGTCGAACCGGCTTCGACCAGTCGGCGCGCGAGCAACGTCGATTGGCCCCAACTGTTGCGGCCGTAACGGTCGCGGAGGCGCGTGCTCTCCTTGCCGATGGCGAACGCGTCGCGCGCGGTCGGCCCGGTGACGAACTCGAACGCCTCGCGCCCGAACCGGTCCATCGCCTGTGCGGTCGGGTGCGCGTCCAAATGCGACTTCTTCGAGTCGAAGTGCGCCAACAGCGAGCGGCGGTCTTCCATCTTCTCCAACGTCAGCCCGGTCGCAAGGTTCAGGTTGCGCACCTGAAAGTTCGCGGCGCTCGGGTCGCCGGTCACGAACGGATCGTGTTGCGCGCCAAGCATGTGCCCGCCGAAGTAGCCCGGCGCGAGACCGATGCTCGCGGCGTGCGGACTCGCGGTGTAACCCGGCATACCCGGCACGCGCGGCCCGATTTCGCGGTTCACGATCGCACCGATGCCAGGGAACTTCTGCGGCGTGTTCAGCCCCGCGACGCCCATGTCCTTCGTGGTCAGCATCCGGTGGCCGCCGGCGAAGTGGTCGCCGGTGTCGTGGTGCAGCGACCGCACCATCGAGAACTTGTCGGTCACCTGAGATTGGAGTGGGAACAACTCCGTGACATCGAAGCCCGGCACCTTCGAGCGGATCGGTTTCCAGATGCCGCGGTATTCGACTGGCGCGTCCGGTTTCATGTCGTACATGTCCATGTGACCCGGCCCGCCGTCGAGCCAAATCAGAATCACGGACGTGTTCTTGCTGCTCGTTGGTGATTGCGCAGAAGCCGCCTTCGCGCGAAGCAGTTCCGGCATTCCCAGACTCGCCATCCCGGCCACACCCAGCTGCAGGAAGTTGCGGCGCGAAGCGCCGTCGCAGTAGCGTCCGGACGAGCCGAGATCGAGACTGAACATGCTGAACTCCGGGAGCGGAAGCGGATGGCGGGAGGTTCGGCGAGTGCGGGCGCGTTCGTGCGGTAACAAGACTGTCGCACACCCACGACCCGCAGTCAAGAACGCGTCTCGGAACACAACACGTGACCGCTTGACACGCGGCGCGGTTTCGTCACGCTAATAGCACTTGCCTTGTTACGTTGCGCGAGGGTGAAGCCGTGGCCAACATCGCGTCATTGTATCCGCCCGCGCCCGACGCGGTGCCCGTGGACCTTACCGCGCCATCTCGCGCGTACCGCGCCCGCGTTGTCATCGTGCTGTTGTGCCTCATCGTGTTCGTCGGCACCTACCTCGGCCTAACGGTCGGCTCCGCGATTACCTGCTACTACTGCTTCTCGGAACTCGCCGCGGACGACCCGCCCCCGACATACACGCCACCACCCGCACCCCAGTCCAAAAACGGGCAGTACCCGACGCGAACCTACACCCCGCCAACCGCCGCACCGCGCCCGCCCCGCGAGGAAAAGCCGGTGTTCGGGTTACTCGTCGGCGGCGTCACGTCCGGTCTGCTGTGCCTATTCCTCGTGAAAGGGCTATTCAAGCGGTCACGCGCCGGTGGCGGGGTGCGTGTCGAAGTCACCGAGAAGGAGCAACCGGCGTTGTTCGCGTTCATCCGCAGGTTGTGTACAGAGGTCGGCGCGCCGTTCCCGCACAAAGTATTCGTGGTCCCGGAAGTGAACGCGGCCGTGTCGTTCGACGAGTCGTTCCTCAACCTCGTGTTCCCGTCGCGCAAGAACCTCCTCATCGGTCTCGCGCTCGTGAACCGGCTGAACCTGACCGAGTTCAAGGCGGTACTCGCGCACGAGTTCGGCCACTTCTCGCAGAACAGCATGAAGCTCGGGAGCTACGTGTACACCGCGAACCGCGTCGTCGCGGAGGTCGTGTACGGGCGCGACAAGGTAGACGACTTCCTCGACACGCTCCGCCGCACCGACATCCGCATCGCGATCTTCGCGTGGGCGTTCACCGGCATCCTGTGGGTGATGCGCAAGTCGCTCGAACTGCTCTACCGCGGGATCAACTTCGCGCACGTCGCGCTGTCGCGCCAGATGGAGTACAACGCGGACCTGGTCGCGGTCCGCGCTGCCGGAAGCGACGCGCTCACGTTCGCGCTGGCCCGGCTCGACTTCGCGGGCGACGCGTTCGGACAGACGTGGACCGACCTGACCGCCGCCGCCGACCACGGGCGGTTCACACGTGACATCTACTTCCACCACACGAAGGCCGCGGAGTACCTCCGCACACGGCGCAACGACCCAAAGCTCGGCGAAGTCCCGGCGATCCCGGAGGCGCCGAACGAAACGGTGCAAGTGTTCAAACCGGAAGACCTCAGCGTGCCCGCGATGTGGGCCACGCACCCGTCGAACCACGACCGAGAAACCAACATCAAACTGCGGTACGTCCGCGGGCCGGTGGACGATCGTTCGCCGTGGTTACTGTTCGACGACGCGGGCGCAGTGCGCGAAGCGGTCACGCGCGCCGTGTACCTGATGGCCCGCAAGACATGCCCGGAGAAGCTCGAAGACCCCGAAGCGATACAGGCCTTCATCGACGCCGAGCATGCCGAGATGACGTACAACCCACGCTACCACGGGCTGTACGACAACCGCTACATCAAGCCGGGCGACCTCGCGGAACTCACCGTTCGCGCAGCCCGCGAAGAGTTTGACGACCCGGCGAAGCTCGATGCCGCGCTCACCGCGCTGTACGGTCCCGATCTGAAGGACCGGACCGATGGCCAAAAGTCGCGTAATGAGGAATCGGGCAAACTGACCCGGCTCATGCAAGGCGCGGCGGCACTCACGGGCACCGACTTTGAACACCGTGGCCGGCGGTACGGACGCGCCGATGCTGAGCGTCTCCTCAAGGAAGTGGACGCGGAGAGCGAGCGATACTTCGAGTCGGTCCACGCACTCGACCGCAACGCGTTCCGCGTCCATTACGCGATGTCAGTTCAACTCGGAGAAGAAGACGCGGCCGAACTGGAGCGCTGGTACCGGTTCCACCTCGGGGTCCAGGAACTCCATTCCACGCTCGTCGGCTGGGCCGGGTTCGTGCAAAGCACGATGGCCGGGATGACCGGACGGCGCCAGGTGCCAGAGGCCGATTTCCAGAACGCGATAGCCACCCTGCGTCAGGCGCACGAAACGCTCAGGCTCCAACTGCAACGCGCACGCGAATTGTTGCTCCCGCCACTCACGAACATGACCGCGGGCGAACCGCTCGGGCCGTTCCTGCTGGCCGAGCCGCTCATGGACAACCTGCCCGCCTCCACGAACTCGCTCGACGGTGCCTGGGTTCAGCAACTTCTCAATCAGACAGGCGAGGTGATCGACAAGGCCGCCCGCGTGCTTTTCAAGAGCCTCGGTGGTCTGCTTCTGTTACATGAACGGCTCGCCGAGCGCTGGGCGCGTCCGCCGGTCGTCGTACCAGAAACCGCGCCGGATGCTGCATCCAGGCGCCCGGAGTCGGCTTAGTAAGTTATACGGGATGGCCGGTTTCCTCAGGTCTTTCGGGTTGTGCCGAATATTCCGATTTGACTGGAACGATTTCCTGTCGCAAGTTGAACGTGACGAAGAATTCCCATCCCGCAAGAGTGCTGTTTCTCAATCGACCCCCTATTTACACAGAGAGACAACATGAGCACTGAAAATTCCCCCCGAACCTCGTTCTCCACGTACCTCAGCGAGATCGACCATACGCCCCTGCTTTCGGCCGTCGAAGAGCGCGAACTTGGCGCCCGCGTACTGACCGGCGATGCCCAGGCCCGTGACTGCATGGTACGTGCCAATCTGCGACTCGTCGTCAACATTGCCCGCGGCTATACCGGCAAGGGACTCGCTCTCGACGACCTGGTGTCCGAAGGGAACATGGGTTTACTGCGTGCAGTCGAGGGCTTCGAGCCGTCGATGAACACGCGGTTTTCGACTTACGCGAGTTACTGGATCAAGCAGAGCATCAAGCGCGCGGTTGTAAACACCGCGAAGACGATCCGCATCCCCGCATACATGGCGGAACTGCTCACCAAGTGGCGCCGCGCCACGAACCAACTTTCGGACGAACTCGGGCGGCCACCGACGCACGAAGAACTCGCGAAGCTCTTGGGGTTGTCGAAGAAGAAGCTCGCGATCATCAAAAAGGCAATCCGCGTGTCCAACGCGGGCGCGCAATCGGACCAGACCGACGCTGGGTGGAGCATCGAAGAGATGCTCATGGACGAACGGACCCACACGCCCGAAGCCGAGATGGTGAAATCGGACGACCTGAAGCAAGTGATCCAGTTGCTCGACAAGATGGATCCGCGAGAGGCGAACGTTCTGCGCATGCGGTTCGGTCTGAACGACGAAGAACCGAAGACCCTGAAAAAGATCGGCGAGCACCTCGGCCTGACCCGCGAGCGTGTGCGCCAGATCGAGAACGAAGCGCTTGAGAAACTCGCCGACGGCATGAGCGACTGACTTGTGACTCACTCGTCACTCAGAGAGCATCTCCTGTACGGCAGCGGCTAACTGACTGGGAACGTACGGCTTGTTCAGCCGGCGTGTGCCGGGCAGGTCGTCCGCGGAGAGCACCCCGCCCCCGTGGTTGCCGCTCGTGAACAGCACCTTCACGGCTGGATCGGCACGCCGGATGGCCTCGAATACTTGCCGCCCAGACAGCTTCGGCATCCTCGCGTCGAGAACCGCAAGTTTCACTTGCCCCTTCACTTTCTCAAACGCCTCCACCGCTTCCGCTCCGTCGGCGGCCACGAGCACGTGGTAACCGGACAGTTCCAGCACGATCCGGGCCAAATCGCGAATTCCGGGATCGTCGTCGACCACGAGCACAATCTCGCCACGCCCTTGGGGGAAGTCGAAGCAGCGTTCGGGCGCGGTGAGGGCGGGCGTGAGTTCCTCGGACGTGGTCCCCCTCAGCAGGTAGACGTCGAACCGGCTCCCCGTGCCCGGCGTGGAGGCCACTGCCACCGACCCGCCGTGCGCCTGCGCGACGTCGTCCACCACCGCCAGTCCTAGGCCCGTCCCCTGCCCCACCGCCTTCGTCGTGTAGAACGGGTCGAAGATCTTCGCGCGTACGTCTTCCGTCATTCCGGTGCCGGTGTCCGACACGCTGAGCCGAACGAACCGGCGCGCGCCGTTCGCGTCGCCCGACAGGTCCGCGTCGGCAGTCTCCAGCGCGAGCGTGCCGCCGTCAGGCATCGCGTCCCGCGCGTTCAGACACAGGTTCATCAACACCTGTTGAAGTTGAATGGGGTCGGCCACGACCGGGCGCAGATTCGGGTCCGGGCTGAACCGGATCGTGATCCACGAACCGATACTTCTGCGGAGCAGGTCCAGCGACTCTCGCACGATCGCGTTCAGATCGACGGTCACTCTGCGCAACGGCTGCCGACGCGCGAACCGGAGAATCTGCTTGTTCAACTCCGCGGCGTGCTTCGCCGCGCGCTCGGTCGAGAGGAGTAGTCCGGTCGCCTCGATCCGGGTTGCGGCCCCGCGCTGGACAAGTTCGAGGTTACCCAGCACAACGGCGAGCAGGTTGTTGGAGTCGTGCGCGATCCCACTCGCGAGGCGGCCGACTGCCTCCATCTTGTACGACTGGCGAAGTTCCTCTTCCAGTCGGTCCTGCTCGGTCACGTCGCGTCCGACAATAATCAACCCGCTGGTCGCGCCGGCGGCATCACGAAGCGGGGCGAGGACGATGTCGAGCAGCGACTTACGGCCGTCCGGGTAACTCACCCACTCCTTGCCACGCTCGGTGCGGCCGGTGGAAAGTACGATTTGCTCGACTGCCCGAATCCGGGCCACCCATTCGGCGGTGAACAGTTCGTCGCACCGCAGCCCGATCACGCCTGCGGCCGGGCGCCCGGACAGCGCCTCGAACGCGGGGTTGCAACCGAGGAACCGACCCTCGCGGTCCTTGTAACACACGATGTCCGGGATTGACGCGATCAAACCTTCCAGCAGCGTCTGCTGTTCCACCAGTTCGCGCGCGACGCGTTCGTGCTCGGTGACGTCGTGGTAGTTTACCACCACCGCCTGAACGCTCGGGTCGTCGAGCCGGTTCACGCCGTTCATCTCGATGAGCCGCGTAGTGCCATCGGCTGTGATCGCTCGGAACGTGAAGGGCACGTCCTCGCCCGGCTGGCTCCAGCAGTGCGCCATCCACATGCGTGCGGTCGGGATATCGTCCGGGTGAACGAACGCGAACACGACTAATCCGAGGAGCGCCGCCGGCTCGAACCCCAGGATGAATTTCGCGGCCGAGGTCGCGTAGCGAATGTTGGCGGCTTTGTCGAGCAAGAGGATCCCGTCACGGCCCTTCTCCACGAGCGCGCGGAACCGCTCCTCGCTCTGGCGCACTGCGGCCTCCGCGGCGCGCTGCTCTGTCACGTCGGTGAGGCACCCGTCGAGACGCGCCGGACGCCCGGACGCATCGCGAACGACCTGCAACCGGTCTCGCACCCAGCGCACCACCCCATCGGGCGTCTGAACGCGGTATAACTGCTCGAGATCCTCGGACTCGGTGAGCAACCTGCTGAGCGCCACGCGGTACACTTCGCGTTCGGTCGGGTGAATGACCTCGGCCCACTTGAACGGGTGGTCGAAGTACTCAGCCGGTCGCCCCGCGATCCGGGCCAAAAGGGGCGAAACGTACAGGAACTGCCAGCCGGCGAACACGTCCGGCCCCGGCACGCGCTCGGCGCTCCACAGCGCGGCTGGTGAACTGTCCAGTACGGTACGCAGTTCGGCTTCCACGCGCCTTACCTGCGCCGACGCCGCCCGGCGCTCGCGGTCGTCGCGCGCGATGATCAGCCCCAGTGTCTTCGGCGCCAGGTGCAGACGCGACACCTTGAGACTCACCGACACCCAGTTGTCGTCCTTGGTGCGGAGCAGGAACCCATCCTGCCCGTGGAACACCATTGTCTTGGTGAACGCGTCTTCTAGACGCTGGATCCCACCTGCGGACTCTGACCTGAAAAGGTGCGTGGCGGAGAACTGAAGCACCTCGGCCCTTGAGAACCCGGTGAGTTGTAGCGAGGCCGAGTTCACCTCGAGCACCCGGTCCGTTTCTGGATCGAGTAGGAAAAGGGCGTCTCCAATCTCGGAGAGCAGCGCCTGGGCGAGTTCGGCCTGATCGTAAGCGATCATGCGCGGCCAGGAGGAGGAAATCGTGGGGCGCGGTGCGAGCGATACCGCGACCGACGGGGGAGGATACTAGAGTATGCAGCCGACCCAGAGTACCCAGTGACGCAACCACACCTGAATATTCGCAAAATCGTCCGACACTTACCGGAAAATCCGCACGACCGTCAGAATCGCACTCGAAACCGTTCAGGAACGAACGTCCCGCGGCGGAACTCACCCCGATGTGGCACCCGCAACCGGACTACTTTCCCGCGCCGAGACAATAGAGTCTCTCTTCGCGAGCGCCTTTCTCCTTCACCGCGACGCGCATGAAAATGCTCCCGCCACACACGGCGGGCGTCGCGTACACTTCGTCGCCGAGTCGGTTCTCCGCGACGGTCTCGAACTCCTTCGGCGTGGCCTTGAACACAAACGTGCGACCCGCTTCGTTCGTGGCGAGGATGTGCTCCCCCACGAGTACCGGCGACGCGCTGAACGTACCCGCGAGCCGGCCCTTCCACAGTTCCGCGCCGGTGTCACTCTTCCAGCAAACCGCGTTCCCCTCGTCCATCACCGCATAGAGGTGACCGTCGCGAACCAGCATCGACGGCACATACACACGCGACTTGTTCTCCCACGCTAATCCAGAGCCGTCGATCTTGAACGCCGCGACGTGGTTCTTCGGGTATCCGCCGCTGACGAACACGTGTTTGCCGTCAGTCACGGTCGAGGTCACACACTCGGTGGTCGACCCCTTGACCTCCCAGTTCTCCTTCCCGCTGAGTGGGTCGAGGCTCGTCACGAGGTCGCAGCCGGTAACGACCAGTTGTTCCTTGCCCGCGACTTTCACGATGATGGGCGAGGCGTAGTTCGGCGCCTTGGGTCGCTTCCGGCTCCACACGACTTTGCCGGTTTCGCGGTCAAGTCCCGCGAGCAATCCGGTGTCCTCTCCCTTGTTGTCAGCGGTCACGAGCAATAGCGGCCCGATGATCGCGGGGGAGGAGCCGAACCCTTGGTGAAGCACGTAGTCCGTGACTTTTGTTTGCCACACCTTCTTGCCGTTAAGATCGATCGCGGTCGCATACACCGCGCCGGCGTTGAGGAAATTGATGTACACCCGTTCGCCATCGCAGGCGGGGCTGGAAGAGGCGTGCGAACTTTTCGCGTTCCCGCCCTTCGCGAAGTTCCCCTTGTGAACCTGCGTCTGCCAAAGTTGCTTCCCGGTCTTCCGGTCGAAGCACAGTAACGACTGCGTTTCGGCCTCCTGGTTGGCCGTCGCGAGGAACACGCGATCCCCAACCACAATCGGGGAACCGTGCCCGCGACCGGGAATTGTGGCTTCCCACAGCACGTTCTTGTCCTTCGACCACTCCAAAGGCACCTTCTGGTCCGGTGTGGCGACGCCGTCGCGGGTGAGACCGCGCCACCACGGCCAGTCGGTCGCGGTGACCGCGATCTTGCTCGGCTCCGCGGCGGGCAGTTGGGACGCGAGCGCGGTGGCAGGTAGGGTCGCGAGGAACGTGCGGCGGTTCATGGCGGGTTCCGCTTGGAGGAGGGTTGAGTTGAGATATGAGGCAGGCACCCGAACACAAGTACGATAATCGTTGGTACAAGAGAGGAAGGCTTGTTCATGCTGAACGAAACTACCGTCCCGATGGGCACCACCGCGAACATCCCATAGCCTCCAAATACACTATATTTACCAGACTATCTTGCGTCAATTGGCCAGTCTTGCCTTACTCCGAAGTGCAATTATTCCGAATATTCCATTTTAATGGTTAATAAGGTTCCATCTCATGTCGGTTTCGTCTATAAACGGCACTTCCCCGTCACATGTACGGTGCGGGGTCGCCCCTGTGGTTACACACCAAGGAGTTCGACGAGATGACCACGACGATTCTGGCCGCAATCGCTTTGTCCGGTTCACTGGTGTCTACGGCGAAGCCGGAGTTCCAGGCCCAAACCGATTACGGCCAGGCGATGCGGCAGGCGGCGACCGAAGGGAAGCCCATGGCGGTACTGATTGGGCACGGGAACACGTTCGCCAAGATGATGGGCGATGCGACCCTCCCGGAAGCGACGGCCAAACTGCTCCGCGACAAGTACGTTTGTGTGACCGTGGATGTGGACACTGCGACCGGGGCGCAACTGGCGAGTCAGTTCCAACTCACCAACGGCCTGGTGATCAGCAGCGCCGGCGGCACGCACCAGGCGTTGCGGCAGGCAGGTGCGGTCAGCACTGCCGACCTGACGAAGCACGCGGCGACCTTCGTGGGCGCGAGCGGCACTCCAGCGACGACCGTGACCGTCGGCACCCCGGTGGTGACCAGCACTTCGGGCTACACGCCGATCACCCCGAACTTCGGGACCGTGATTCAGAGCAACTGCGCCGGCGGCAACTGCCCGACCATTCAAGATTACTACTCATCACCCTCCTCCGGCGGTTGCGCAAACGGTCAGTGCCCGACCCCGACCACGACCAAGTTCCGTCGCCGCTAAGCGAATGAACGGACTGGAAAACACGGCGACCGGCGGTTCTCCAACCGCCGGTCGCGTGCGCAGTGTCACCCTCCGGGTGATCTCATTTGTTCGGAGCACCCTTCACCGGGGTCCCGGGCAGAGTCGGTGCTGGGAGGAGCGCATCGCCCGGCGCCGGATACGGAATCGCGGGCGGGCGGATCATTTCGTTCGGCGATGGCATGTGGAGTTCGTCCGGTCGCGGACCTCCGATCGGCCTGATCGGAGGGTACGGATTGCCGGGAATCACACTCGGAGGAATTCCCGGCGAACACGGCACCGGTTGCCCGGTCGCGGCGTCGAAGCATCCGGTGTTCCGACCGACCGTCTGAAACGAGCGATCGGATTTGGTGTTGGACGTGAACAACCCCGGTCGGTCACCACACCGCGACCGACAGCCCGATTGAGCCGCGACTAGAACGACTGCAGCGGCAATCAGTAGCGACCGGCGGAGCATCGCAGAACCCTCTCATCATGACGCAGCGATTTGCCGCGTCGTGTCGGTTTCCCCAACTTCACTAATTCTGCGCACGAGTTGAGGTTCCGCAACGGAACGAGCGCTACAAAACCTCCGCGCGCAAGAGTTTACCCTGGCGCTCCGAGCGTAATCGACGAGAACCGAATAACCGTCACGACAGGTGCGACAAGAAAGGGTTCGCCAGCTTTACAGACCTGGAAAAGCAACAACCCAGGGACAGCAGTCCCCGGGCTTGGAGGTGTCTGGAGAGGCGTTACTGTTTACTTCTTGTCCTTGATCAACCCGCGCAGGTGGTCGAGCGCTTTCGACAATTGCTTGTCCTTCGCGGGGTCCACGGAAGCGGGCTTCTTGCCCGGTGGCGGGATCACTTCGAGGTCGCGGCTGTACTCGAACCAGTCGGCGAGTTCTTCGCGTGTCAGTTTCAACTCGAACCCGGCGTCGGGCTTCACGCCCCATTCGTCTTTCTTCTTCAACTCCGGGTCTTGCTCGGACGCGACCTTGTCGATGTTCTTGCCGCTCGGCGGGTAATACCGGGCGACCGTGTATTTGATGCGTCCTTCAGTCTGCTCATACGGTTCTACGTGCTGAACGCTGCCCTTGCCGTAGGTGCGCTCGCCGATGATCGTCGCGCGGCCGTGGTCTTGGAGACACGCGGCCAGAATTTCGCTGGCGCTGGCACTGTTGCCGTTGATGAGTACCACGATTGGGAAGCTCTTGTCGCCCGCAGCGCGGCCGGAGTAGGTGAAGGTAGCGCCAGCGCCGCCGCGTTCTTTCGTGGTCACGATTGCCTCGCGGCCGACGAACAGTTCGCAGATGTCGATGACACCCTTGAGCGACCCGCCGGGGTTGTTACGCACGTCGATCACGAGCCCGTTCAGCCCGTTCTTCTTCATGGTCGTGAGCGCCCGCTTGATGTCGGCGGTCGTGCCGAGTTCGTCCGAGATCGAGATGAACTGGCTCAGGTGCAGGTAGCCGATCTTGCTCTTCTCGTCGATGTAGTAGCCCCAATCCTGCTTGTCGTCGCGCTTCACACCGTGAACGGTTTCCACCATGACGTAGTTGCGGGTGATGCGGAACTCCTTCGGCTCTTTCTCGCCCTCACGCTGGATCATTAGCGTAACCGGCGTGTCCGGCTTCCCGGTGATCAGGTTCACCGCGTCGTCGGTCTTCAGCCCCTTGGTACTGTGGATCTTCTTCGCGTCTTCCGGGAGCGGTTTGCCCTGTTTGTCCACTTCCAGCCGGATTTCCGTGATGAGGTCGCCAGCCTGGATGCCAGCGCGGAACGCCGGGCTGCCCTTGATCGGGGTGACGACGAGCAACCCATCGCGAACCGCTTCGCGACGGATGATGATGCCGACGCCCGGGAACCGGCCGAACAGTTGCCCCTGCGTGCGGAGCCACTCTTCCTTCGTGTAGTACCCGGCGTAGGGGTCGTGCAAAGCGCCGATGAGGGCGCGGATGGTCACGTCGGCGGCCTTGTCGCCGTCGAGGTCTTCACGCTTGCCGAGCCGGAGCCGGGCCTCTGTCATGAGCTCCGTGCCGCGATTGTCGCCGATGTCCTTGGGGGACTTGATCGCGTCGGCGATGTCCGCGGGAAGCGGTTCGTCGGTTTCGGTGAACATGCCACGAATCGCCAGCGCGGTCAGTTCGCCGCGAGACATCGGCTTGATGTACTCGGCCGACAATTTGTAAACCGATGGCATCACCTTCTTGGTGAAGTCCGACGCGTCCTCGGCCGCGAGTTTCAGCCCTTCGAGCAGCGACTTGCGTGCGGCTTCGAGGTCGGCCACGGTCCCGCCGTCGGCGAGCTTCTGGTACTCTTTGCGAAGCGTCTGGCTCCACTTCAGTTTCGGCATTCGGAACAGCAGGTTGATCGCTTCCTTCGACAGTTCGGGTGTCAACTTGGTGCCCTTCGCGAGCAGTTCAACGGCTTCGATCCGCTTCTTGATTTTGTCGGTCTCGGCTGGGTTGCGCGTCAACCAGAACTTGCTGGCCCCGCGGCCGACGAACACCGGTTCGAGTTCCTTTTCCTTGTCTGTCTTGCCGACCATACGAGCCGCGGTGGGGATCTCTTTTTCCAGGTACTTGAGCAGTTCGCGCGTGGTGACGATGCCGTCCGACTCGTAGCCCTCGTTGTAAGGAGCCTCGTCCGCTTTCCCGCCGAGGCCCGCGGACAACACCGAGAAGAACAGTCCGTGATCGCCCTTCGTGAGCGCGTCCTGGAACGGCGGATTGCCAAGGATCATGACGCGGTTCGGCGGGAGCATATTGTCGTCTTTTTCGTCGCCGAACACGAGCTTCATGATCTCCGCGTAACTCGGCTCGACGACCTTCTCGGTGCCGGCGTCGATCCCGCCCTTGTACTGCACATCCATCATCAAGAGGACGTTCTGGTTCTTGAGCTTCTTGAACGCCGGCTCCAGGTCGGACATCTGAAGAGCGGTCTTGCCGCGTTCTTTCACTGTGCTATCGGCGGTGAAGAAGCACGGCTTATCGCCGGCCGAAGTTCCACGCCCGAAGAACGCGAGGATCACCGTGTCTTCGGACCCGGTGGAAGCGACGGCCAAGTCAACGGCCTTGACGACGGCTTCGCGGGTCGCGTCGGCGGAGAGGAGCAGTTTCGCGCGATCGGCGGAAGCACCGAGGTACTTCTTGTCGGTGAGCATCGCGTGGAGCGCCTTGGCGTCCGCGTCGGCGGTCGGTCGCGGGCTGATCGCCTTGTCCTTGAACTCGCCAACACCGACGACGACGACATACGGCCCTTGGGCCTTCCCGTTGTCGCCTTCGCGGGGTTGGGCCGAAGCTCGCAAGTTCGGACCGACCGTTATTGCGATGGTCGCGATTGCGCCGAGTATCCACAGACGCGCGTTCATCTAGTTATCCTCTCCAATTGGCCAGTACAGGCAGTTGACTATTCTGAGTATTGTCACCATCGGGCGGAAGCCGTCAATCGCATTTACACGGCGGTTACCAGAGGCGACTACTTCTTGTTTTGCCCTCTCCCACAATGGGAGAGGGCAAAACAGAAATACGACGTTTCACTTCCCCTTAGCCAACCGCCGCAGAATCTCGATGCCGCGATGCAGCGTGGCGTCGGTAGCGGCGTAAGACACACGAAAGTGCGTATCGCGTCCACTGAACACGTTGCCCGGGATGACGAGCAGGTTATGTTGGATGGCCGAAGTGACGAAATCGGTTCCGGTTCCCCACGGAACTTTCGGGAACAGGTAGAACGCCCCGCCCGGAATCTCGATGTCGTATACGTCCTTCAACCCGGCGATGAGTAGATCGCGTTTCCGCAGGTAGTCCGCAACGATCGCGGACACGTCGAAGTCCATTGCCGCGACGCCGGCCCATTGGACGACACTCGGTGCGCACACGAACGTGAACTGCTGTAACTTCGCGATCTCCGCGATCAACCGCTTCGGGCCGTGCGCCCAGCCGAGCCGCCACCCGGTGATACCATAGGTCTTCCCGAAGCCTTCGATTACGAGCACGTCTGGGTCGTGCGCCGCGGGCGAAAGAGGCGGCCCGTCATAGTGGAACGCGCGATAAATCTCGTCGCTGATGAGCAAGATACCGCGATCGCGAGCAAGTGCCGCTAGCGCCCGTTGGGTGTTCGCGTCGAACACCGCACCGGTCGGATTCGACGGCGACGAGAGCATGATTGCCTTCGTGCGCGGCGTGATCGCGGCTTCGATTTTCGCGACGTCGAGTCGGAAATCGGGGTACGTATCGACGGTAACGAGTTTCCCGCCCGCTACCGCGACCATGTTCGGGTACGCCACGAAATACGGATCGGCGGTGATGACCTCGTCACCGGGGTTCACGACCGCGAGCAGCGCGAGCAACAAGCCGCCGCTTGTGCCACCGGTCACGACAACGTCTCGGTCCTGTCCGGGAAATCGCGATTCGACATCGGCGGCGAGGCGCGCGCGAAGTTCGGGAATGCCCTGGGTTACCGTGTAGCCGTTGTGGTTCAGGTCGATGGCCGCTTTCGCCGCGGCTTTGATCGGGTCCGGCACGTCGAAGTGCGGTTGGCCGATGCTGAGGTTAACTGGGTCTTTGAGCGACCGCGCGAGTTCGAAGACCTTCCGCACGCCGGACACTTCGACCGCTCGCGCGCGGTCCGCGAACAATGCTTCGGGAATCACGGGAACCTCTGAAGACGGAAGATACAGGACAGGAAACAGAAGTCAGACTGGAGTTTCGGACTTTACCGAACGGCGGCAACCCAGTTCACGAGTGTGTCGAGGATTTCGGGTTCGTCTGGTTGCGTTCCCGAAGTCACAGCAATTCGTTTTTCCCACAATTGCAGGCGTAAGGCGCCGAGCATGTCCGCGAAC
>CAMDQN010000047.1 GCA_945905925.1 Singulisphaera sp. GP187
GCGTTGGATCTGTGGGCGAAGGCGACGAAACAAACGCCCTACGACGCGGCGATCGATCTGTGCGCACGACTGGGCATTGAACTGCCGACACTCACCCCGGCGTCACGTAACAGGGAAGAGGAACCCGTAACCTCGGAATCGCTACAATGACCTCGCGAGGTTTACAAACCCGCCGCCCCTGCCAATTCCATTTCACGCTGAACCAACACACTATTGGAGACCACCCGGAACCGACACGAGCACGGCTGCAAGGATGCGATTCGGAAACGCCAGTGCCTCGTTGTCCGCAACACGCAAGAACCTCCCAGTATCGGGCGGGAACCCGTTGACCGTACCCCGGTAATCTGGTCAACTGATCTCACACACCCAAACTACCCGCCACTGCACTCCCCGGATGCCCATACTAACTGCCCTGTCGGCCGATGCGACCGAGGTAACAACTCCGATGCAACCGCCTGTGAACTGTCCGGGCCCGGCAGGGCTTACCCGGCGAAACATGCTTCAGATCGGGACCATCGGGGCCCTGAACCTGACGCTGCCCCGGGTGCTGGCGGCTGGCGAGCGGCGCTCGCAAAGCGGCGGCACGCCCGCGGCGGACGCCTGTATCTTGGTGTTCCTCAACGGCGGCCCCAGTCACCTCGACATGTGGGACATGAAGCCGGACTTGCCGAAGGAGTTACGCAGCGAGTTTAAGCCAATCGCCACCTCGGTGCCCGGCGTTCAGGTCTGCGAGCACCTGCCCCGGCTGGCGCAGTTGATGTCTCACTGTACCCTGGTGCGGTCCGTCCACCACAGAGAGGTCGCCCACGCACCCGCCGTCTACACGGCATTGACCGGCGTCCCGAGCAACGTTCGCGCTGGCATTCTCGGTGCGAAGCCCACCGACCACCCCGCGATCGGCTCCGTGCTCGCCCGCTACCGCCCGCCGACGTCTCAGGTGATGCCCTACGTTTTGATGCCGTACCTGACGGCCGAGGGTGCCGGCGGTCCGCCGCAACCCGGCTTCCTCGGCGGCTGGCTCGGCAAGACGCACGACCCTTTCCTCGTGCTCAAGGGTGGGCCGACCCCGGACGGCTTCAACCTGCCGGCGCTGACGCCCGAAGCGGGGATGACCGCGGAGCGAGTGCGGGACCGCAGTCAGTTGCTGGCCGGGGTGAACCGGATCAGTCCCGTGGGTGACGAGCAGGCCAGGGAACTGGAGCGTCTCCAGGCGCGGGCTTGTGACCTGCTCACCTCGTCGGCCGCGCAGCGAGCGTTTCGACTGGACCAGGAACCGGCGCGGGTGCGGGACGCCTACGGCCGGAACATCTACGGCCAGAGCCTGCTGCTAGCGCGACGGTTGGTCGAGGCCGGCACACGCCTCGCCTGTATCTCGTGGGCACCGGACGCGAATGCTACGTGGGACACGCACGGCGACAACTTCAACAAACTCAAGAACCAGTTGCTGCCGCCGTTCGACCTGGGCTTCTCCCGGCTGCTCACGGACCTGACGGACCGGGGTCTTCTGGAACGCACCCTGGTGGTGGTCATGGGGGAGATCGGTCGCACGCCGAAGATCAACGGCGGGGCGGGCCGCGACCACTGGGAGTTCTGCTATACGGTCCTGTTCGCCGGGGGCGGGGTCAAGGGCGGGTTCGTCTACGGGGCCAGCGACAAGCACGGTGCCTACCCGAGCCAGAACCCGGTCACCGCCGGCGACATCATCGCGACGATCTACCACTCTCTGGGAATCGCCCCCGACCTCGAACTCCGCGACCGCCTCGATCGGCCCATCGCGCTGGTGCCGGGTTCGGCTCCGATCACGGACGTCTTCGCCTGACGAGCGTAGTTGACTTCCGACAAGAAAAGTCCACGCACAGGAGTTGAGATCATGACGAAGACTTTGGTTGACCGGCGCCAGGTTTTGCGGGCCAGCGCGATCGGCGGCTTGGGCCTGGCCACTCCTGGTCTGGTCACAGCCCGGATGGATCCCAAACGCCCACTGGGGAGTGGGGCGGCCGAGAAGTCCTGCATCCTCGTCTGGTTGTGTGGCGGACCCAGCCACCTCGACACCTGGGATCTGAAGCCCGATGCGCCCGAGGGAATCCGTGGCCCCTACAAGCCCGCCGCCACCGCCGTCCCCGGTCTGCACCTCTCCGAGTTGCACACACGAATGGCCCCGCTGGCGAAGCACTTTGCCGTCATTCGGTCGATGAAGCACGTCGGCAACATCAGCAACCACTTCGACGCCATGCACCACTGCCTGACCGGGCAGGCGGGAGCGCCGGACGATGCACCGTACATCGGCTCCGTCCTGTCACACGTTCGGCCCAGCAAGCAGAACATCGCGAGCTACTTCTGGCTGATGAACCCGGGCCGGGCGAGCGTCTTCATCTCCGCGTTCATGGCGACCGGCGGGTTCCTCGGATTGCGGCACGCCCCGATGTTCATCGGGAACCAGAACAACCACCCGGCGATGCCGAATTACCGCGGCGCGGACGACCTGTTCGCCCCGTCCGACTCCGTCCGCATGGGCGACCGCCGGCAACTGTTGGCCGGACTGGACACGAAGCGGAGTGAAAGTGATCGTGTCCGACTCGAACAGGAGTGGCGCGAACTTCACCAACGTGCCTTCGATCTGGCCACCGGCCCCGGCGGGCGGCAGGTGTTCGAGTTGGACCGCGAACCGGTGAAGGTGCGAGACACGTACGGCCGGCACCCACTCGGCCAAAACCTGCTCCTGGCCCGCCGGCTCGTCGAGGGCGGCGCGGGCTGCGTCACCGTCAGCGGGTGGGTGGGGCCGTCGCCCGATCGCGACGGTGGTGCTTCCGGCATTTCGAGCTGGGACATGCACGGCGGGCACATGGGGATGGGCAACGCCTTCGGTTCCGGTTCCTATGGAATGAGTTGGTGTCTGCCCAGGCTCGACGAGGCGCTGGCCGCGCTGATCTCCGACCTGAACGATCGCGGTCTACTGGAACGTACTCTCGTGGTGGTGGTTGGGGAGTTCGGACGGTCGCCGAAGATCCAGACACAGGGCCAACCCGGGCGGGTCCACTGGCCGGATTGCTTCTCGGCGATTCTGGCCGGCGGTGGCATTCGTGGCGGCGCGGTGTACGGCGCGTCGGACAAGACCGGGGCGTATCCCAAAGACAAGCCGGTGCGCCCGCAGGATCTCGGGGCCACGATCTACCACGCTCTCGGTGTTGACCTCGACACGCGCCTGGGCAGGGACGGTGCCGTCCCGCGCCCCATCACGACGGGGGAGCCGCTCCGAGAACTGTTCGGCTGAGGAGCGAACGCTGCCGAAAGTGTCTGATCGTGGTGCAGGCGGCTCGCCTTCATTGCAAAGAGCAGGCGAGCTACCGCGCGTGACACGGGCGTGCCGGATCCAATCCTGGCACGCCCGTGTCACGCGCGGCGCTCGCAATTACTCCTTGACCTTCAACCGGAACGTCCCGCTGTGGCCGCGGACTTCCGTCTGGTACATCAGTTCCACGAACGCCGGCGGCACCACGAAGTCGCCCGCCAACTCCGCGAGCATGACCACCCGGTTGGAGATAGTCTGCCCCGTCTGTTCGTGGTGGAAGGCAACTGACGCCATCCGCTCTTCGCGGAGAGCGTAGCCCGTGTTCGGCTGCACGTTGGCGAACCGCGGGTCATCGACCGGAATGACCTCGGCCGTGCTTGGCTTCGGGCACTCCATCAGCATGAACCGCATCCCGCCGGGCGTGTCGTAGGTCGCGGTCGTGTCGCACATGACGTAAGACCCGCGGGGAACCGTGTCGCCGTCCTTCAGTTCCTTCCCGACCTGCTTCGCCTTCTCGTCCCAGAGGTGGAACTTGCGGGCGACCTTGATCCCCTTGTCCATCGGCTCGATGTTACGACCGGTCTTCCAGTACCGCACGACCACGCGGTACATGACCCCGGTCATCTCCGTCTTGAACGTCAGCTTGTTATCGCCTGACTTCAGTTCTGCGCCATCGACCGTGACCTTCTTGGTCAGTTTGTCGTCGAACTTCAGTTTTCCGGACTGCTTGCCGTTGAGCGTGTAGCTCAGTTCGTTCTTCGCATCCGGGTTGTAGTTGGCCTTCGCCAAGTAGTCGCACAAGGCGAACAGGATGAGTGCCGTGTCTTTGGTCGAATTCCACCGGTCGCCGCGCTTGGTGGCCGCGAAGAACCCCAGGATGCCGTCAACCAAGGCGTCGTCCTTGTCGAACGCGACGATCGCTTTCATGGCCGCGGCGGTGATCTCGAACGGATCCTCCATCCACCGCGAGAACCCGGCCGTCTTCCAGGAGATGTGACCGCTCGCGTTCTTCTGAGCCTTCGCGCGCAGATCTTCGACGAACTTCCCGGCCAGTTCCTTCTTGTCCTGGCTAACGCACATCTCGACACAGAGAGCATTGGCGTAGTCGCTCAGTTTGCCGCCTTTCTGTTGCTGCGCGAGCCAGTCCCAGTGGGCCGCTTCGAGCTTCTCGCGGTGCGACCAGACGTACAGGCAGTAGATGCGGTCGGAGACCTGCTGCGGCTGGTTCATCGCGTCGATGAAGTATTTCAGGCGCTGGAGGCCGCGCTGGATCGCGGTCTCGTTCGGAATCGTGTACCCGGCCTTCTCAGCCTGGAGCAAGCCGTAGAGGGCGTAGGGCGTCATCATCTCGTGCGTCTGGCTGCCGCCGTGCCAGCCCCACCCGCCGTCGGCTTGCTGGAGTTCGAGGAGTCGCTTGATACCCGCGGCGGCGACACCCGGCATCTTCTTCTGCAATTCGGGGTGATTGACCTGATACTGCTTGAGAATCTGGGCCACCTTGATCGCCGGCAGGAACCGGCTCATCGTCTGCTCGACGCACCCGTATGGGTAATCGACGAGGTAGTTCAGCGTGTCCGCCATGTCGGCGGCCAGCGACGGCGCGAAGCTGATCTCCAGCCGCGCCGACCGCAGATCCACATCGTCCGGGATCGTGAACGTGATGCCGTCCTTGACCCGGCCGGACTGGGTGATGATCTGCTCGGCTGCTGCCCGCAGAACCGGCAGTCGCTTGAGCGAGGCGTCCGACCCGTCGGGGCAATCGACCGACATGAGCAGTTGCGTGAACCCCGCCGCCCCGGCGAGGAAGTTCCAGTAGACGTTTGCGCTCGACTTGGCGTCCACCCAGACGGTTTTCTCACTCGGCGAGAGGATCTCGCCGTTCTCGACCTTCAGACGGACCCGGATACTCTGCCCCTTCTCCGTGCGGTTGTGAACGGCGGCGAACACGCCCACGCGGTCGCCCTCGACGAACGTTCGCGGGAGCATCGGCCAGACCATGACCGGCTTGAAGGTGCGGAACTGGGCCTTCGCCTGCCCGACGTGCATCTTCCGCGACACCGCGGTGACCACTACCTGCCAGTTGGTCAGCGAGTCCGGCACCTTGAACTCGACGCTCGCCTTGCCGTTCTTGTCGGTCCGAACGGCGGCGTTCCAGAAGGCGGAATCCGAGAAGTCGCGGCGGACGTCGATGTGCCCCTGGTCGGAGTCGGCCCCGATGAGCGGCGCGGATGCGACCGGCAGGTGCGAAATGAACCCCTGGCCTTCAGGGACGAAACTGCCGCTGCTGTTACCGGAGATCGACCGGTGGGAATCGCCGCGCGCGGCGAACTCCCTGTTCCCCCCAGACCGGCCGTACCCCGCGAACTGGTCGAGACCGTTCCCGTACATCCGGCCGCTGTACCGGGAGTAGTACTGCATCGGGTTGATGTTCACCCAACTCGGGTGCATCTCGTGCATCATCAGGGTGTCGCCGGCCAGGCCGAAGACGAGGTGGTATTCCCCCTGCTTGTGCTCGACGAGCTCGCGCAGCGGCTTCTTGAGTTGATCCTGGGTGTAGTAGTGCCAACTCTGGCCGTGGTAGGCGTACCAGACCGGGTTCGCGATGACCTCGACGCCGGTCAGCCGCAACAGCGCGATCAGATGCGTCGAGTAGAGGTACTTGTTGTTCCGGACGTGATCGAGGACGGCCTTCAGGTTCTGAGCCGGCGGGTCGTTCGGGTGCGGGTCACCCTTGAGAAGCTCTTCCGCCCGCTTCAGAACGGTTTCGAGGGTCATGTCCCCGAGTTTCCGGCGGAGCAGATCCTTGGCCTGCATGGTGCGGACGCGCTCGTCGGCCAGATAGAAGTTGCGGATGTCCACCGACTTGTCCGCGTTGATGCCCAGCAGCGACTGGTCGTACACGGACACGACCAGGTCCACCTCTTCCTGGCGGTCCACCTGGAGATCGAGCTTCACGATCTCGCCGGGCTTCACCTCCTCTTTCACCTTTGCCGTCACATTGAGCATCCGGTCAGTGGGGGTGACGCGAACCATGCGACCCAGGATGTGGTTGAAGCCTTTCTCGTCGGGGTAGTGCAGATCGACGGTGCAGGCGTACTTGATGCCGGACGGAATCACTTCGTCGATGCGGGCCACGCCCCGAGCGTTGAGCGTGATCGGCTTCGCAAGGCGGACGCCGCTGCTGTCGCGCAGGGTGAGCAGGACACGCGCGCCGGCGTAGCGGCTGTGAATGGTGCCGCGGATGCGGTCGCCAGCGGCGTACTCGTCCTTGTCGAGCCGCAAAGCGAACGGCGTGAGGTCCTCACTATTCTTGACGACCAGACCGGCCTCGCATTGCGTGGTCCGCCCGTCGTCGTGGTGAGTGGCCGCCACGAGCTTGTACGCGCCCGGCTCGGTCAACTTGACGGTGGCCGTGTCCTTCCGCAGCGGCAGCGCGGTAACGAGCGTCCGCTTGGCCGGCTCTTCCTTCGGAATGGTGTTCCACCGGTTCCGCGACCCGCGGCCGTAGGCCGCACCGCGGCCGTAATAGCCGTAATCGTTGTACCCGTAGTACCCGTAATCGGCGTACCCGCCCACCGGGGCCGGCGACAACTTCATCACGACCAGCGACGTAGCGCCCTCCGGGGCTTTGCCGTCCTCGGACGTCAGCTTCGCCGTGATCTTCTCGCCAGTAACGAAGACTTCCTTCGCCACTTCGAGCTTCTGCTTCGGCGTAGCCTTGTCGCACTTCAGAGAGATCGTGTGCGTGGCGCGCTGCTCGCGCCCGTTGGCGTCCGTCACCACCCCCTGAACCTGAAGCACGAAGTTACCGGTCTTCCACTCTTTCTTGAGGTCGATGGTGTGCTTGCCCGGCTCGGCCCCGGAGAGGTTCAGGTCGTGCTGGAACTGTGCGACAACCGCCTGGAAATTGCCCATCACGTGTGGGGTGGCGCCGTCGGCGATCCACAGGAGGCGGTCTTCCTCTGGCATGTCGTCCAGGTCGAACGAGTGCGCCCCGAGCGGGGTGAAGTGGGCGAAGTCCTCGACCTTGAGCGGGCGCTGCTTATCGGCCTTCGTCTTCTCGACCACCTGGACCGCGAAGCTGATCTTGGACGCGGGCACCGGCTTGTCGAGGAAGTCCACTGTCTCGAACTTGAGGTTCAGTTTCTCGTCCGCCACGTCTCCAGAAATCTTCAGCCTGATCTTCGACTTGCGATATTCACCCAGGAGCAGTTTCGCCGACCCCTTGTGCCCTGGAATCTGGAGCGTGTACGTGTCCAGCGCGTCGGCGTCGCTGAAGACGTAGGTGCCGGCGACCTTGCCGTGCTCGTCGCTCGTCAGCTTCATCTGGAACGCCTTCGTCTGCTTCTGCTGCGAAACCAGAAGGACGTCAACGACGGTGTTCGGAATCGGGTCGAAGTCGCCGGCTGCGTTCAGCCTGCGCAAGAACCCGGCGAAGTGCAGCGCCTGGGTCGGCCGGTACGCGGTGCGGTCCACAATGAAGAAAACGCTCGGCTCCTTCTCGCCCACCGCCGGGGCCACGCTGATCGTATCTTCGAGCGACTGCTTCCAGCCGAGGGGTGCCTCGAACGTCACCGGGGTCGGCTTGTCGAACTTGTAGTCCCAGGTGAACGTGTTGCCCTTCTCAATCTTGACCCGGGCGACGCTCTTGTCGCCCTGTCGGACGCGGACCACCAGGCCCTCGTAGTCGGTGGTGCCGGAGATCCACCCGAGTACCTTGCGGCCGTCGTCCTGGAGGCACAGGCGAACCGGGTTCTTGGCCGGTTCGACCTCCGCGAACAGCGGGACCGGCTCGGTGCTCCGCGGCATCGGCGCCAGGTCAGCGGGTTTTGACACCGCTTGGTGGCCGGGCACGACCCAACAGAGGGTCGCGGCAAGGGCGGTCAAGACCGCCATGTTCCGGGCCACCGTGGTTCGGGAAAGTGGGGAAACGAATGGTCGGTTCATGTGACACCTCCTGCCGGGTCAATGGAGAGGCTGCGGACCCCAGACAGGGGTTAATAGGAATACATACCCGAACGGGTGTAACGTGGGGGTAACTCGCGCCGCGGGTCGTCCGACCGCGACCGCCGTGGGAGACGGCGACGGATATTCATACGACGGACAGGAAGACGATCGCAGCCGGAGCAACCGTTCCCGTTCCGGCGGAATCGACTACCAGGCGTCACCGGAGGCTCTCGCGATGAAGAAACTGATCAACCACCCCGCCGCTGTCGTCGAGGAGATGATCGAGGGACTGGTCGCTGTCTTTCCCGGCCTCCGGCGATTGGCTGGCGAAACGGTTATGGTCCGTGCGGAGATTCCCGACCGAACCATGCGTCGGGTCGCGGTGATCTCCGGCGGCGGCAGCGGTCACGAACCGGCGCACGCCGGCTACGTCGGCCGCGGCATGCTCAGCGCCGCGGTCGCCGGCGACGTCTTCACCTCGCCCAGCCCCGACGCCGTTCTGGCCGCTATTCGTGCGACGACCGGGCCGGCCGGCGCGCTGCTCATCATCAAGAACTACACCGGGGACCGCTTGAACTTTGGACTCGCCGCTGAGCTGGCCCGCGCCGAGGGCATCGCGGTGGAAACTGTCATCGTTGCCGACGATGTGGCGCTCGTGGCGTCCCCTGATCATGCCGGGCGTCGCGGGTTGGCCGGAACAATCCTCGTTCACAAGATCGCCGGCGCGGTGGCGGAGTCGGGCGCGCCTCTGGCCACGGTCGCCGCGGCTGCGCGAGCGGCGGCGGGGGCGGTTCGCACGATGGGCCTGGCCCTGTCGTCCTGCACCGTCCCCGCCGCCGGGCGTCCCGGCTTCACGCTCGCCGAAACGGAGATCGAACTGGGCCTGGGTATCCACGGCGAACCCGGTGTGCGCCGCGGACCGCTGGAACCGGCCGACATTCTGGTCGATCGTCTGCTCGACGCCGTCCTTGCAGATCTGGCTCTGTCCCCGGGTGCCCGTGTCGTGCTGCTGATCAACAACCTGGGGGCAACGCCGACGATGGAGTTGGCCGTGGTCGCACGGCGCGCCCTGGCCGTGTTGGAGGGCCGCGGTGCGGTGGTCGTGCGGGCCTACCTCGGCACGTTCCTGTCCGCCCTGGACATGGCGGGAGTCTCGCTGTCCGTCCTGCCCGTCGATGACGAATGGCTCGCCCATCTGGACGCACCGACCGACGCCCCCGCCTGGCCCAACGCCGCGGCGCGTCCCCGGCGCCGGACCGGACCGCCGCCGGAAGTGGCCCTTCCGAGCGGTCCCGCGCCCTCCCCGGCACCGATCTGCCCGCGGACACCTGTCGGGATTGCCCTGGAGTCGGCGATCCTCACCGCGACACAGGCTCTAATAGAAGCCGCTCCGCGCTTGACGGAAATGGATCAGGTGGTGGGAGATGGCGACCTCGGCATCAGCCTGGAACGCGGCAGCCGGGCCGTGCAGCAGGCGCTGCCGACGTACCCGCTCGATGACCCCGCCGCCGCGCTACACGCCCTGGCCGTGACGCTCCAGCGATCCCTCGGCGGCACATCCGGCCCGCTCTACGCCGCGTTTTTCCTGCGTGCTTCCGCCAGCCTCGGCCGCGCTACCGCGGATGACGCGCAGACCTGGGCAACCGCCTTCCGGGCCGGGTGCTCGGCGATCGCGGAGTTGGGTGGGGCAGCACCAGGCGACCGTACCATGCTGGACGCACTCTTGCCTGCAGCCGCCGCGTTTGAAGGTGGGGTGAGTTCGCGCCGCACCCGAGCCGACGCACTGCGGATTGCGTCCGACGCGGCTGCCGAAGGTGTCCGCGCCACAGCGCGGATGCTCCCCCGACGCGGGCGGTCGAGTTACCTCGGCGAACGTGTCCTGGGCTATCCGGATCCGGGTGCCGAGGCGGTCGCCGTTGTACTTGACGCCCTGGCGAGAGGCTGAGTTGGTCAACTGTTCACAGATGAGACGGACCCGGGCTGCCACAACGGCTCGCCGCGCAGAAGCGACCGACATTGTCGAGGAACGTTTCCAGGTGGCGACCGGGACGGTACACGGTTTACGCGAGACTCTTGCCCATGTACCCGCAACCAACATCTCCCCGCCGGTCGATCCGTGAGAGCGTGAACCGCTCCAGAGGACCGCACCTTGCCCAACATCTCGCAGATCACCCACGACGAGAAGACCCGGAAAACGGTCAACGACAACTGTGCGCGGATCGTGCGCGCGTTCGGGTGGGCCGCGGGCGAGGGGCTGGTGCCAATCACCATTCAGCAGTCCCTCGCGCTGCTCGAACCGCTCGCGGCCGGGCGGCGCCTGGACGTGAGCGAGGGCGAACCGGGACCGATCGACCACGTGAACAAGGTACTCGGGGGGCCGCAGCTCTGCACCCGACCCCGAAGCGCCGGGCCGTACTCGCGGCGATGATTCGTGTGCAACTCCTCACTGGGATGCGGCTGGGCGAACTGTGCGGCCTGTGGACCGACGGCCCGACCAGATCGCACTGCCCTGGCGGCTGACCGGGCAGGGCGTTCAGCGCATCACACTAACGCTCGCCGACGGCACGAAGCGGAAGATCGACGTGCCGGCGGTCAACGGGTTCGCGACCGACTGGCCCCCGCCCGAGGGGTGGCACGTGCTCGGGGACCGGGGCGCGCGGGACGGTGTGACGTTCGGTTGACGGGCAAACCGCTCGCCGTGTTCGCAGCGCTCGTGGAAGTCGGCGACGAGGGGCTAACGCTCACGGAGCTGAAGCGCGCGGTGTGGGACGATCACCGACGACCGGACCGCTCAGAACGCGGTGCCGAAGTTGCGGCAGCTCGTGCGTGAAGGGTTGGAGTTGCACGACGGTGAGGATCCCGTCGAGGCCGACGGCGAGCGGTACCGGTTGGCTGTGGCCTGAGTCGCGGGTCTTACTGGACAACTGGTGCCGGAGCCGGCGGAATGGAAACCTTGCACGCTCGCTGCGTGTGGCGAGCATCGGCGCACCGCATCTGTTTTGCGTCCGCGGCTCGACGCGGGCACCCTGGAGAACTTCGGCCCGATCACGGGGATCAGATCCGCGAGCACCTGTGGCTTGCGGACCACGCGTGTGACCGTGGGGTTGAGGAGACCGGGAATCGAGTGCATGGGTTGCTCACTTTTCCCCGATGCCGGCCGGGATGGTGTGGTCGAACAGCCTTACCACGCGCTGTGTGTGTGGCGCAATGCACTCGGACAACGCAACATCGTCCTGTCGCAGAGCGACGAATTCAACGTTCCCGACCCGACCGACAACGAACACGGGATCTGCGCGGGTTGCGCCGGGTAAGGGGGTTGGCGTTGCATCGTTCGCGCACGTCGGTATAAGACGCCGCTCGAATCAGTCCGCGCCTCACCCTCGAGGGTGCCCGTGACCGGTGGATTCCTCGCACTCGTCCTGCACTGTTTTCCCGCTGCGCCTCCTGAACCCACAGGGTTGCAGAAAGGCGATGAGTTGACATTCATCGGGACGGTCGAAGAAGCCGTCGATCGCGCCGGTGCGCGGTTCCGCCGTTCGCAGAAGCTCGAAATTCGCGTCCTCGTGCTCGAAAAGAAAGACGCCTGGGTGGACGTGGCTGTACTCACGCTGCTCCGCCGCAAGAGCGACGCGGTTGCGGGTGCGGTTGGCGCCGTCACCGGCGGTGGGATGGACAAACCCGCACCGCCGGGCGCGCGGCTCGATCTGCTTCGCGTTCACGCCGACGGCAGCGCGCACCACCTGCACCCGGTCGGACCGCCGCCGCTCACGTTCGACGCGAAGACGCCGGCGCGCACGCTCCCCGCGGTGTCGCTCGACACGTTCAGCCCTTTTGAGTTCGGCGTGTTCCCGCCGCGCGCCCCCCGCGCCGCGCCGAACGAGCCGTGGACCGTGGCGAGTACCGATCCGAACCGCCCAGCCGAAGTGTGGCAGACGCAGGACACCGACACCGTGGCCGCGGAGCGCTGCACGATCCTCGTGGTGAATCAGCAACACGAGAGGTGGGCGAAGCCGATCGGTGGCCGGTCCGCGTGGCACCGCGCCGACGCGGTGTGGGTGTCCGCGCTCGACGGCACCGCGCGCAAGGTTCATCGCGTCATCAAGCACCGCGACGGCCTGGCTACCGACCTCGCGGCGTGGGTCGAGGTGAAGTACGAACTGAAGTACAAATCGCGAGTCATCGGCCGCACGTTCGACCGCTACCGGTGTGACGTGGAGACCGCGTTCGCGGTGAGCACGGACCTCGGGCCATTCCTCGCGGACGCGGTGAAGCACGGGCCGAAGTTCTTCGAGACACGCGCGCAAAAGCTCGACGCGTACCTCGAACAAGCCGACGCCAGCAGTCCGTACCGCGAAGCGGTCCTCGCGGTGCGCCGTCAACTCGACGCCGCGCGTCGGGGCGAGTCCGTGACCGCGCCACCGCTGAGCAACAACCTCAAGAATCGCCCGGCGTGGCCCGAACCGAACCAGCCCGCACCCGACTTCACCGCAGGCACGTTCAGGCTCTCCGAGAACCGCAACAAGCCGGTCCTTCTGGTGTTCTTCAAGCCCGGTGACGAGTTGACGGACCTTGCGCTCGCGGTCGCCGACGCGCTACACCAGAAGGACGGAACCCGTCTCGCCGTCGTGCCGCTCACGGTGCGGGGCGACGTGGCCGCGGGCACGAAGGACCGCGACCGGCGGAAGCTGACCGTTCCGATTTACGACGGCACGCAGGCCGAGACCGCTTACGGCATCGAATCGGTGCCGCGGTTCGTGGTGATCGACGGGCGAGGCGTGGTGAAGTGGACGTTCACCG
Organism: Singulisphaera sp. GP187; assembly: GCA_945905925.1. Classification (GTDB taxonomy): domain Bacteria; phylum Planctomycetota; class Planctomycetia; order Gemmatales; family Gemmataceae; genus Gemmata. The sequence continues at coordinate 13,034 of CAMDQN010000047.1, forward strand.
GCGTGGGCGCCGAAACCGGGTCGTTAGCCAGGTCGCAGTTGGATCGCCTGCTCATCTCAGCTTCTCCCGGCGTCGCGTCCGGCACAATCGCTCCGTCCGGACCACAAAGTGGACGAACGCCCCCGCGACCGTGATTGTCTCGCGGAGCGCGCGAGGGGTACGATGCGTTGACTGAATGAGTAGCGCCGATGACAACCGATTACAACATTCAGGGTCCAACGCGGGTGTGTGCCGCAACCGGGCGCGAACTCAAACCGGGCGACCGGTTCTTCGCAATGCTGACCGAAATCGCGGGCAAGTTGGTCCGCACGGATTTCGCGGCGGACGCGTGGCCTGGTGCGCTGACGAACACGATCGCGCACTGGGCCGGGAAGGTGCCGGCGGCCGGGAACAAGCCGCGCAAGCCGGTCGTAAACGACGACCTGTTGCTCGACTGTTTCGACCGGCTCAAGGATTCCGCCGACCCTGACGGGCTGAATTTCCGCTACGTCGCGACGCTCCTGTTAATGCGCCGCAAGCGGTTCAAGTTCGAGGACGCGGCCCGCGACACGAACGGGCGCGACGTGCTGATCGTGCGGGACGCGCGTGGCGGAACAATCCACCACGTGGTCGATCCGCGCCTGAATGACGAACAGATCACCGCTGTGCAGACCGAAGTGTTTCGTGTACTGGGATGGGAGTAGTTGGGTAGGTGCCGCTTGCCGAGCGGCACGCGATGACTCTCAGATGAAGCGACACGAACGTTCCCGAAGCGATACGACATGCGAAGCAGTGCCGCTCGGCAAGCGGCACCTACCGAAAGACTCCCGTGAACCACTTTCGCCTGATCGTCGTTGCAGCCGTGCTGTGCCCCGCCGTCGGGTGTGAGTGGATGAAGACCCACAACCCGTGGAAAGACGTCCACAAGGACGGAGACAAGCTCCGCGAGTTGCCGAAAACCACGCCCGACCAGTTCGTGACGTACCTCAACGATCACGCCGACCGGCTTCAGTCGATCACCAACGCCGATGTACGTGTCACCGCGCGCGACCGTAGCATCCCGATGCCGCCGCTACGCGGGACGCTCGTCGCGAGTCAACCGCGAAACTTCCGCATGGTCGGCGACGCGGCGATGGCCGCGAAAGTGGATCTTGGTTCCAACGACCAGCAGTTCTGGGTGTATGCGAAGGTGCCAACCGTGGACCCGATGTTCGTGTTCGCGTCGCACAGCGACTTCGAGGCAGGCAAGGCGAAGATCCCCGGGGGCATCCCGTTCGAGCCTGAGTGGGTGATGCAGGCGTTCGGCATGGCCCACTTCTTGCCACCGCACACCCAGCGCGATCTCCCACCGGGCACGCCGACCAACCAGTACAGCGTGAAGACCGACGAGAAGACCCGCACCTACACCCTGAGTTGGCCCGCAGTCACGCCCGGCGGCGTGTCCGTCCTCAAGGAGATCGTATTCGATGGCGACGCGGCCACCGGGAACAAGCCGCAGGTGAAGAAACACATCGTTCGCGACACGAAAGGGAAGGTCATTTGTTTCGCGGAGATCAAGGAAGCGAAGACGGCGCAAGCCGGTGCCACCGACCCGCGGAGCGGACAACCGCTCCCGGTGCAGTATCCGACGAAGGTGCTCTTGCGGTGGGAGGAACAGAAGTTCGAGATGGAGTTAGAGTTGCTGAACGCGAAGATCAACCAGCCACTGACGCAGGAAGAGGCCCGCCGGTACTACAACCGCCCGAACATCCCCGGTGCGACGCCGATCGACCTCGCGAAGTACGAGGCGCCTTTGAAGTAGTGCAGCGGAGTAAGGTAAAAGGAAAAGGGAAGACAGAGCGGCCCTACTGCCTGTCTTCTCTTTTACTTTTTTACCTTTTACCTTACTCCGCGGCCTTACTGAGCAAGCATTCCCACCTTCTTCGCGTAGCTGAACAGTCCCCCGGCTTCCAAAATCGGGGCGACCTCGCCCAGCGGTAACAGCGCGAACGTCTCGCCGCTCGTGGCGTTCGTCAGCGTGCCCGCGGTGATGTCGATTACCAGTGTATCGCCGGTGCAAACCCGTTCGATGAGCCGGTCCTTCGTTTCGAGCGGAACGAGATACCCGCCGTTGATGCTGTTCCGGTAGAAGATGCGTGCGTAGAATTCCGCGACCACCGCGACAACCCCAGCCGCCGCGAGTGCGATCGGCGCGTGTTCGCGACTGGAACCGCACCCGAAATTCTTTCCGCCGACGATGATCGTGTACGGCGAGGCGTACTCGTCCCCGCCGGGCGTGTGGAACGGGACGTGGCCCTTCGGCAACCCGGCCGCGGCGTCGGGAACGCCGCTCAGTGCGTACTTCCCGAACATCTTGTATTCCGCCGGGATCGACGGGTTGTAGGTCAGGTACTGTGCCGGGATGATTTGGTCGGTGTCGATGTTGTCGCCCAGCACGTAAGCGACGCCTTCAATTCGGGTCTGCATGGAAACTCCACTCGGGCGCAGGATTCCTAGTTAGGTAGGACTACGACGGCAAGAAACAACGCCCTTCGTGTTCGTCCCTCGCCGGTTTAGCGACAGTCCCGGAGGGACCGGGTTCCCCAACGGCAAAATACATGCTACAGTTTTCCATAGCGAACGGTTGTTCTCGGGGCCGTCGCAGCCGTACTCATACTCGCCATCACGAGATAGCCCGGCGATGGCCCGTTGGAGCGTACCGCGATGCGCGCGCGACTCACCCTCGAAGGCGGCGAATGCGTGCCTCCGACCCTGGATCTGTCCCCCACGGGGCAACCGGTTACGCTCGGCCGCGGTCGCGACAACACCATCGTGTTGCGCGATGAACTGGCCAGCCGGACGCATGCGAAGATCTACTTCGAGGACGACCACTGGCACGTCCGCGACTTCGGGCTTAACGGCACCCGCGTGGACGGGCAACGGATCGACGGCGCGACCGAACTGGCCGACGGGCAGCGCGTCAAGATCGGTGAGGTGGTGTTGAAGTTCGTTCTCGAACCGAAGTCCCCGCCCCAGCCCGTCAAGGAAACACCCTCGACGATCCGGGTGCTTCACGAAAGCCCACACAACGCGACGAAGGTTCACGTACTCCCACTCGATCGGATCTTGCCGTCCGACCCGTCTGCCGACCAGAGCGCCAAGCAACTGCGCGTGGACGAACTCACCGCGCTGTGCAAGTTCATGACCGGCGCGGTTGAGACCAAGACCCCGCTCGATCTCGTCAGTTTCGCCCTGCGCGCCATTCTGAACCAGACCGCCGCGAAACTGGCCGGCTACCTGAGTCCGGACCCGGAAGACCCGGGACCGAAGATCGTGATGCCCGAGTCGGCCGCGATCGACATCCCGCTCAGTCGCCGGCTCACCGCCCAGGCGCAAAAGAACGGCAAGACGATCTGGCTGTTCCCGGACCAGATCGCCGCGCACTCGCCGACCGATTCGCTCTCCGCGTTCGCGGACGCGATCTGCATTCCCCTCAAAGCATCGGGCAAGCCGTTCGCGACGCTGCACGTGTATCGCACCGGGCACGCGTTCGTCGAGCGCGACGTGCGCTTTATCGAAGCCGTCGCCGGGTTCCTCGCGCACGGGCTGGAAATCCTCCGCACGCGACGCACACTCGAAGCCGAGAACTTGCGGTTACGCAAGCACACGCCCGTGGCCGACGACATTATCGGCGGCAGCAACGCAGTCATCCACCTGCGCCAACAGATTCTCCGGGCCGCGCCGCAGCCATTCACGGTTCTGGTGCAAGGCGAGAGCGGGTCCGGCAAGGAACTGGTCGCGCTGGCACTGCACCGCAACAGCCAGCGGGCCGAAGGGCCGCTCGTGGTAATGAACTGCACCGCCATCGCACCGACGTTCCTTGAAGCGGAGCTATTCGGCTACAAGAGGGGCGCGTTCAGCGGCGCCGACCGCGATCACCCGGGGCTATTCCAACAAGCGGACGAAGGCACGCTGTTCCTTGACGAAGTCGGCGAGTTGTCCCTCGAATGTCAGGCGAAGTTGCTGCGCGTGATCGAGGGCAAAGCGTTCCGCCCCGTGGGTGGAACGAGCAACATCAAAGCCGATATTCGCATCGTGGCCGCAACGCACCGCGACCTCGACAAGGACGTGACGATCGGGCGGTTCCGGCAAGATCTACTGTTCCGGTTGAAGGTGATTCAGGTGCGCGTACCGCCGCTGCGCGAGCACCCGGAGGACGTGCCCGAGTTGGCGGCGTTCTTCCTGGCGAGGGTGTCGAGCGAGTGCCGGCGGAAATTCAAACTGACGCCGGCCGCGTTGAGGAAACTCCAGGCGTACCAGTGGCCGGGGAACGTGCGCCAGTTGCGCGCCGCCATCGAGAGCGCTGCGGTGATGTGCGAGAGCGACACGATCGACGCCGACGCGCTGCCGCTGACCGGGCTAACCGAACTCGCGACCCGCGCAACTGGCGCCGCGCTCACCGACCTGCCGCCGAGCCTCGACATGGTCGAGATCGAGACGTGGGCCATCTGCCGGGCGATGAAGCAGACGAACGGGAACGTGAGCCACGCCGCCAAGCTGTTGAACATCAGCCGCGACACCCTGCATACCAAGTTAAAGAAGCTTGAGGAGAAGGGAATCAACCGTCACTCGCTGATGGCCGGCAACACCTCGGTCACCCCGGTCCCGCTCGGCGCGCCCGAGCCGATCACCGTGACCGAGGTTTAGCGCCTTCGGCGCCCGTCGAAAGTCGTAACGTCGAAGACCACAACCGCGATTCTCTTCTCTCGTCGCACCGCAAAGCGGTGCGATGTTGTTTTCCGCCACTCTGCGGAGCCACTTGGACGCGCGAAGGTCGCGCCGCGGAGCGGCGGAAGACCTCAGCAGTTTGGTCTTCGACGTTACGACTTTTGACTTCGCTGATGTCGGCGGATTGGGTCGTGAGAGAGCGGTATCGTCGGCACGCACGGATCGCGAGGTAGCCCGATTCCGCACGGGCGTCACTTCAGCAGTTTCAGCGCTGGGAGCGGCATCCGCACGCCGGGGTCGTCGCCGGGCGGTTCGTCGCTGTACCAACGCCCCTCATCGTCCTTGCCGTTCACGCCGACGCTGTAGAACAAGTAGCCCTTTTCGTTTGGCTTGTAGATCAAGTCCTTGCCAGTGAAGAGATCGTTGGGTGCGGTCGCGAGGTACTTGGGGGCGAGGTCCGCGAGCTTCGCGGGGTAGCGCCCGTTGTCCTTGTGGAACGCCGCGAGCGCGAACGCGACCTGAAGGTTTCGCTCGACCTGCCGCGCGCGGTCTTGAGAGTGCTGAACCTTGCGCACCGCGGGCGTGAGCAGTGCGATCAGGACGTCGCCGATCTCCTTGCCGATTTGCTTGCCGACTTCTTTGTTGGGGGCGCCGTTCTTGATGAGCTTTTGAAGTTCGGCGAAGTCGCGGTTCTTCTTGACCACCGCGTTCAGGTCTTTCTCGATCGCGTCGAACTCCTTTTCGCGTGCGGTGCGGTCCGGGAGGCGCATCGCGGCGGCCATGCGGTCGTAAGACTTGTTGCCGTTGCGCAGCGCCGGCTCCCAGTCGATCATGTCGAGTCCCTTCAGTTCCTCCGCTGTGGGTTTCTTGTTCGCGCCATCGGCCCCACCGCCGCGACGGATGTTCTGGAGCGAGTCGAGGAACACGAACCGCTCGCCGAGGTCGATCTTGTCGGCCATCGGTACTGCTGGTGGAAGGTCTTGAAGTTCCTTCAGCCGGTCGAGCAGTTGCTTGGAGGTGAGGTCGGCGCGCTCGAGGTACGCGGCCGTGGCGTTGTGCGCGACCTGACCGATGGCGACGGCAACGAGCGACTCGATGAGCGTCGCACCGTGGCTCAGGTGCCGGGCGAGTCGGTGGCCGGCGATCAGGTCGGCCCACGCTTCTTGCTGTTTCCCATCTCCCAATTTCAGCATCGCGCGCGCGGCGAGCGCATTCGCGAGTTCGCGGCAGCTCTGCACGCTCGGCAGGAGGGCGCCGATCAGCCATGTCGGTTCGTCGCCGTTACGGTGCGACACGAGCGGGTTGTAATACTGTGTTCGTTTGGTCGCTTCGACCACCACGACGAGTGGTTTCTCGTTGGCCTTGAGCCACGCGGCGATGTCCGGGAAATCCTTCGCGATCCACGGGCGTTTGATGGCGCGGTCCTGCCGATCATAGACGATGTTAAAGTCGTCCGGTTCGACCTTGAGGACGTCTTTCATGTACGCGCGCAAGTCGATGAAGTAATCGGCGCCAACAGGCGGTTCCTTCATCCCGAGGCGATTGAAGTATTCCGCGGGCGGTTTGTTGTTCCCTCCGGGCGTGGGGCCGAACGCTGCCCACAGCAGCACGTTCGTGTTCTTTTCGGGCGTAATGCCTTTGCTGAGGCGCTCGTTGAGCGCGGTCTCGAAGTCGATGTACCCGTTCTTGTCGATGGGACCGGTGACAAAGGTGGTTTCCTTGCCGACCGGGAGTTTCGCCGCGGGCGGCTTCTCGTCCGCGGGCGTGACGCCGACGAGAAGCATGAGCAGAAGAATCGCGCATGGCTTCATAATTGGAAACCTCGGGATGGTGTGGCACCTCTTCCGCCGCTCGCGGTTTCGCGAGCGTTGCGGTCGCAAAGCCGCGAGCGGCGGGGAGTCAGACCCTATTGCTTCTTCAATTCCGGGAGCGGCATCTTCACTCGCAGGTCGTCGCCGGGTGGTTCGTCGTCGTACCAGCGCCCGTCTTCGTCCTTGCCGTTCACGCCCACGCTGTAAAACAAGTAGCCCTTCTCGCCCGGCTTGTAGGTCAGCGCCTTGTTCGCGAAGAGGTCGGTGGGCACGGTGCTAAGGTACTTGGGCGCGAGGTCGGTGAGCTTCGCGGGGTAGTCGCCGTTGTCCTTGTGGTAGGCTGCCAGCGCGAACGCAACCTGCAGATTGGCCGCGACCTGCTCGCTGCGGTCGTGGGCTTGCTGCACTTTCTGAAGCGCCGGAGAGAGCATTCCCATGAGGACATCGCCCAGCGCTTTGCCGAGCGCCTTCCCGTCCTTTTCGTTTTCTTTCATGAACTTCTTGGCTTTCTCGGGGTCCGCGAACTCCTTCTTGATGTCCTTGTAGTCGTTTTCGATCTTCTCGAATTCCTTGAGGCGGGCCGCACGGTCTTTCAGACGCAGAGCGGCGTCGAGGCGGTCGTAACCCTTGTTCAGGGACTGCATCACCGTGGTCCAGTCCACCGTCTCGAACGCCTTCTTTTCATCGACGATGACGAAATTTTCGCCCGCGAAGAGGTTGTCGAGTCCGCCCGCGCCACCGCTGCGGCGGATGTACTGGATCGCGTCGAGGCCCATCATGCGTTCGCATACGCCGATTTTGTCCGCGAGTGGCGTCGCGCGCGGTAACCCTTGCAACTCCTTCAGACACGCGAGGGCGCGTTTGGAAGTGAGGTCGGGGTGTTCCAGGTAAGCCAGCGTGGAGTTGCTTGCGATCTGACCGATGGCGATACCGACGAGCGATTCGATCAGCGTGCCGCCGCGACTGACGAGCCGGCCCAACCGGTGAACCGTCATCAAATCCACCCACGCGTCATCGAGCTTGCCGTCTTTGAGCCTGAGCATGGCGCGGGCAGTGAATGTCGTCGCGAGTTCGCGGCATTTCTGCACGGTGGGCAACAGCGTGCCGATGAGATTGCTGGCCTCGCCGGGGTTGCGGCGCGACACGAGTGGGTTGAAGTACTCCGGGCGTTTCATCGCTTCAGTGACGAGTGCCAGCGGCTTCTCGTTGGCCTTGAGCCACTCGGCCATCGGCGGGCAGTCTTTCGATACCCACGGGCGCTGCATCACGCGCCCCTGAACCTCGAAGAACGCTTCCAGCCGCGCGCCGGAAAGCCCGAGTTTGTCGCGAACGTAAGCGGTCATGCCGATGAAGTATTCGCCGTCTTTCGGCGGAACCGGGATGTCGAGCCACCTGAAGTAGTCGAGCGGCATCCCGTCGCCGCCTTCGGGTGCTGGGCCGAACGCTTGCACGAGCAGAGCGTGAGCGTTGTTCTCACGCGTGATCCCCTTCCCGAGTTCGGCGTTGAGCGCGGCTTCGTAGTCGATGTAGCCATGCTTGTCGAGCGGCCCGGTTACGAAGGTTGTGTCCTTGCCGAGCGGCAGTTTTGGCGCCGGCGGCTTGTCCTCCGCAGTCGCGACAGCCGCGACGAGGAACACAGTCGGGAGCAACGCGAACACTTTCATCACGGCACCGAGGGAACGAGTGTATTGACCCCGAAGGGGGAAAGAGTGAGTCCGACTTGTTGAGAGTAACGCCTTGTCCTTGACTCTGTTCCATGAATCCGCGACGATTTGAATTACTCCCCGCGATCTCTCGACTTCCACCCGCTTTACGGGTTCTTCCTATGCTGTCTCGTCTGCTATTCGCTAGCTGCGTTCTGGGATTATTCGCCGCAGACCTTCGCGCGGTCGAACCGCCAACCGGCGCACCGAAAGAATTGCTGATCCACCCGAAGGAAATGAAACTTGTCGGGCCACGCGACGAGCAGCGCGTGATCGTCCTCGGGGTGTGGGCTGACGGTCGCAAATGGGATCTCACGCGTGTGGCGAAACTCACGAGCGCGAACCCGAAGATCGCGACCGCCGATAAAAGCATACTGCGGCCGGTCGCGGACGGAAGCACCACGCTCACCATCGAAGCGAACGGGGCGAAAGCGACCGTGAATGTGAGTGTCGAGAAATCGACTGCCGATGTGCCGGTGAGCTTCGCGAACGAGGTGGAACCGATTCTCACGAAGGCCGGGTGCAACGCGGGGAGTTGCCACGGGTCGCAGCACGGTCGCGGCGGGTTCAAGCTGTCGCTGTTCGGGTTCGACCCCGCGTTCGACTACTTGCAGATCGTGCAGAGCAACGAGGGCCGGCGCATCGTGCCGAGTAACCCGGAGCTAAGCATTCTGCTCGCGAAGCCGGCCCTGGTAATGGAGCACGGTGGCGGCGAGAAGTTGAAGCACAACGGCCGCGACTACGTCACCATTCGCCAGTGGCTCGAAGACGGTACACCGACACCGACCGCGAAGACCGACGCAACCGTCACGAAGCTCGAAGTATTTCCGCTCAGCCGATTGATGGTCCCGGGGGAGCAGCAGCAGCTCTCCATCACCGCGACGTGGTCCGACGGGCGGCGCGAAGACGTGACTTCGACGGCGCAGTTCGACGCGCTCAACGACGCGGTCGCGGTCGTCACGCCGGCGGGCTTGGTCACCGCGAAGGACGCGGGCGAAACGCACGTCATGATCCGCTACGGCGGCGCCGCCGAAGTCGCCCAGGTCACGCTGCCGTTCGCGAAGCTCGCGAAGTTCCCGGATGTCGTTGCGAACAACTTCATCGACGAGAAGCTCATCACGAAGTGGAAGGATTTAGGGCTGACGCCGTCGCCGCTCTCCACCGACGACGAGTTCTTGCGCCGGCTCTACCTCGACGCGATCGGCACACTTCCGACCCCGGCCGAAGTCAGGGCGTTCCTCGATGACAAAGACCCGAAGAAGCGTGAGAAGGCCATCGACAAGGTGCTGGAACGCGGCGAGTTCATCGACTGGTGGGCGCTGAAGTGGGGTGATTTACTTCGCATCAACCGCACGGCCCTTCAAGAGAAGGGCATGTGGAGCTTCCACAACTGGGTTCGCGCCCAGGTGCGCGACAACGTGCCGATGGACGCATTCGTGCGCGACGTGGTGACCGCCGAAGGCAGCACGTTTCTCGACGGCCCCGCGAACTTCTTCCAGATCGGTCGCGGGTTGGAGGAGTGGTCGGAAACGACGACGCAACTGTTCCTCGGTGTGCGTATCGGCTGTGCGAAGTGCCACCACCACCCGTTCGAGAAGTGGAGCCAGGACGACTACTACGGCATGGCCGCGTTCTTCGCGCGGATCGGCACGAAAACCAGCCAGGAGTTCGGCATCTTCGGTCGCGAAACGGTGATCTTCATTCGCCCTGCGGGCGAGGCGAGCCATCCGCGAAAGCGCACCACGGTGAAACCGATGCCGCTCGACGGCGACACGAAAGTGAGTTGGGATGACGAGTTCGACCGGCGGAAGCGGCTCGCGGACTGGCTCGTTGCTCCGACGAACAAGATGTTCGCGCGGAACATGGCCAATCGCTTCTGGGGCTACACGATGGGCCGTGGGCTGGTCGAACCGCTCGACGACATGCGCGCCACCAACCCCGCGAGCAACCCGGAGCTACTCGACGCGCTCGCGGACGAGTTGGTTAAGAGCAAGTTCGACCTGAAGCACCTGCTGAAGACGATCTTCAACAGCCGGGCGTATCAACTTTCGCACACCAGCACAGCGGGCAACAAACTCGACACCGCGAATGTCCACTTCACGCGATACACCGTGAAGCGGTTGACTGCGGAGCAGATCGCGGACGGTGTGGATTTCTCTACGGGGACGCGCGAGAAGTACGTTGGCCTGCCACTGGGCACGAGGGCGATTCAGCTTCCCGATAGCGAAGTGCGGTCGTACCTGCTCGACACGTTCGGGCGCCCGCCGCGTCAGGTGTTGTGCGAGTGCGAGCGGACCACGAAGCCGAACATCGCGCAGGCGATGCACCTTCTGAACGGCGCGTTCCTGAACAACAAGATCGCGGACAAGGCGGGTCGCGTGGAGCAACTGATTACGGACAAGGCGCCGCTCGCGAAGGCGGTGGAGGAACTGTACCTCGCGACGTGGAGCCGCCGCCCGTCGCCCGACGAGCAGAAGAAAGCGGAAGGTTGGGTGAACAGCGCGCCGACCATGCGCGACGGACTTCAGGACTTGCTCTGGGTGCTGATCAACAGCCGCGAGTTCCAGTTCAACAAGTGAAGGTTGTCTTTGGCGAGCTGGTCGTAAGCCCCCGCGTGGATGACAACTCATCACAGTTGTCATTCACGCGGGGGCTTACGACCAGCGCTCGCCTTTTGGTTCGCCCACAATCGTGACCGTTCCCCTTCCGCCATCGACGCGGAGCATCTGGCCCGTCTTCAGGCGCTGCGTCACACCGGGCAAGCCGGCCACCGCGGGCAAGCCGAACTCTCGCGCCACAATCGCACCGTGCGACAACACGCCGCCCGTTTCCATCACCAGCGCCTTCGCGTGAACGAACAGCGGCACCCACGCGGGGTCCGTCGAGGGGCACACCAGGATGTACTCGCCTTCGGGCGGCGCCGCGGTGGGTTCGGTGAGTACCAGCGCCGGGCCTTCGGCCACGCCCGCGGAGAGCGGTACGCCTTCGAGTTTGTCGCCGCCCGGCGGTTCCGGAAGTGGCCGCCCAATCGCGTCGAGATCGTCGCTGAACAACACCGCGGGCACTTCGAGTGAGAGTTCCGTTTGACGCTGCTTGCGAGCGTTGGCGATCTTCGCGGAGAGGTCTTTGCCCGCAAGCAGGTCCGGTAGGTCGGACGGCGTGAGGAAGAAGATGCCGCCGTTCAGCCCGAACTTGCGGTCGAGTTCGACGAGGATGCGGCGAATAACCTGATAGCCCAGCAAGAGGTAGTGCTTGCCCGCTTCGCGAAGCCCGAGATAGGTTCGCAGGCGCTGCACCTTCGCCGCGAGTTGGTCGCGGAACGGCCCCGCGAGTTTCGCTTCCGTCGCGATCTTCTCCACGTCTGTTGTGACTGAAGTGTGCTCGCGTGCGTGTGCGCCGCGAATGAGCTTGTCGAGTTCTTGAGGTGCTTCGGACCAGCGCGGTTGCGCGAGTTCCATTTCGTTCGTGCCGCGGTGACCGAACTCTGTCAGGAACTCCGCACGGCTCATCTTCCCGGAAGCCAGGTCGCAGACCGCGCCGGGAAGGTTCGTACCTTCTGGGGGCGCGGCGCCAAGGCTCAGTTCGCCTACCGCGACGCGGGCACGTTCCTCACCCAACTTCGGCTTGAGCGTCTCGAACACCTCCGTCCACGCAAGGTCCGCGAACACTGTTGGCTTCAGACTGTCGCGGGCGAACTCGACGAGTGTCTTACCGACCCACGCTTGGAACTCGCGGACGAGAACTTCCGGCTCGCACCCGGACCACTTTTCAGTGAGCGCCTGCGCCACAGACCCTGCGAACGCCGGCGCCGTCTCGCGCTCGAACTTCTGCGCGAAGTCGGCAGACAGCTTCTTCGTCGTGTTCATGAGTCGCGTAAGACTTAACACGGTGCCGGGCAACCCCAGCACACCAAACACACAACCCTGCCCCGCGAGCGGGTTCAGAGCCGGTTTCGGATCGAGAGCCTTACGCGGCTCTCGTTTATATTCGCCCAATGGATACTCGAATGGCGGACGAGAAAATTGCATCCGCGGCAAACGCGAGAGGTTCGCCATCGGCCGCCCCGCGACAAGGTCGAAACCGGACAGCGACCCGAGCGCCAAATCGGGCTTCGCGCCGAGATCGCGGTTCATCGCGCCGAACCCGCCGTCGGCCGCGAGCAGGCGCTGCACAACGGCCCACGTCATCGGCGTCGGTTCGGGCAGCACTTCGCTCAGGTTGTACCGCACCCACACGGTTCCGCGGGTGTCGGCTTTCGCTTTCAAGTCCGCGATGACGGCTTGCCGCACCTGTTCGCGTTCGACCGCGCCCGCCACGGTAATCGGTCGCGCCTGGAGGAGGTGAACCGTACCGCCCGCGAAGGCCCATTCGATGTCACGTGCGTCGCCGTAGAATGCTTCGACCTTCCGTCCGAGTTCCGCGAGTTGTGACAACGCGGTGTCACCGATGCAGAATTGCCGCTGAAGTTCCGGCGGCACGTGTTCTTCGACGCCTGCGGTCACGCGGACGGCCTTCGAACCTAATACGCGTGTAAGGACGCTTCCGGTCGCGTGGTCGAGCGTGAACCGGTCCGGTTGCACGCGACCCGACACGACCACTTCACCCAAGCCCCACGCCGCCTCAGCGAGCATCTGCTTGCCGTCGGCGTCGTGCGGGTCGCGTGTGAACAACACACCGGCCGATTCCGCGGGAACAAGCTTCTGTACCACAACCGCCATCGCGAGACCGGCCGCGTCCACGTTCTGCTTCGCGCGATAAGCGACCGCGCGCTCGGTGAACAGCGACCTCCAGCAGCGTTCGATCGCGTCGAACAGCAGTTGGTCGCCTTGTACGCCGAGAATGGTTTCTTGCTGGCCGGCAAAACTCGTGTCGGCCGCGTCTTCGGCTGTGGCACTGGATCGCACCGCGACCAAACCGTTCCCGAGTATTTCGTAAGCGTTGGCGATGGCGCGCGCGAAGCCCGCGTCGGAGCGGATGCCGCGTTCCACGAGCCGCCGGTATGCCTGTGTGGTCACAACGAACCCGGCTGGCACCGGCAAGCCGGCTTTCGCGGTCTTGCCGAGGCTCAAGCCTTTGCCGCCGACAAGGATCGCTTCCGCGTCGGTGATCTCGTCGAAAAACAGAATGTCCGGCATGTCACTTCGCTTTCTTCTTTTTCAGCACACCAGATTCATCGAGCAGCGACCAGAGTTGTTCCCACACCGCTTCCGGCGGGAGCTTCGCCACGCCGTTCGCGGCCCAGTGCTTCGCCGCGTCCGCGAGACACTGGATCGCGTCGGCGCGCACGCCCGCGTCATCGACGTTGGTTTTCGGCGTGTGAATCGCAGCTCTGGCCGCAGTCACGGGCACGTCGAAATCCGTCGGCACCGGCTGGCCCCGCTTGCGCGGCTTCCCGTCGAGCGCGTCGTTGCCGATCGCGTCGGCACGCTTGTTCTGCTCGCGTCGGACGTGCGCGATCGTCACGCTCTCGAACTGCTTCCGCAACCGGCACGCTTCTTCGTACAGCGGGCGCAGGTCTTCGTGCTTCACCTTGTACGCGCCCGCCATCTGCTTCACCATCAGTTCGCTATCACTGAACACCTGAAGTTTCTTCACGCCGAGTTCGGCCGCGAGCGTCAAACCCTCCACGAGCGCGGTGTACTCCGCCACGTTGTTCGACGCGGTTCCGATGGTGTCCGCTTCTTCGACCACGGGCCTCCCCGGGCGCGCGAGCACGACAGCGTAAGCCGCCGCGCCCGGGTTGCCGCGCGACGCGCCGTCGATGTGCATGGTGGCCGTGTCGGACATCGTGTTCATCCCGCGTTAGAATGCTTTACATTGTGCGAACGCTCTCGCACTGTGGAAAGCACCGTTGTGGGAAGGCGCATGACCGGGAACTGGCTGATCCTCGAAACCTCCGATCGCGTGGCCCGCATCGGGCTGGCACGCGGAGCCTCTGTTGCGGGAACGGCCGAACTCGATTCGGCACGCCGACACGCACGCGACATGACTTCGACCATCGACGCGCTGCTGAAAGCGGAATCACTAAAGCCCGCCGATTTGACCGGAGTGATGGTGAGTCGCGGGCCGGGGAGCTACACGGGCCTTCGGGTGGGGCTTACGACGGCGAAGGCGCTCAGCTACGCGACCGGCTGCGAACTTCGCGCGGTGGACACGTTTGCTGCCATCGCGGAGCAGACGCCCGCGAACGCGAATCATGTGTGGGTGGTCGCGGACGCACTTCAGGGACTGGTATACGCACAGCAGTATGTGTGGCGACACGAGGGCTGGCTCGCCGCGAACCAACTCCAGATTCTGAACGCGAATACGTTCGCGGCGGGCCTGGCGGTCGGTGATTGGGTCACCGGCCCGGGTGTGAGCGTCCACGACGCACAGATTCCACCCGCGAATCCACGCGCGGTCGAAGCGGAACGCTTCTCGCGAGTGGCGAGTGTGTTCGCCGTCGGGCGAAGGCTTCGACCAGTCACGAAGGAAGAACTGTTTAGCCTGGAACCGCTGTACCTGCGGGGCAGTTCGGCGGAAGAGAAAGCGAAAGAACCACGCGGGTGAATAATCCCGCGCGGCCCGGATGAATGACAATGGGGTGTCAGTTGCCGTTCTTTGGGAGCGGCATCGGCGTCGGCAGTGGGTGGGATGGCACCACCGTCGGACCCGGGGTGATCGGGATCGGGGAGCCGATGGACGGGTTGCCAATCGGCGGATACCCAGTCGGCGTGACCGGGACGCCGTCGTAGGTCATCCCGGAACGACCCACCGGCACCACTGACACCACCGGCGTTCCGCACCCGTGGCACGGCGCCACCACCGGGCCAATCACATGCCCGCCGTGCTCGCTCGTTATCGCACGGCGGGTTTGGATCGGGTGCAGTACTGGGTGCGCTACCGGCCCGCACGAGTGGCACGGGTGGTTCGCCCGCCAGCGGGCAACGGGGTGCGCAATACACCCGGTCGCGAAGAACTGAGAGACTACGGCCAGTAGGCCGAGACACAAGAGGCGCTTTTTCATCGTGGTGACTCCTTTATGCGGCTAGCCGCGGCGTTCCCCTGCCGTCAGGTGGAATCATGCGCGGTCAAGGGAGTCGTGCAACCACGAAGGGGCTAAATTTAGTCGGAAGTTAGGGGAGAACCGGAGTGCTGGCGCGGCGGGGAAAGCAGACCCGGTTAGCGAAACGGGTACGGTGGCGACAGATGTGCGGAGCGAACGAATCCCGTGCGGACCGGCGCTTCCTTCGGTCCGCACGGGACACAATTTCGTTCAAGATCGCACGCCGACTACGGGTGCGGGCCGGGGACGTAGCCAGCCGGCAGCCCCTTGTCGCAGCACGGCTGCGGAGGCGGGGCGAAACTGCCCGAACTGTTACAGTGCCGACGGCACCCACACCCGGACAGAGGCAGCAGCAGCGTGAAGGCGATCAGCGCCAAGAAGAAACGCTTGGTGTTCATGGGAGTCGCTCCGTCAGTCGGTTGGGCTAATCCGTGCGCGCGTATTTAAGGGGACGCGGGCATTCATCCCGCGAGCCGCGTGCGAAGCGGCCTACCTACCTGACATCCAAATGTAGGACCGACTTGCGTAGCCACAACTCGCGGCTTGAGCGAATCAGGGACGAATCGCGTGGTAAACGGGCGGTTGTACCAGTTGCGCCGGGATCGCAGGTTTGTGAAGAGCGGCAAGAAGTCGCGATAATGCTGGCTATTTGACCCCGGAGCGAGCGAATGACCGAGCCGAACAAGCCAGCGTTCTTCGACGTGCGTATGCAAGGCTTCCGCGAGCGTGCCACCGTGGACGCCGTTCTCGCACTCCTGGATGCGCGAACGCGGGTACTCGCGGTCGAAGTGGTTCCCGTTCTCGAAGCGGCTGGGCGTGTCCTCGCGGAACCGGTTGTGTCGGCGGTCGATGTGCCGGGGTTCGCGCGATCCGCGATGGACGGCTTCGCGGTGCGCGCCGAAGACACGCTCTCCGTGCTTCCGCTCAGGATCGTTGGCGAGTCACTCCCGGCGCGGCCGTTTATGGGCGAAGTGACGCCGGGTCACGCAGTGCGAGTCACCACCGGCGCGCCGATCCCGAGCGGAGCGGACTCGGTGCTGATGGCCGAGTTCGCGCAACGTGACGCCGACGGTCGCGTATCGGCTCGCGCGCCGGTGGTGTGTGGCAAGCACGTCGTTCGTGTCGGTGAAGACGTGGCGAGAGGTCGCGAAGTGCTGCCCGCCGGGCGCCGACTCCGCCCTCAGGACGTGGGGTTGCTCGCGTCCGTTGGTGCCGCGTGCGTTCCGGTCGTGCGACGGCCACGGGTCACGATCCTCGTGACCGGGAACGAACTACTCCCGCCCGGCGCGATGCCCGAAGGCTTCAGGATCGTTGACAGCAACTCACCGATGCTGAGCGCCCTCGCGGCGCGAGACGGCGCGGACACGCTGCCGGTGCGCTACGTTCGCGACGACTACGATGCCGTGCGCGACGCGATCCGCGACGCCGCGGAGGGGGCCGACGTGGTGCTCGTGTCCGGCGGCACGTCGGTTGGTACCGAGGACCACGCGCCGCGGGCCGTGGCCGAGTTAGGCGAACTCGCAGTACACGGCGTCGCGCTGCGCCCGGCCGGGCCGATGGGCGTCGGGTTCCTTTTGAAGAGAAGTGGTGAAGTGGTGATGGGGAGAATGGGTGACGAAGAAGGTAACGAGGCTTTGTCACCCCTTCACCCCTTCACCCCTTCACCACTTCTCTTCCTCCTGCCGGGCAATCCTGTCTCGTGCTTGTGCGCGTACGATCTCTTCGCCGGGCGCGTGGTGCGCCGCCTGGGCGGGCGGTCGTGGGAGTTGCCTTACGCGAAGGTGGTTCTTCCGATTGCGGAACAGATCAGGTCTGCGGTCGGGCGCGTCGATTACGTGCGCGTGAAGCGCGAGGGTAACGCGGTGGCACCAGTCGCGTCGGGTGGAGCGTCGAACCTCAGCAGCACCGTGGCCGCCGACGGCTTTGTGCTGGTGCCACACAACCGCGACGCGCTCGCACCGGGCGAACTCGCGGACGTGTGGCTCTACGACAAGTAGGACAGATTTCCAACCCGTCCTACTTGGTCTGTAACCCGGCGATGACCACTTCGAGGAACTCGCGGGCGCGCTTCGCGAGTGCGTCCACGCCCTCTGGCTTCTCCGGGCGCGGCACCAGTGGCGCGAAGATGTTCTCGCACGACAGCGACATCGTTCGGCCCGTGAACGCGACCGGGTGCAGCAACTTGTAATGGTCGATCTCGCCAAAGCCCGGGCCGCAGTCTTCGTCTTTCGGCCAGTTGCGGTGATCCTTGATGCAGAAGCTCCGCACCTCGGCCGCGCACAACTTGATGTCCGGGATCGGGTCTTTGTCGAGGTAGTCGAGCACGTTCCCCGCGTCGTAGTTCACCTTCACGTTCGGGTGATCCACCTCTTTGGTGATCGCGGCACACGCCTCGCCGGTGCCAGTCTCGCCACCGTGTTGCTTCACGACCAGCGTCACGTTGTTGTCCTTCGCGATCGGTCCAAGTTGCTTGAATCGCTCGACCCACAGTTTGTGGTTGCCGCCTTTCGTGTGGCCGAACGTGAGCACTTGCGGCACACCTGCGGCGCCGGCCTGCTTCAGTCGCTGCGTGTGTACCTCCAAGCCGTCCTTCGCTTCAGGGTAGATGCCACTGAACATCATGACTGGCTCAAGGCCTAAGTCGCGGCACTTCTTCGCCAGCTCCTTCGCCTTCTCCGGCGGCGCGTCTCGCGCGAGTACCGGCACATCCTTGCCGTCCTCCTTGTGTGAGGTGCCCCACGCGACGAACGCGTAACCCGCGCCTTTGAGGCCGTCGAGAGCGCGGGCAAGCGAAAAGCGTGAGTACGGCAGCGTCATGCACGCGATCTGAAACTTCGTGGGCGTCTTCTCGTCGGCGCGGGCTTGGGCGAGCGGGGGGCATAAGCCCGCCGAGATTGTGACACTCGCGGCACCGAGGAACGTGCGTCGGTTCATATAGTCATTTCCTATGGAAAGTGGTTCCGAACACCGATTGTACAGCACCATTAGCGCCGGGTGCGCTGCGCATTTCGGAAGGAATACGTTGCCGCTACTTTACACCGAGCGTGCGAACGTGCTGTCACGTGAAAACAGTTCCATTCGTGGCGAGGGTTTTATGGCGCCTGGCGTAACCGCGGAAAATCCTTGAAATCTCCGCGTGATCGCGAGTTGACCCGGTCCGCAAAGTTGTCCTAGAGACTCATATCTGAAACGCACGCCGTCCCTGATCGGCCCTCTCCGATCGACCCGGCAAGCGGGTGCCAAGCAAGGCACCAGCCGACTCCTCGCTCGACGCGCCCGGTCCCCTCAGACTCGGTCGCCCGACAACTTCGGTCCACTCTCGGATCGGTTCCGCTGACTCGCACTCGGCGGCCCCGGACCAGCGCGATCTGCGGTCGTGATGCCGCCGGGGCGACCGACACCCGTACTCGCACCACCAAACAGACCCTCCGTCGCAACCGGTCCGTACCGGTGCGGGCGTTAATGCGCCTCCGCGCCGCCGGTCGCCGCACGGACATTGAGGCGACTTCGCATGTTCAAGTGGCTGACCCGTACGCAGAATCGCACTTCATCGGTGAAGACTCGGCGGCCCGTTCTCCGGCTCGAACAGCTCGAAGCTCGTGAGGTGCCTGCGGTTCTGATCCAACTAGACTACTCTCGCGACGGCGGCGGGTTCTTCAACAACGCGGAAGCGCGTGCGATCATCGAGCGCGTCGCGAGCGAACTGGGCGGCAGCCTGAACGCCAACCTCGCTGCCATCTCCCCGTCCGGCACGAACACGTGGAGCGCGACGTTCTTCGACCCGGCCACCGGCGGGCAGACCAGCGTGTCGAACCTGGTAGTCGGCGCGAACACGATCCGCCTGTACGTCGGTGCCCGCGACTTGCCCGGGACCGAAGCCGGGTTCGGCGGGTTCGGTGGGAACAGCATCTCCGGCACACAGGGGTGGATCAACACGATCCAGAGTCGCGGCCACTCCGGGTTCGCACCGTGGGGCGGGAGCATCACGTTCGATAACCAGCAGCAGTGGCACTTCGGCCAATCGACGGACGGGCTGAACTCGACCGAACTGGACTTCTACTCGGTCGCGACCCACGAACTGGGCCACGTGCTCGGAATCGGCACCGCACCGCAGTGGACGAGTCTCGCACAGGGTGGCGCCTTCCGCGGGACGAACGCGATCGCCGTTTACGGCGGGGCAGTGCCGCTGAACTCGAACAGCTCTCACTGGGCCAACGGGGTGACGGTCGGCGGGCAGGCCGTGAGCCTTGACCCGTCACTGACCTACGGAATCCGGGTGAACTGGTCGGCGCTGGACGCGGCGGCGCTGCGGGATCTGGGTTGGGGCGCCGCGGCCACGACCACCACACCGCAACCCGGTGCGCCCCCACAACCTCGCGCGGTAACGTCCGCCCCGGGTCCGCTCGCGGGTCCGCAACCGGTCGCGTTCACCGGGAACCCGGACGGCATCGTGTCGCTGTTCACCGTCTCCGGCGGTGTGCTCAGCGACACCGGGCGCCGCCTCACGCCGTTCGCAGGGTATCGCGGCGCGATCAGGGTCGCGAGTGGCGACTTCAATGGGGACGGCACTACCGACTACGCGTTCACGATTGGCGCCGGCCCGCAGGCCGTGGTTCAACTCATGGACGGGCGCAACGGCTCGGTCCTGGTCGGCCAGACGGTCATCTTCCGGGGGTTCACCGGTGGGCTGTTCCTCGCGGCTGCGGACATCAACCACGACGGCCGGGCCGAACTGGTCGTCTCGGCCGACGCGGGCGCAGGCCCGCACATCCAGACGTTCCAGATCGCGGGCGGTGCGCTTCAGTTACAGTCGAGCTTCTTTGCATTCGACAACCCAGCGTTCCGAGGCGGGGCGCGGGTCGCTGCGGGAGACATCAACCGGGACGGGTTCGCGGACGTGGTGGTGACGACCGGCGGGCAGGCGGAAGGCCGGGTCGCAGTGTACAGCGGGGCCGACCTGCGGAATAATGTCGCGACGCGATTGACCCCGGATTTCATCCCATTCGCGGGGTTGTGGTCCGCGCTGAACGCGGCGGTGGGCGACATGGACGGCGACGGGTTCGCGGAACTTGCCATCAGTCCCGACCGCGGCGCGCCGGCACACGTCAAGGTGTGGGCCGGCGCAACGGTGAGCTGCAACCTCGGCGCGATGGCGAGCAACCTGCCGTTGGTCGGGAGCTTCTACGCGTTCGCGCCGACCGACCCGAGCGGTGCCCGGCTGGCGCTGAAGGACACGAACGGCGATGGGCTTTCCGAACTCACCGTCGCGAGCGCGAACCGGACCAACTCCATGGCCCGCGTGTTCAACTTCGAGCAGGTGGTCGCGGGCGGTGCGAGTGCCCCGTCCACCACGCCGTTCGGCGCGCCGACCACCTCCGACGGCCTCTACGCCGGGCTGAACGCAACGAACACGGAGACCACGAGCGAAGTGGCTCCGGTGTACGTCGAACCGCCGGTGTTCGGCAACGTGACCGACACGGTCACGACCAACCGGATGAGCGGGAAGTGCAACTGCGGCGGGTGTTTGGTTCTCGCGCAACTGGCGAGTGGGGATGAAATGTTCTCCGCGATCCCGGTCGTGTGAGTGGTTTTGGTTTTAGCCCTTATCGGGGCGAAAACCAAAACACCGAGGCTGTCTCCTGTCACGCCGTCGCGTTCGGAAAGCGCGCCTGCAACCTCTTCCGCACCACGGCACTCAGCCGGTGCGATACGAACGAGCCGCCACGCAGGTTCTGGAACGGCGCGGACACAAGAAGCTCGCCGACCGCCGCGTCGGTCAGTCCGCCGGACCCGACCGCGAGCCACTCCAGCGACGCGAGGTGCGGATTCTGCGCGGCTGCGATCACGCCTGCTTCGCCCGCCCCGGCCGATAGGTGCAACCGCCGCAGCGCCGACAGGCGCGGCGACTGGAGCAGCACGCGGAGCGGCTTCTCCCCTTCGCTCGGGACGTAATAGCTCTCGATCGCCAAGACGCGGAGTCGGCTGAACACGTCTGAGTCTGCGAGTATCCGTGCGCCGTTCGCGTTCAAGCCGGTGATCGTCACCCATTCAACGGGTGCCGCGGCCCAGACCTTCGGCGCGGCGCTCACGAGCGTGGTGGCGCTCGTCACGGACACACCGGGGAACCCGCGCCGAAACCCGGCCCATCGTACCCCGCGGATCGCCGGTAGTTCGGCTAGCCACCGCTCACCCAACTGGAGAAGAAGTTCACGGCCGCGCTGCTGGTCCGGGTCGGTTGCGGGGACAACTTTTTCGCGTTCTCGTTCGGCGAGCCGGCACTGGAGGCGGATGAACTCGGCCCGTGCTGGGTCGTCGTGTTCGTCGAGCCAGTCGGCGTACATCAGGCGCGGCGTGTCTTCGTCCGGGTTGCTCAGGATCGCTCGCAGTAAGCGGTTCTGGTTGTCCGCGCTGGCAACGGCAGCCCATCGCGGGCGTTCGTCCCCGGTCGCGGCTTCGTAGCGGAAAACGCGCACGCTGGCCGAATCCGCGACCACGAGCGCCTTGCCGTCGGTGCTGAACGCGGCGACCGCCCACCCGTCGGACGCGCGCACGCCTTCGATTGTTTGCTGAACGGCCCCGGCTGCATCGAGAACGTGAACGGCGTCGGTGTCCGGGTCAAGCGCGACGCGATCGCCGTTGGGGTGTCGCGTGTAAGCTCGCGGGTCATTCCCTGGCGCGCACGGGCCGAGCATGGGGTATGCGGCACCGTTCCAGGTAATCGCGCCGGTCGCGTCGTCGAAGTGTTCTTCGGCGCCGGGCGTGGAAGTGATGAATGCGGAGCGGAAGTACCAAATCGAGAACAGCCCGTGATCGGTCCAGACGAGAACCTGCCCGTTCGGGTACGGCAGCGACACGCCGCGAACGCGGCCCTTGATCTCGCCGAACGTGCCGAACGGAACCCACATGGTCAGGCTCCCGGCAGAGCGGTGAACCAGTCGCGCACTTGCTTTGCGAGCGCCGCGGTGTCACCCGTCACCGTAACTTCCGGGCGCGTGAGCTTCAACTGAACTTCCACATCGAGGCTTCGCTGGTAATCTGGGTGGGTGCCGACGAAGAGCGGTTGTTCACGAACCTGTGCGCGCCCGCCGAGTTCGTAGAGCGCGATTGGGCAGAGCGTTTCGGGCGGGAACCAGAACAGCACCGCGGTGGTCCGGCGCAGGTGCCGGAACTCCCATTCAATTTGCGCGTGTGCCGCGGTGGGATCGTCCATCGGGAAGTCGCGGCGCCGCGGGTTGAGCAGCACGAGCGGCAGGTCCGCGAGGCGCGCGACCACATCGGCCTGCCAGTCGAACGTGCCGCTGATGCCGCCCGCGAGGAACACGCTCGGCGCGGGGCCGTCGTACTCGGCGAGCGATTCGATGTAGGTCATGGCTTGGCAGTTGAAGGTGGGCCTTCACCACTTTCCTTCGCGCCTTCGGCGATGTGCTTCGGCACCTTCACCGCGGCCACGTCCCACGCGAGGCTCACAAGTTGCAACGCGCGCACGAAGGTGAACGTTAAGTCGATCTCCCACCAGCGGTGACCCTGCGAACACGCGCGCGGAGTCGCGTGGTGGTTGTTGTGCCATCCCTCGCCGTTGGTCAGCACCGCGACGAACACGTTGTTCCGGCTCCCGTCGTTTGTCTTGTAACTACGGTAACCCCAGCGGTGCGCCGCGGAGTTCACCAGCCACGTGATGTGCCACACGTACACCGTTCGCACGATCACCGCCCACAGGAACCACTGCACGCCGAACTGCACCGCGGCGTCCGTCGTGTCGAAGAACGCGAAGCCCGCACCGAAGCCCAGCGCGGTCAGCGCGACGACGTGAGCCAGCCACACCAGCAGCCACTTCTCCCCGCGATGCAGCCAGCGCAGGAACTTGTCGCCCATCAGGTCGGGGACGTACTTGCCGTAGGTGTCGAGCCGCTGACGACGCTCGTCCGCGGTGTAGATCCACTCCATGTGGCCCCAGTAGAAGTGCTCTTTCGGGCTGTGCGGGTCGCCTTCTTCGTCGCTGTGTTGGTGGTGCATCCGGTGCGTGCAGACCCACCACAGCGGCGAGCCTTCCATGCTGCACACGCCGAACAGCACCCAAAGGCGTTCGAGGAACTTGGGGAACTTCGCGGCGGAGTGCGTCAGCATCCGGTGGTAGCCAAGGTTGATGCCGAGCGAGCCAAAGATAAAGTTTCCGACGAGCAGCGCCGCGATGCCCCACCACACAAACGTGTACGGCAGAAACGCGAGCGGCACGAGCAGGTGAACGCTCACGATGGCCGCGAAGAACCAGAACACCTTCCGCTTGCGCGCCGCGGGAATAGCCGCTTGCGGCTTCGCGACTTTGACAGGGGTTGGGGTGGGCACGGGAACTGAACTCACGTAAGGATTCCTCGGCAGAGAGAAGGTCAGCGGTTGCGAATCGCGGTGTGTTGATAAAGAATAACACTCGCGCGCGGTTCCGTCCGCGCGAATCCCCGGCCGCGAGTGGAACCCGTCATGCCGTTCAGCCCAATAGAACTGATGATTTGTAGTGCCGCACGCGAACTCGAAGACGGCAAGTCGGTCGCGGTCGGCACCGGTTTACCGTGCGCCGCGGCGATGCTCGCACAGCGGACACACGCCCCAAACCTGGTGATCATGTTCGAGGCCGGCGGTGTCGCGCCGCTCCTTCCGACGATGCCGGTGAGCGTCGGCGATAGCACCACGTTTCACAAAGCCGTGCTCGCGACTTCGATGGCCGACGTGATGCAGTTCTGCCAGCGCGGAATGGTGGACTACACGTTCCTGAGCGGTGCGCAGATCGACCCTTACGGTAACTTGAACTCCACCGTGATCGGCCCGCACGACAAGCCGAAGGTGCGGTTGCCCGGCAGCGGCGGCGCGAACGATCTCGCGTCGTTCTGTTGGCGCACGCTGATCGTTATGAAGCACGACGCGAAGAAGTTCGTGGAGAAGCTCGACTTCCTGACGACGCCGGGTTACCTGACCGGTCCCGGTGCGCGCGAGGCCGCGGGCTTGCCGGCGCACACCGGCCCGCACCGCGTCATCACGGACTTGTGTGTGCTGGACTTTGCCCCGGAATCTCGCCGAATGCGCGTGAAGAGCCTTCATCCCGGTAAGACGCTGGAACAGGTACGCGCCGCGACCGGTTTCGCGCTGGACGCGTGCGACCCGTTCGGCACCACCGTCGAACCTAACGAGGAGCAACTGCGGATATTGCGAACGGAGGTCGATCCGGGAAGGTACATCTTGGGCCGGGCTTCATAGTCGCGGTCGAGGTGGCTTTGCGACGAGGCCCCAGCCGGCGTAGATCAGGCGCGGCGTGTCTTCATCCGGGTGCGCCAGAATCGCGGCCAGTAGCGCGGCTTCGTCGTTCATACCCGCATTGTACCGCGGCGCCCGAGGCTCACAGGTCGGTCGCGTTGAGAAGTTGGTTGTCGTTGCGGACGCACGCACGCATCCAGGTGGCCGGTGCGACGGAGTAGCGGATCGCGCGCACGGAGCCGTCACAGAACGCGACGTGGAACCCGCCGACGCGGGGCGACCCAAACACCTGCGACGCAGTCGTATCGCAGTCGTCCGCGAAGTCGTGCGTCGGCTGGCCCGCGCCCCGATACACTTCCCAGTCATCGTTCCAGCCGGGCAGGCAGTACGACTCGTTGTCGTCGGCGGCAGTGTTGAACGCGGCGGTGTTCATCCGCTTCTCGCCGGCCAGCACCGTGGTGCTCGTGCCGTCGGTGATTTCGGTGAACCGGATCGCGCCGAGCGTACTTTGCATCACAACGCCGTCGGAGCCGGTACTTGTACTGCCCGCGTTCGTGGCGTAGTCGATCTTGGCGTTGCCGCTCACCGCCCGCTCCGGGCGCGCCCGGAGCGGGCAGAAGTACGTCTTCACCGGGGTGCCTCGCACGAACGCTGGGTCCGTATTCTTGTGCAGGTGATCCTGTTCGATGTACGGCAGGATGTGGTACGCCCAGCTCCAACTCGCCGCGCGCGCCTGCGGGGTGGTTGCGTTCGGGTCACCGCCGGAGGGCGCCGACGTGGGGTGGACGTGCATCCCGCCTTTCGGGAACCGGGCGAGCGAGTCGTGGTGGCTGTGGAAGGCGAGGCCGATCTGCTTGAGGTTGTTCTGGCACTTCATGCGTGCGGCGGCCTCGCGCACCTTCTGCACGGCCGGTAGCAACAACCCAATAAGGATCGCGATGATCGCGATGACGACCAACAACTCGAGTAGCGTGAACCCCAGACTCCGCCGACGGTCGCGGCTTACGAAGTGTGACATCAAGTCGGTCTCAAAATCGCCAATGAGATGTGACTTCGGGCGGGTGGCGATTCGCGACCCGGACGAACGTACACGGTCTCCTGATGATTGGATGATCAGGCTACAAGCAAGCGAAACGACAAGCACATTGGTAACAGAGGGGATGTGGGTCCGTCAAGGAGGAAATGAGGGGGACGTGAGATCACGCGGAGGCCACGTTGCAGTTTGCGCACGATGACGGTTGGCATTCAATCAGATTGGAGTAATCCGCTGTCCCGACATAACTTACGGCTAGGACGCTTTTGCCATCTCGACCACGGGTCGCGAGTAAAAACGGCAAGCAAGCCGAGCCGTTTTGAGCGTTTTCAGCGGCTTTCGGGATGGTTCGCGCAAACCGCGGCGTGACCGCAGATCGCTCTCCCCGAAACCCGAAGTTGTCGCCCGAACTTGGCCTTGAATCGTGTCTGGTCGCGGGTCCATAATCTGGGGTGTGTTCCGTGGGCTGAACGAACAAGGAGGTTCCAGGCCATGATCATTTCCGACCCGTCCGTTCTGATCCCCGAAGCCGTTACCATCGACATCTCGGAAGCCCGCTGGGCGGTCGAGTACCTTTCGTTGATGATCGAGCAACTGGGGCCTGCGTCTTCGGTGAGCCTGGTGCTAATGCAGGCCCGTCGCGAACTCAACAGCCTGACGCGTTCCCCGAGCGCGACCGTCGTGGGACCGTTGCGCATCGCGGCGTGAGCGACGGTTGCGATTACTGGCACGCCACCGCGACGCGCACCGGGCGTTCGGCTTCAGCGAACCGGAATGCTTCGTTCACTTCCGCGAGCGGAAACGACTTCGACACGAGTTCCGCGAACGGGTATCGCGAGTGGTTGGCCTCGAGGAACTCGACTGCGGTTGCGAGGTCTTGCGGGGCGTAGTTGTGAACGCCGGTGATCGTGAGGCACCGGCGGATGACCGTTTCCGGGAACACCGGCACCGAGTCGGTGGGGAACACTGCGCCAACCCACACTGCGGTTCCGCCAACGCGTAACACGTCGAGCGACGCGCGACACGCGTCCGGCGAACCGCTCAGTTCGAGCGCGAGGTCCGCGCCGCGGCCGTGCGTGACTGAGTTCACGAGATCCACGAGCGCATCCGGCTTCGCAAGGTGCCGCGCGCCGAACCTGGCCGCTTGTGACAACCGACTGTCACTCACGTCGCACGCGATCGCGGTGAGGCCGAGCGAATCGGCCCATGCGCACGCGGTCAAGCCGAGCATCCCGAGACCGAAGACAACACAAGAACCTCTCCCCCCAACCCCCTCCCCTAAGAAGGGAGGGGGAGTAAAACCTTTGCGCGCCGCAAACGCACCCTCAGCGCCTTGCCCCCCCTCCCTTCTTAGGGGAGGGGGTTGGGGGGAGAGGTTCTTCAGCGCCGCCGCGACGGTTGCGGTCGCACACCCCGCGGGCGCCGCGACCGCGTCCGGCAACCCCTCCGGCACCTTCACGATCGCCGTGCCGCGAAGCAAGTGACAGTGCGTTGACAGCCCGCCCACCGGACCGCACTGCGGCGTGATTGCTTCGTGCCCGTACTTGCGCAGCGATTCACACTTCTGGGGAAGCCCGCGCGTGCAAAAGAAGCACGTTCCACACGACACCGCGACCGCCCACACAACGCGGTCCCCCACGCACACCGGTTCGCCGCTCACGGTGCGAAGATCGCCGTTCACCTCTTCGACCACGCCGACCGGTTCGTGACCGAGTACGCACGGTGTCTTCTCTTTGCGCTTCCCGGTGAACGTGTGCAGATCGCTTCCGCACACTGTACATAGCGACACGCGAGCCAGCGCCTCGCCCGGTTGCAGCGCGGGGCGCGCGCACCGTTCCACGTGGAACGGTGTACCGGGTCCGTCGAAGATCGCGGCGTGGATCATGGCGACTGGGGAGCTTTCCCCTGCTCCTGAGAGGGAGTGCGGATTGCGTACACCGCGGCGACGAGCATGGTGACCACCGCGACGCCCGCGAGCGTGCCGAACGCGGTACTCCAACCGTAGTGCTGCGCGATGCGGCCAATGCCGGAGCCGGCGAGCGTGGCGCCGAGGTAACCGGCAGTGTCGATCAGCCCGGCCGCGGTCGAACCGCCTCGCTGCCCGCCGAGCTTCACCGCGAGCACGCCTGAACAGAACGTGTACGGCGCGAGTAGGAAGAACGCCACCGCACCGATGAGCGCCAGCGCGGTCCACGTTTGCCCTTCGAGCGGAAGCCACGCGAACAGGCACAACACGAGAACCAGTCCGACGAGCGACGACACGACCACAAGACCATAGCGCCCGTTGAGCCGGTCTACGAGCCACCCGGCGAACACCGCCGCACACGCGCCGGCGAGCGGGAACACGAGACTGGCCATCCCCGCCGTGCCCGCGTCCAACTTCACCACTTCCTTCAGGTACGTCGGGTTCCACAGGTTGAATGTCTCACGGATCAGCGTGAGGCCCACGTTCATCGAACACACGAGCCAGAACGTACCACTGCCCAGGAGCGGCGCGAGCAACTTGCGGAGCGAGATCTTCTCGTGCCCGGCATCGTCGCCATACACGTTGCCCGGCGGCGGCGGCGGTTCCGGCAAGCCCACATCCGCGGGCCGGTTCTTCAGCACGAAGAAGCTGACGCACCCGATCGCGCCGAGCGTCGCGGCGGAGGTGTAGAACACGCCCTGCCAGCCAAGACCGAGTTTCGCGACACCGCCGAGGTAGAAGCGCGCCGCCGCGTCACCGAGCAGATAGCTCATGCACAGCACACCCATCACGGTGGCCATGCGGTTCGCGGTGAACCAGCGCGACGTGATCTGCACCAAACCGCCCCAGCCCATCGACTGCACGAACCGGTTCGCGGCCCACACCGCGAGGAACGGCAACAACACCGCGACCGGGAATCCGAGGCTCCCGGCGGCACCCGCGAGCGGCCCGGCGACCAGCGGGCTGAGCGCGAACAGCACTGTACAAATGACCGACGCGAACATCCCGAACAGGAAGATGCGCTTCCCGCCGACGTACTCGGCCGCGACGCCGTTGAGCGTCTTGCCGATCGCGTAGAGCAGCACGCCGACGGAAGCGATGTCGCCGATGTGCGACTTGGTCAGGCCCGCGGCGCCGTACTCATCGAGCAGCAGCGGCGACGCGACGGACAGGTTCGATCGGCACACGTAGTAGCCCGCGTAGCCGGTGAACAGCGTGGCGATGGTGACCGACTGCCAGCGGCGCAGCCGAGCGGCTTCGGACGTCACTGGCGGCTCCGGGAAGTGGGAACGGTTCCCGGATTGAGATAGAGACGCAGCGCCGGACGCGAGTGAAATTCGCGTGAAGCGGCGACGCTCAGAACTTCAGATTCATGCCCTTTAGCCGCGCCACGGTTTCGGCCGTGAGCGCGTCCTCCTCGGTTTCGTCCTTCGCGATGTAAGTCACCGAGAAGCGGAGAAACGCGCCCGCGTCGTCCCACGGCACGCAGCACACGCTCTGCTCGTGGATCAGGTACTGCGACGCGGCTTCTGCGTTGGCGAATACGAGATCACCGGCCGATTTCGGCGCGCTCGCGTAGAGGAAGTACGTGCCGCCCGGCATCTCGCACTTGAAGCCCACTTGCTTCAGTGCCGCGACCAGCTTTTCCAGCCGGCGCTTGTACTTCGCACGGATTTGCACGGGGATTTCCGGTGTGCGCAGCGCTTGCGCCGCCGCGTGCTGCACCGCCATGAACTGACCGCTGTCGCTGTTGTCCTTCACGTCAGCGTAGGCTTGCACGATCTTCGGGTGCCCGCATACGAACCCGAGTCGCCAGCCGATCATGTTGAACCCCTTCGACATCGAGTGAACCTCGACGCCGACTTCTTTCGCGCCGTCCACCTGAAGGAAGCTGAGCGGTTCGGCCTTGTAGCTCAACAGGATGTGTGCCGCGTCCTGCACGATCACGATCTGGTTCTTGTGCGCGAACTCGATGACTCGCTTGTAGAAGTCGCGCGTCGCAACGGCCCCGGTCGGGCTGTTCGGGTAGTTGATGACCATCAACTTCGCGCGCTTCTTCACGTCGTCCGAAATGCCGTCGAGATCGGGGAAGAAGCCGTTCTTCTCCAGCAGTGGGAGCCGAACCACTTCGCCACCGAGATAGCGTGTCCACGTGCCCGCGACCGGGTAGCCCGGCACGGTCATCAGGGTCACGTCGCCGGGGTTGATGAACACCGCGGGGAGCATCGCGTAGGCGGGCTTGCTGCCGATACAGTGACAGACCTCGGTCACCGGGTCGAGGGTGACGCCGAATTGCCGCTTCATGAACTCTGCGGCGGCGTCCTTGTAGTTCTGGATGCCGTTGTCCGCGTAGCCGCGGTTATCGACCTTGTTCGCTTCGCGCGTGAGCGCGTCGCGTACGCTGGCGTCGGCCATGTCGTCGTTTTCGCCAATGCCGAAGTCGAGCAATTTGCGCTCGGGGTGTTCGGCGAGTGCTTTCCGCTTGGCGCGTTTGATCTTCTCGAACTTGTAGATGTCGGTGCCCTTGCCGTAGTTGGCCCCGCCGATGCGGTCGGCGAACAGCGACTGGAACCACGGATCGGAAACGGTGGCGGACATAGCGGAGCGGCCCTTGCGCGGGAGAGTGGAACGGGAATCCCGCTGTTGTATTTGGTGGCACTGAAGTGGGAAACGGAAGCGCCCGCAGCTTTCACCGCGGGCGCTGTGATTTCGCTGGGTGTGCGAGCGTCACTCGGCAACGGAGGGGGCGACGACGGTCGGGTCCGGGCTGGTGCCGCCGACGCCGACGAGCAGGTGGCCCCGGCGCCCACTGCGGTGGAACGTGTAGTCAGTGCCGTAGGGTGTCTTGTCAGCGGGGTGCAGGAACACGCCCATCGCCCCCCACTTGCCCTCGATCAGAACCGGCTGGCCCTCGGTCACGTACCGCACAACGGCGCTGTGCGTGATACTCCCAGTCTGGCGGTAGATCACCACGTCGCCCGGTTGCGGCTCATGCACTTCCATATACCCGTTGTCCTTGAGGATGGCTTCCACGTCGTCGGGGGACAGCAGGTACTTGCCGCCGGTGAAGACCCAACCGTAACAGTTCGAGGTGTCGGTCGGCGTGCCGTTGCGGATCACCTGGCCGGTGAGGCTGGCGCCGCGGAGGAACTTCTCTTCGGGACCGACCATCGTGCGGCTGTCGCGCGCGGCGATCGGTTCCTTGAGTACGATGGTGGCGCCGCGGTCGGTCACGGCACGGGCGCGGGCGGTCGGCTGGTGGAGCTGGCGCCCAAGCGTGGATTCGAGGTTCAGTGTGTTCTTGTCGGCGAGTTCGGCGTCCGTGCGATCGAACACGATCATGGCGCTGGCTGTGAGGCCCGCACCGCCCAGAGTGAGAAGCCCCCAGAGAACCAAGACCACGGCACGGGCATGGCGATGAAACCAAGCGGAGCGGAGCACCACCGACGCAACCGCGACGAACGCGACCGCAACAACCATGACGGTACCGACACGAACGGCCAGTTCGCCCCGCGCAAACGAAAACAGGACTACGGCCACCGTCCCACAAGCCGCCAGACAGCCAACTCCGCCCAGAGCGGTTCGGCGCCAGGTCCGCGTGCCCACAAGGAGATTCACCCCGCCGGCTAGCATCAGCCCGAGGCCCGCGGCCACGAGAACAAAGAGCCGGTCGAAGTGTTCAAGACTGGTCATCGTTGTCTCGGTGAACGCGGTCTGGCAATCCTGATCCAACAAGCACGCAGCCGAGGCTCAACACATTTAACACAGTAAACGTGAGGAGGTAGTGAGGCACGACAGAAAACGCCGCGAAGTCCGTGCGCCAGAAATGAGAGGGCGAACTGGAGGGATCACGATTCGCGCGAACGACCACGGATCAGCCTGCCGAAGCGAAACGTTCGGGCCGAGAAAATATGAGATCCGGCGCCGAGTGGCTGATGAAAGAAGCGTGAGAGGTTCGAGAAGCAGGGACAAGAGAGCGCGAAAGGGAGGGAAACACAAAAGCCCCGCGACCACGGCCGCGGGGCTTGCCCCGACTCATTTCCTGATTCCTGCCCTCAAATCTATGTTTCCTGTCCTCACACCTTCCACTTCGCGCGCGGCTCGCGTGACAGTTCCTTGTTCGCCTTCGCATCGTCTGTGAACAGTTCCTTAGCCGCGTCCCACTTCAGTTTGCGGCCCAACCGGTAGCCGATGTTTCCGAGGTGGCAGATGCTCGCGGAGCGGTGCCCGGTTTCGGCCGGGCAGATTGTTTCCTTCCCGCTCTTGATACACTCTAACCAGTTCTTCTTGTGGTCGGTGCTGGCGTAGACACGCTTCTCCTTTTCGCCGATCGGCTCCTTCAGAATCGTGTCGGGCAGGCTGCTGATCCCGCCGCGACTCACGAGAATGGTGCCCTCAGTGCCCTCGAACACGCAGTCCGCTTTGATCTCCTTGCCGTCCTTGCCCTTCGCGAACTCGTTGTGAATCATCACGACGCCGTTTGCGTAAACGAACCGCAGCCCGCGATCGCTCTTCGGGTCCGGCGGTATCACTTCGATTGGGCCGTTCGTGTCCATGCCCATCGCCCACTGCGCGATGTCGAAGTGGTGCGCGCCCATGTCGGCCAGTTGTCCGCCGCCGTACTCCTGGTAGTTCCGCCACGCGGGGAAGTGACCGTGAACCCCCTTCGGGCACAGCACGGAGTTGTATTCACGCTCCGGCGCCGGCCCGAGCCACGTGTCCCAGTCGGTGCCTTCGGGTTTCGGTTCGCCTTTCAGGTCGCAGGGAATCGCCGCGGCACCGACGCCGATGCGCACGGTCGTGAGCTTCCCGATACGCCCGTTCCACACGTACTCAACCGCCTTGCGGAAGTGCCCGCCGAACTCGCTCCGCTGCTGGCTCCCGGTTTGAAAGATGATCTTCGCCTTCGCGACTTCGTTGACGATCCACCGGCCGTCGGTGAGGTTTTGCGTGAGTGGCTTTTCGCAGTAGATATGCTTGCCGGCGCGGGCCGCGAGCACGGCGGGGATCGCGTGCCAGTGGTCCGGCGTGGCGATCACGACCGCATCCAACCCCTTGATCGCGAGCAGTTCGCGGAAGTCGCCGTAGGTCTTCACGCCTTTGTAATCACCGGACTTGATGCGGTCCGCGTACTTCTTCTCGACGGTGGTTTTCGCGCTGTCGAGGCGCTCCTTGACCACGTCGCACACCGCGACGACTTCGACCTCGTTGCGGCCGAGGAAGCCACCGAGGTGTCCGCGGCCCATCGTGCCGACGCCGATGAACCCAAGGTTGAGCTTTTCGTTCGCGGCGTACCCCGACGCGCGCGACAACACGAGCGGTGCCGCGGCACTCGCGGCCAGAAACTTGCGACGAGAGAGCATGAGAGGTTCCTTGTGTTGGGAGGGTGAAGGCCCGATGATATCCGAGGCGAGCGTGGGGCGTAAGCCCCCTGATTGAACCTCAGCGTACGAGGTGCTGAGGTT
>CAMDQN010000048.1 GCA_945905925.1 Singulisphaera sp. GP187
TGCCGGGCCGGTTCGATAAACCCACAGGTGTTGACAATGACCACATCCGCGCCGTCGGCCCCGTTCTGATACGTGTAGCCGTCTTGCGCGAGTTTGCCGAGCATCCGCTCGCTGTCGACGGTGTTCTTCGGGCAGCCCAACGAAATGAAGGCGTAGTTGCCTTTGTTCTCGGGTGAGCGTGGGGCGTCAGCACCCTGATTCGAGATCGTCAGTGGCAGACTCTTGACGGACATTTGGCGAGCGGGGGGCGTTAGCCCCCTGTTCCGGCGTGGTGTTCGGCGAAGGTCGAACTGTCTTTATAGTAGCGCGGCGCGGCCAATACAAGCAACGCGATCGGCCTCCACACACGGCACGGCCGTGAGCGATTTCCGATTCGGGCCACACGGTAACATTCGAGTGCAACCGCTTCGGGCAGTTCTCCAAATCACCGTTTGGTATCAGAACCCGAATAAAGCATAATGTGCGCACTGAATATCCACGTCTCTCTAACCGAGCGTGCGCCCATGCCGGAACCGACGTCCCCCAACGACGAGACTTACGACTCACCTCACGTGTCCAATACTCCCGATGACGGAGCACCCGAACCGACGCCTCCCAACGACGTGCGTGCGTGCGTGCGTGTGCCGGCTGACACACCGGACACGGTCCACAACAAACTTACCGGCCCGGCCGGATCGCTCAACCCGACCAGGGGCAACCTGCCGGACCGCATCGGCCGGTTCCGCATCAAGAGCCTGTTAGGTGAAGGCGCGTTCGCACGCGTCTACCTGGGCATGGACCCGGAACTGGAGCGTGAGGTCGCGATCAAGGTTCCAAAGGTCGAGGAACTGACCCCCGAATTCCGCGAGTCGTTCCTTCGCGAAAACCGGCTTGCCGCCATCATCCATCATCCCAACATCTGCCCGGTGTACGAAGTCGGCACCGACGGCGGGTTCCCGTACATCGTGATGCGCGTGGTTCCGAGTACGCTCGGCGCACTGCTCAAGCGCCTTCCGGCTCCGATGCCGCCCAAGAGCGCCGTGGCGGTCGCCCGCAAACTCGCTCTCGGCCTCGTCGCGGCACACGCGCAAAAGGTGGTTCACCGCGACCTGAAACCCGCGAACGTCCTCTACGACGAAGCCAACCGCGAAGTGCTGATTGCTGACTTCGGACTCGCACGGTTCGCGGACCAGGCCACCGAAGCCAGCAACGGCGTGCCGAAGGGAACGCCCGCGTACATGTCTCCCGAGCAGGCCCGCGGGCGAGCCGACGAGATCGGCACGCTGTCGGACATCTACAGCCTCGGCGTGATGCTCTACGAGATGTTGACCGGAAAGGTGCCGTTCAACGGGAGCATCTGGGAGGTCATGCGAGACCACTGCGAAACCACACCGACGCTCCCGTCTCTGGTGCGCCTCGGCGTCGATCCCGAACTCGACACCATCGTGCTGAAGGCGATGGCCAAGCGCCCCGCGGACCGCTACGCGAACGCGAAGGCGTTCGCGCAGGTCCTGGCCGATTACCTGATGCTGCCCGAGCGCGGCAACTCGAATTCGCTGTTCACCCTCCCGCCCGGGGCGGAGGCAAACAATCGCCCGAGCGCGGCGGCGTTCGAGGTGATCGCGAAAGAGTCCACGAAGAACCCGGCGAAGGAGGCGCCCGCGGAGCCGAAGCCCGTTCCCAAGCCAGTCGCGGTCGTCACCGTGGACGAAGACAAGGACGAGGAAACAACCCAGCACGAAGAGAAGACGTCGCGGAAAGACCGGTCCGAGAAGAAACGGAAACGCGAAGGCACATCCAAATCGAAGAAGAGCACCCCGGTCGCCCTGTGGATGGGCGTCGGGGCGGGAGCCGTGGTCGTGGTGGCGATCCTGGCGGTAGTGGTGTCCAACGCAATTAAGCCAAAGCCGGCGCCGCAGGTCGCCGCGCCCGTCAACCCCGCGCCCGTCAACCCCGCGCCCGTCAACCCCGCGCCCGTCGATCGCAATCGCCTCACCCAGGCGGAAGCCGACTTCAAGTTGGGCGAGGATCACTTCAACGGGGTCAACGGGAAGCCCCAGGACATCACGAAGGCGCGCGCGCATTTCGAACTGGCCGCCGACGCGGGCCACGCCGGTGCCCAGAACCAACTCGGGACAATGTACGCCAACGGTATCGGGGTCACTCTCAATTACGCGAAGGCCCGGGTGTGGTACGAGAAGGCCGCGGCGCAGGGGCATGCGGGCGCCCAGAACAACCTCGGCGTCCTGAGCGAGTCGGCTCAGGGCACGAGTCCCGACTACGCGAAGGCGCGCGAGTGGTACGAAAAGTCGGCGGCGCAGGGCTACGCGGCCGCCCAGAACAACCTCGGCGTCCTCTACTTCTACGGGCGTGGGGTGACCCTGGACTTCGTGAAGGCGCGCGAGTGGTACGAGAAATCGGCCGAGGCGGGGTACGCCGCCGGACAGCGTCACCTTGGCGGACTGTACGAGTACGGGCGCGGGGTGACCCTGGACATCGCGAAGGCACGCTGGTGGTACACGAAGGCCGCCGTTCAGGGCGACGCACTCGCGAGGAACTCGCTCGCACGCATAGACCTGAAGAAGAAATAGAAAAGTTTCACCACAAAGGCACAAAGCAAACACACAAAGAACACAAATCAGGAGACCTCTCGCTGGACGCGACAGGTGTGTACACCGGTCACTGTGGTCCGGAAGCCGGGGTTTCCACCGTGTCTCTCGCCCGCGCCCCGAAACGCTCGCCGGCGGAAGCACCAACCCAAACTCGCTGCACCCGACCCCGGGCACCCACGGGGAACTTCCAGTTCCACCACGACCACTGGCGATCTCGCGAACGAATGCGGGCCAACGAACCGGTCGCCGTCCGTGCCCCAATGGCCGCTTTCTCGGAACGTTCCTCCCGCGGCACCCATCTGAGCCGGGCATCTCCGAAGAGGAGATGCAACGGTTGGAAAACGACGCAACCGGCACGTGGTACCCTGCTGAAAAGTCGAAGCGAAATTGCGCGAACTGCGTGCGACGCGGTGAGCGTTCGCCTTGCCCGCACTTCTTCCGGCGATAGCGTAAGTCACATCTCACACGCTCCCCGGAGTTCCACCCATGCCGCTCCCGCTTCGCACCGATGCCTGCGCTCTCGATCTGCTTTCGCTCGGGGCGCTCGTCCACCGGCTCGACCCCGGCGTCGTCCCGTTCCGCAAGGCGCGATCGTTCGACATTCACGTGTCTGGCGGCGAATACAACGTCGCCGCGAACCTCTCCGATTGCTTCGGACTACGTACCGGCATCGCCAGCGCGATGGTCAACAACCCCATTGGCGACCTCGTCCAGGCACGCGTCCGCGAAATGGGCGTCACGCCGTTCTACAAACACTTCGAGCACGACGGCGTTCGCGGCCCGAACATCGCCACCGTTTACAGTGACCGCGGACATGGCGTTCGCGCCCCCGTGGTGTTCTACAACCGCGCCAACGAGGCCGCGTCGCTGCTCAAGGTCGGCGACTTCGACTGGAAGGCGATCATGGCCGGCGGCGTGCGGTGGTTCCACTCCGGCGGCATCTTCGCGGCGCTCTCCGAAAACAACCCGGACCTCATCATCGAAGGAATGAAGGCCGCGAAGGCGCAGGGAGCGGTCATCTCGTTCGACCTGAACTATCGCGGCAAACTCTGGAAGCCGGTCGGCGGCGAGAAGCGCGCCGTGGAGACGCTGCGGAAGATCGTCGCGAACGTCGATGTCCTCGTCGGGAACGAAGAAGACATGCAGAAAGGCCTCGGCATCAAAGGCCCGGAAGTGACCAAGAAAGACGAGTCGAAGCTGAACCCGGACGTGTTCTTCGGGATGATCGAAGCCACCGTGAAGGAGTTCCCGAACATCAAGTTGGTCGCAACGACACTGCGCGAAACGCACTCCGCGAACCGGCACGACTGGGCCGCGGTGCTGTGGTTCGACGGCAAGCGGTACGTCAGCCCGACGGCGCAACTCGACGTGATCGACCGCATCGGTGGCGGCGACGGGTTCGCGGCCGGCACCATCTACGGCTTCATCAGCGGGCGCGACACCCAGCAAGCGCTGAACCTCGGCTGGGCGCACGGCGCTCTGCTCACCACGTTCCACGGCGACACCACGATGGCCACGCTCGCCGAGGTCGAAGCGTTCGCGAGCGGCGCAGGGGCGCGGGTGCAACGCTAAACTCTTGTACGGTGGGGAGTGCCCGCCTCTTCGCCAGCGAGAGGGCCGCGCGAAGAGGCGGACAGCGCCCACTACAAGACTCGCACTCCCACTACTTGGTCCCCAATAACTCGATTTCAAACACGAGTGTCGAATTCGCGGGGATACCCCTTTGGGCCTTCTCGCCGTAGGCAAGCGCGGGCGGAATTACCAGCTTGCGAATCCCACCGACCTTCATGCCGGGCACACCCTTTTTCCACCCCTCGATCAGTTCACCGAGCGCCATGTCGAGCGGACCGTCGCTGCCGGGCTTCCAACTGGAATCGAAGTACGTACCGCCGGTCGTAAGCCAGCCGGTGTAGTCCATCACCACGTGCGCGCCTTGCGGACACGCCGCACCGTCGCCGACTTTGATGTCGCGGTACTTCAGCCCGCTGTCACCGAGCGGTACGAGTCCGGGATCGTCGGCCCCCGGTTCGGTCCCGTCGCTCAGTTTGCTCAAGTCGGTCGGGGCGGGCGAGCGGCGCGCCCGGGGCGGTTCTGGCGCCGGCTTGGACTCGATCAGTTCGACCTCGAAAATCAGCAGGCTGTTCGCCGGAATCTTGCCGTTCGCCTGCTTGCCGTAGCCCTTCTCCGGTGAGATCACCAGTTTGCGGATGCCGCCCGGCTTCATCCCCGGGATGCCCTCCTGCCACCCCGCGATCAGCCCCGCAAGTTTGAACGTTACTGGTTGCGGGTTCACCTTCCCTTCCTTGCTGCTGTCGAACACGGTGCCGTCGGGGATCCACCCGGTGTAGTGCATCTTCACCTCCGCGCCGCGCGGGCACTCCTCGCCCACCCCAACCTTCAAATCGCGGTACTTCACGCCCGTGGTCAGTTCCTTCAAGCCCGAATCATCAACGGAGCCGTTCGAGTTGTCGAACGGCATCTTCTTGGCCCCGGCACCGCCCGAGACGACGAACACCAGTGTCACGAGGATCACGACCGCCGCGATCGCGAGAGCCGGCACGAGAATCTGTTTCATCTTCTGCTTGTCCAGGCCTTCCGGCTGGCCCTTGCCCGGTTCCGCCATTGTGTACCTCCGCGCCTGAGAATGAGGAAGATGGAAGCTGTTATAGCACCGCCCGCCGGAATAGGATCATCCCCACCTGTCCCAAATTGAAGGAGTTCCTCATGCGCGTGTTCGTTGTCGCCGCGTTCGTCGCGGGCGCTTGCCTTACGGCAAGCCTAACCCCGCTCACAAGCGCGAGCGCCCAAGAGAAGAAGGACGAGAAGAAGGAGAAGGAGTTGATCAAGTTGCTCGACGAGATCGAAACCGCGATCAAGGCGAAGAAGTTTGAAGACGTGATTCCGCTGGCGAAGAAAGCCGCCGAACTCGACCCGAAGAACCCCGCGGTTCCCTTTGCCGCAGCCACGGCGCACACCGCATTGCGCCAAAACGCGGAAGCCGTTAAGGAGTGGACGAAACTCATCTCGTTGGAGCCAAAGGCCGCGCGCGCCTACGACTCCCGCGGCGACGCACAACTGAAACTCGGCAACTTCAAGGAGGCGGTCGCGGACTTCGACGAGTACCTCAAGACGGACCCGAAGTTCGCACCGGAACACTGGCGCCGCGGGATCGCGCTGTACTACGCGGGCCGGTTCAAGGACGGCGCCGCGCAGTTCGATTTACACCGCAAGGTGAACCCGGAGGACGTGGAGAACTCCGCGTGGCACTACCTGTGCAACGCCCGCGCGAACACGCCCAAGAAAGCCCGCGAAGACCTGATCCCGGTCACGAAGGACGGTCGCGTGCCGATGAACAAGGTGCTCGAACTGTTCGCGGGAAAAATCAAACCGCAGGACGTGCTCGACGCGGCCGAGAACGCGAAGCTCAAGGACGAACCGCTCAAGGAAGCCCGGTTCTACGCGAACCTGTACGTCGCGCTGTATTACGAGAGCGAAGGCGACGCGAAGAAGTGCCTCGAACACATGACCACCGCCGCCGAGAAGTACAAGATCGGCCACTACATGTGGGACGTGGCCGACGTACATCTGAAACTGCTGAAGGCGAAGAAGTAGATTCGTTTAGCCGCGACCCGTAGTCCGCGGAGGGGAGCACGCTGCATAAGTTGCGCGATCCCCTCCGCGGACTACGGGTCGCGGCTAAACAGGTGAAGGTTCAATCACGCGCATCGACTTCCACTTCCCGCTGCGGAACCGAAACCAGAAGCACACGCTCATCCCGATAATGTGCAGCGTGACGAACACCCAACACCAGTACACGCTCCCGCCCGCGGACACCGTGATCGCAGTGGGAATCACCATCAGCGGCCACGCGAGCGAGAACGTGAGCATCGTCACGTACTTCGTGTCGCCGGCGCCCCGCAGCGCGAACGCGAATGACAGGTTGATCGAGTCCGCGATGGAGAACACCGCGACACAAATCAACAGCGTCGGCACAATGGCGATGATCGTGGCGAACTTCTCCTGCTCCTCCGGCTTGTCCGGTCTGAACGGTTCGACCAGGAGCATTGGGATCGCAACGTAGGCGAGCGCGACGAGCGTCATGTAGCCGAACGACCACTTCAAGCCGGTGTACGCGCTCTTCTCCGCGAGGTCCGGCCGGTTCTCGCCGAGCCGCTGACCGACGAGAATGCAGATCGCCTGACCCAAACCCATCATCGGCAGGAACGCGATCATGTTCAGCCGAATCGTGAGCGTGGTCGCACCCAGAGGCGCGTCACCGAGCCGGCCCACGAGTTGCGTGAAGAAGTTGAACACCAGTACGTCGAGAAACACCTGCATCCCGGCCGGACCGCCGTACTTCATCAGCCGCCGGAACAGTTCGCGCTCGGGCCGCCAGCCGGACGTGTTGAACTCGGCGCGATACCGCTTGCGGAGCATGAGCGCCAGCGCGAACAGCGCCGCCGCCCACGACCCCACGACCGTCGCCCAGCCCGCACCTTCGATTCCCATTTCGGGAATGCCCCACCGCCCGAAGATCAGCACGAGCGCGAGCGTGATGTTCACCAGTGTGCCGAAACCCTCGATCGCGAGCACGATCCAGGTCTGCCCGCGACCGGAGAAGAACCCGTTCACCGCGCTCATCACCAGCATCGGCAGGCCCGCGAACGCGAGGCACTTCAAGTAGATCGTTTCGAGCCTCTGGATTTCCGGTGTGTGCCCGCCGAGCGAGATGAACCACGAACTGAGCGGCACTACTACAAGAAAGAGCAGCCCCGCGACCACCGCGAAGTGGATACCCTGCCACACGGCCGGACCGACGCGGTGGGCGCGCTGCGCCCCGGTGTACTGCGCGACGAAAGTCGATGTGTACCCCGCGGTGACCTGCAACACGCCGAAGAACAACCAGTACCACATCACCGCCGGGAACGACGCGGCCATTTCGAGCGGGTCGTGCCGCGACAGCAGTACCGCGTCCACGAACACCTGCACCGTCATGAAGCTCTGGCTAACGACCAGCGGTAGCGCGAGGTTGAGCAACTCGCGGCTACCGCCCGGTTTTCCAAACTGAGGAGTGACGAGTGGGGCGTGAGGAGTTAAATCATGTTCCGGTGCCGTGTTGGGAGAGGACGAAATCGGATCGACCGCTTCTGGCTTTAACTCCTCACTCATTACTCGGCACTCGTTACTTGATGGGTAACAGCCAGACGTTGCGGAACTGAACCGGGTGACCGTGGTCTTGCAGCATGATCGGGCCGGGCTTGCTGATGTCGCCGCCCAACCCCGAGCGCGTGTTGTCCGAGGTCACGGCCACGTCGTCGTGAATCTTGATTCCGTTATGAGTCACCGTCATGCGGGCGGGTTCAGTCTTCTTGCCGTTTTCCACCTTCGGCGCAGTGAATTCAATGTCGTAGGTCTGCCACACGGTCGGCGCCTTGCACGCGTTGACGCTTGGTGCCGCCACTTCGTAGATCGCGCCGCAATCGTTCTTCCCGGACTTCAGCCCGTAGCTGTCGAGTACCTGCACCTCGTAGCGACCTTGCACATACACGCCGCTGTTGCCCTTGCCCTGACCCGCTGCGCCCGGCTCGTACGGTACGCGGAACTCGACGTGCAGTTTGAACTTCCCGCCGAACGTGTCCTTCGTGATGATGTCGCCGTGGCCCTTCACGCCTCCCATCACGCCGTCCTTGAGCGTCCACTTCACTTCCGCCTTGCCGTCTTTCTTCACCCACTTCGAGAAGTCCTTGCCGTCGAACAGCACGACAGCACCTTCCGGCGGCTTGGTACCGGTCGCGTCCTTGAGGTCGTCCGGCTTCGCGGGCTTGAACTTGTCGTCGAGCTTCCAGGGGTCGGCGTCTGCGGCGAACGCGGCGAATGGCGTGACCAGCAGCGCGAGAGCGAACAGCGAGCGCATGGGAAAGGCTCCGAGGGTGGGAGGGCACGAAGGGGATTGTATGGGCGACGCAGAAGAACCTACCCCCCAACCCCCTCCCTGAAGGGAAGAGGAGCGACACTCGCGGACCAAACGCGCGCCGATCCCGCGAGCGGAGCGAACAGTGGTCTTGCTCCCCTTCCCTTCAGGGAGGGGGTTGGGGGGTAGGTTCTTCGCGGCTATACTCTCTCGCACCTCGCCGGAGAAACACACATGTTCCGCATCTCGCTCGCCGCGCTGCTCGTGCTGCCACTGCTCGCCTCGGCGCAACCCAAGACGCATCAGGTGAAGGTGAACGGCCACACGTTCACGCTGCCAGACGGCTTCACCATCGAACTCGCGGTCGGCGCGGACCTCGCCCCGCGACCCATCGCCGCCGCGTTCGACGAAAAGGGCCGGCTGTACGTCACCGATTCGTCCGGCTCGAACGCGAAGGTCGCGGAGCAAGTCAAGGACAAGCCGCACCGCATTGTGCGGCTCGAATCCACGAAGGGCGACGGCAAGTTCGACAAGCAAACCGTGTTCGTGAAGAACGTGATGTTCCCCGAAGGCGCGATGTGGCTCAACGGCTCGCTGTACGTCGCGGCCCCGCCGCACATCTGGAAGTTCACCGACACGAATGATGACGGTGTTGCGGACAAGGAAGAAATCTGGTTCGACGGCAAGACGCTCACCGGCTGCGCGAACGACCTGCACGGCCCGTACCGCGGCCCAGACGGCTACATCTACTGGTGCAAAGGCGCGTTCGCCAAGCAGGAACACACGCTCGCGAACGGGAAGAAATTCACCACACGCGCGTCGCACATCTTCCGCGCGACACCGGACGGCAAGAACATCGAACCAGTGATGACCGGCGGCATGGACAACCCGGTTGACCTCGTGTTCACGCCCGGCGGCGACATCATCTTCAGCACCACGTTCTTCCAGCACCCAGCCGGCGGCAAACGCGACGGGTTGATTCACGCGGTCTATGGCGGCGTGTACGGCAAGGATCACGACGTGATTCACGAACACCCGTGGACATCACCAAACCTGATGCCGGTCCTCACGCACATGGGACCGGCAGCGCCGTGCGGCCTTCACCGCTACGAATCCGATCAGTTCGGCAAGGACTACGCGAACAACATCTTCTGCTGTCAGTTCAACCTGCGGAAAGTGAGCCGGCACGTACTCGTTCCAAAAGGCTCGACCTACGAGACGATCGACTCGAACTTCGTGGTGTCGGACAACATCGACTTTCACCCGACGGACGTGATCGAGGACGCGGACGGCTCGCTGCTCATCGTCGATACCGGCGGCTGGTACAAGCTGTGTTGCCCGACCTCGCAACTCGTGAAGCCGGACGTGACCGGCGCGATCTACCGCGTGAAGAAGACCGGCGCGCACAAGGAGCATCAACAACCGACAGTGCAACCGCTCTCGCGGCTCCATGAAATCTCGCTCAAGCGGGATTCTGCAGGGCTGAACGAGGCCGTCGCCGCGCTCCGTGATGCGAACCTTCACACGCGCCGCGCGGCCGCCGAATCGCTCGGCCGGATCGGCAGCACGAAAGCGACCCCGGCGCTCTTGGCCGCCCTCGCGGACGACGCGAACGATCGCACACTCGACCACGCGATCACCTACGCGCTCATCGAGATCAATGACGCGAAGGAAACCGCGAAGGGATTGACGGACAAATCCCCGCGTGTGCGCCGCGCGTGTCTCGCGGCGATGGAGAATATCCCCGACAGCGGCCTCGACGCGAAGTCGGTTCTCGCCGAACTCGACGCGAAGGACGCGGCTTTGCGCGAAACGGCGTGGTGGATCGCGAGCCGGCACCCGCAGTGGGGCGAGCAACTCGCGGGCTACTTCAAGGATAAATTCAAGCTCGTCGAGAAGATGACGCCACCGGAGCAAGACGAGTTGGTGAACCGCGCGGTGCCGTTCCTGAAGACGGACGCGGTGCGCAAGACCGTGGGCGACGCGCTCGCCGCGACGCCGATCGCGCCCGCGGACCGGGCCATTCTTCGCGGCCTCGCGCGCAGTGGCTTGAAAGCGTTTCCGGCAGAGTGGAAGGATGGTGTTCAACTCGCGCTCTGTTCGCGCGACCCGGCGACGGTGAAGGACGCAATCGCGGTGTTACGGTCGGCTCCGCCCACCGCGGCGCAGCACGCGGAGATCGCCGGCGCGGTGACGAAGTACCGCGAGCGGTTGAAGATCGAGACGCCGCCCGAACTCGGTTACGCGCTGCGCGCCGCCGCCCCACCCGGCGCGGCGATCTCGGACGACGACGCGAAGTTCGTCATTCGCGACGTCCACAACAACTACCCTGGCCCGGTTCGCGCCGCCGCCGCGGAATTGCTCACGCGATCGAAGCTGGACGCCAAATCACTGGAACAACTCGCGAACGCGCTTGGCGGCGTGAATCCGCTCGAACTGTCCAAGTTGCTCGCGGCGTTCGAGAAATCGACCGACGCGAACGTGGGCCTCTCGCTGGCGCGCGCGCTCCGCTCCGCGAAGGTCCGCCCCTCGATCCGCGTCGAGATGGTGAAGCCAATTCTGGACAAGTACCCGAAGGCCGTGAAGGACGAGGCCGAGAAGCTCTACGCGGAGTTGGCCGAGGCGCGCAAAGGCGAAACCGCGCGCCTCGACAGGCTGCTCGCGGACCTGAAGCCGGGCGACATCCGGCGTGGCCAGTTGGTGTTTAACAGCGCGAAGACGCAGTGCATCGCGTGCCATAAGGTCGGCTATGTGGGCGGCACCGCGGGACCGGACCTCACGCGCATCGGCGGCATCCGCACCGAGCGCGACTTGCTCGAATCCATCATCTTTCCCAGCATGAGTTTCGTCCGCAGTTACGAACCGGTGCGCGTGGTCACCACCGACGACCGCGTACTCAACGGTGTCCTGAAGAAAGACGCACCGGACGAAATCATCGTGGTGGTCGCGTCGGACAAGGAAGAGCGGATTGCGAGGGCAA
The DNA here is from genome assembly GCA_945905925.1 of Singulisphaera sp. GP187. Classification (GTDB taxonomy): domain Bacteria; phylum Planctomycetota; class Planctomycetia; order Gemmatales; family Gemmataceae; genus Gemmata. Next base: position 11,483 of record CAMDQN010000048.1, read on the forward strand.
ACGTGGAGAGCATCAGCCCGAGCACCGTGTCGCTGATGCCCGCGGGAATGGAGCAGCAACTCACGCCGCAAGAGTTGGCCGATTTGGTCGCGTTCCTGAGAGCGTGTAAGTAGTCGCAAGTCGTAAACCAGGGCGGCGAAAGTCTTCGACTTTACGACTTGCGACTCGAAGAAGAGGGCCACAGCAACAGCAGCGCCACCAAGCCCATCAGCGGGGCCAGCCCGGCGATGTAGAAGCCGATGTCGTAGCTCTTGGTCGCGTTGATGTGCGCGCCCATCCCCTTCTGTACCTCCGCGACCACGAGCCACCCAACCGCCGCTAGCGACCCCGATAAGATCGCCATGTGCTTCGCCGGCAGTTCCTGCACGAGTGCGTAGTAGAGTGGGTGCAGCCCCAAGATACCCGCGCCGGCGATGACGATCAGCGTGACACCGACCCACCCACCGGCGAGCGGGGCCAACGCCGCGGACGCCGTGAAGAGCGCGAACACCGCGTACCCGATCACGCGAGCCGAATGCACATCGCGGCCACGCCCGACCAGCCACAGCACCAGCGCGCCGGCCGCGAAGCAGCCGAGTTCCGCCGAGATGTAGTAGAGCGGCACAATCGTGTCGGCCACATCCGCGGAGAAGCCTTGCGACTCTTTCAGGAACTTCGGCAGCCACTCGCGAATGAATTGCCAACTTGCCCCGATACCGAGGATGACCGCGAACAGCGTAAGGTACACGCGCACGAACCGCACCCACTCAAACGGCGAGCGGGGGTGGGAAGCAGGGAAAGCCCCCTGTTTCTTCTCTTCGCTCGTCTCGTGTGCTTCACCAACAGGGGTCTCCCCCTGAGACAGATCGCGGCGACGCACCAGCGCGAGCCACAACGGAACCCACAGCAAACCGGCCGCGCCAATGGTCCAGAACGCGACCTCCCACCCACCGCCGAGCTTCCGCACCGCCATCACGTACAGCGGAACCAGAATCGCGCCGAGCGACGCCCCGCTTTGCAGCAAGCCGTTCCCGAGCGGCCGGTCCCGGGCCACGAGAATCTGCCTCGCAGTGAGCAGCGCGCAGGGCCAGTGCCCGGCCTCGAAGAAACCGAGTAGCGAGCGGCAGTACAGCAACCAGTAATACGCACCGCTCCCCGGTTCGCCGGGCTTCTCGAACTGCGCCACGAACGCCGCATCACGCATCAACGGCGTCGCGAGTCCGGCAGCCGACCACCCGATCAGCACGAACGGGTAGAGCAATCGCGGGCCAATGCGGTCGGCGATGAAGCCAAAGAAGATCGACCCGAACGCGAACGCCTGCGCGAAGTTCCCCGCGACCTGCCCGTAGCGCGCGTCGTTAAGACCGTAGGTATCCTTCAGCTCGGTCGCGATTTGCGGAAGCACCTGCCGATCCATGTAGTTCAGCAGCGTGGCGAACATCATCGCCCCGCACACCCACCAGCGCCATGGGGAAAGATGAGAGGTGAGTGGTGAGGGATGATTGCTCACGGTTTTCCTTGCTCGCGGCTCGTGTTCGTCTTCTCAATCATCAATCATCAATAGTCCCAACTGCCGTCCCACTTCGCAACGCGTTCCAGATACGCGGCCACGCCCACGGCGAAGTGCGCGAACAGCGATTCGCCCTTGTCAGCGGTCGCGGACGCGGGGTAACCGATGTGCCCCGGCTCGCTGCGGTCCGGCATCACCCACGCGCGGTGGCCCGGCTCGAACGCCTTGCCAAATGGCACCTCCGGCACCTGCGCCACGTCGCCGACCACCAACTTCGGGTTCAGGCGCAGCACCATCGACGTTTCCCACTCACACGCGTGGCCCATCCGCTTCTGAACCAGACCGGGGATCTTCTCCGCGGGGTTACCAGCCGAGTCCCAGTAGGTGAGACCAAGCAGCAGAAGGTCGCGGCGGTCGCGGTGTTCCTGCTTCAACTCGAACAAGGCTTGCTGATAGGGTGTGATATTCCCACCGTGGCCGTTCACGAAGACGAGCCTAGTGAAACCGTGCGACAGGAAGCACGTCGCGAGGTCTTTGAGGATGTCGAGGTACGCCCGCGGCGATGCCGAAAGCGTGCCGGGGAAGTCGAGATGGTGGTGAGAGTTGCCCAGCCATTGCAGCGGCGCGAACAGACACTTCTCGGCCACCGGCGCGAGCTTCACGCGACGGACCACTTCACCGAGGAGAAGCGAGTCGGTGAACACCGGCATGTGCTTGCCGTGCTGTTCGAGCGCGGCAATCGGGAAGACAACGGGCGTTGTTCGCGGCAGCGCGGCGACCGCAGGCCACGCGAGATCGGTAAGTTCCATCGAGTGTATTCCGGCGAGAACGAAGGCGGGTTGCGGGCTAGTGTACCGGAACGCGAATGGTTGTGTCGCGTGCCAAGTGCAGTTATCAAAGGGAATCACAGGAAGGCCGAACGCAGGAAGAAGCATTCGAGATGGCGAGCGACTGCGCGGCCTTGATGAAGACCGCGCGAAAACAGATTGCACGACGAAAGCAAAAACCATCGTCCCGTCGGGGCGAACGCTAAACGAACAACCTACACCTCCCAGCCCTTGCGGTAGTCGCGCTTCACCAGCGCATTCGCTTCCGGCAGGTCGGCGGTCATCTTCTCCACGTCCCACGTGATCAGTTTGCCCGCACCGATGCGGCTTGCCATCGTGCCCGTTAGCACGAACTCCGTGAACGGCCCCGCGTAGTCGAAGCTCGAACTCGGTTCGTCGCCGCCCTTGCACGCCGCGATGAGATCGCCTTTCACGCCCGACTTCGAGCGCGGAATCGTCTTCTCCGGCACCGGGAACTTGTCGTGCTTGTCCTTCGGCAGCATTCGCGGGTTGTTGCCGTAGGTGTCGGTGACCATCACGCCCTTCGTGCCGACGTACACCGTGCCGCCATCCTGCCGGTCCTTCAGGTCGTATAGCATCGCCTTGATTTCCTTCGGCCAGTCCGCGTCGTAAGTGTTGATCGTCACCGCCGGCATCTTGCCGCGCGGACCAAACTGCCAGCGGAGGTGGTTGTACTGCGCGAACATCTCGCTGCTGCCACCGGTCTGCGACACGCACTCGACGGTGAACTTCTTCGCCTCGGCGAGTTTCAGCGCCCAGAACGTGCCATCGAGAACGTGACAGCCCATGTCACCCATCACACCGGTGCCGAACTCGGTCCAGTTCCGCCAACTGAACTGGTGCAGCCCGCCGTGGTAGTCGCGGAGACTCGCCGGCCCGAGCCACTCGTCCCAGTGAAGGTGTTCGGGCACCTTCTCGCCCTTCGGGCGCCCGCCCTTGCCGCCGAAGTTGCGGCTCAACGTGCTGTGAGTCTCGGTCACGTCGCCGATCGCGCCGGCCCAGATGTACTCGCACAACCGGCGATAACCCTCGCCCGCGTGCCCCTGATTGCCCATCGATGTGTGAACCTTGTTCTTCTTCGCTTCCGTCGCGAGCGTGCGGGCCTCGTAGATGCACCACGTTAACGGCTTCTCGCAGAAGACGCTCTTGCCCAGGCGAATGGCACGGATCGCGGCCGGGGCGTGATGGTGATCCGGGGTCGCGATCAGCACCGCGTCGATGTCCTTCGCGTGCTTGTCGAACATCTTGCGGTAGTCGTGGAACACTGGTGGGTCTTTCACCTTATCGCCGAGTTTGCTGATCGTGCTCGCGATGATCTTGTCGTCAACGTCGCAGAGCGCGACGAGGCGCTCACTCGCGGCGGTGCCGGGGTTACCACCACCCTGCCCGCCGCACCCGATGACCGCGATCCCGAGCTTCTCGTTCGGTGCGCGTGCGGAAAGAATCATCGGCGCACCGAACACCGCGGTTGTGGCAAGGGCGGTCTGTTTGAGAAACGCGCGACGAGAGGACTTGCGAGCCATACGGCACCTGAAAAAGCGGAGGGGAGTTCAGTGGTGGATGTGAGAGTAACCCGCGAAGCGCGCGACCGCAAGCAGGTCGTCAAGTTCGAGCCGCTGCCCCACGCCGCGCGAACGACTTCAGGTACTCGACTTGCTCGCCACTGATCGCGCTGGCGGGGATCGTGAGAACGGAGCCGTCGAGGTGGAGCACGGTCCAGGTGTCGCCCGACCGGAACACCTGGAAGACGCCGTCGAGCGGGAGTTTCCGCCGCTCGACGCCGGAAATGACTTCGATGGTCGTCCCGTCCGCAAACACTTCGACCACGCGCCCGTCGCGAACGACGAGATCGAAAACAAACACAACCAATCCGCGATACACCAGCGGCGGGATCAGGAGCAGCAACAGGAACCACGGAGACGCGGTCGTCGCAAGAAAGGCCGCCCCGACCACGAACCCGAGCGACGCGGCCACGGCCGGGAGCCACGGCATGATTTCGGTCGCAAGCCGCTGCCGCCGCGACAAGGTGTAGTTGAGGCGAAATGGAGTCACCGCGCACGCTCGCCTTCAGCGAACTTGGGTTACGCCGTCGGCTCTTCGAGGTAAGTATAACCCTCCAGCCCGTTCTCGTAGAAACGGAGGAACTGACGCGCTTCCGCCGCGGTGATGCGTGCGTGCTTCACTGCCTTCTCCACGTCCTTCCGCATCCGGTCCGTTAACTTCTCCGCCGAGTACTGCACGTAGTTCAACACCTCCGTCACGGTGTCGCCCTTCACCACCGAGTCGATGCTCGGCGTCCCGTCGTCTGCCAGCGACACGTGAACCGCGTTCGTATCGCCCAACAGGTTGTGCAGGTCGCCCAAAATCTCCTGGTACGCGCCCAGCAAAAACGCGCCCAGGTAGTACGCCTCGTTCACGTTGTACGGGTGGAGTTCCAGCGTGTTGCGCACGTCGCGCAGGTCAATGAACTGATCAATCTTGCCGTCACTGTCGCACGTGATGTCGCCCAACACGCCGCGACGGGTCGGAGCTTCCGTCAAGCGGTGGATCGGCATGATCGGGAACAACTGCTTGATCGCCCACGAGTCGGGCATGCTCTGGAACACCGAGAAGTTGCAGAAGTAGGTATCCGAGAGCAGGTTGTCGAGACCGTTCAGTTCCTCCGGCACGTAGTCAAGGTCGCGGACGATGCGCTGCAACTTGCGGCCGAACGCCCAGAACAGCCGCTCCGCGAGCGCGCGCAACTCGATCGTGAGGTGCCCCAAGTTGAACAGTGAGAGCGTCTTCTCCATCTGGTCCACGGCGTCGTGGTAGTACTCGATGAAGTTCTTCTTGTTCAGTTCGCGAAAGTTGGAATACAGGTCGCGGATCGGTTCGGGCGCGTCTTCAGGTAGAGACTCCGGCGCAGTGCATTTGTCGAAGTCGCTCGTACCGAGCACGTCGAACACGAGCACCGAGTGGTACGCAACCACGGCCCGGCCGCTCTCGGAGATGATCGCAGGGTGCGGCACGCCGGCTTCGTCGCACACCGACTTGATTCGATAGACGACATCGTTCGCGTATTCTTGCAGCGTGTAGTTGGTACTCGACTCGAACGCGGTCTGTGAGCCGTCGTAGTCGATGCCCAACCCGCCGCCCACGTCGATGTACTTCAAGCCCGCACCGAGCCGGTACAGTTCGACATACACGCGAGCAGCTTCCGAGAGCGAGTCCTTCACCTTGCGAATATCCGACACCTGCGAACCCATATGGAAGTGGGTCATCTGCAGGCAGTCACCCAGATCCTTGCTCTTCAGGAACTCGTAGGCTTCCAGAACTTCAGTGAGCGTGAGGCCGAACTTGGAGCGGTAACCGGCACTGCCGCGCCACCGGCCGCTGCCGCGGCTCGCGAGTTTCACGCGCACGCCGATCGGCTGCCGCACTCCCAGCTCTTCCATGTACTTCACGAGCAGTTCCAACTCGGTGAACTTCTCCACCACCGGGATAATGTTCTTCCCGATCTTCTTCGACATCACCACCATTCGGATGAACTCGTCGTCCTTGAACCCGTTGCAGATGATGGGCGTGTCCACGCCGTTGGTGAGCGCCAGCACCGCAAGCAACTCCGGCTTGCTACCCGCCTCCAGCCCGAAGTTGTGTCCCTTGCCGAAGTTCAACACCTCTTCGACGACGTGCCGCTGCTGGTTCACCTTGATTGGGTACACGCAATGGTAGTCGCCGGTGTACCCGTACTCGGTGCGGGACTTCTCGAACGCGGACGCAATTTCGCCGATGCGGTGTTGCAGGATGTCCGTGAAGCGGAGCAGAAGGGGCGGCTGGATGCCACGGGTGCGGATCTGATCGACAAGGTCTTTGAGGTCGATGCTGCGTTCGGAATTCTTGTCCGGGTGGACGGTGACGTGTCCCTGTTTGTTGATGCCGAAGTACCCTTTGCCCCAGTTCTTGACGCCGTAGGTCTCGAAAGCGTCGTGGAGCTTCCAGGCGGGGTTAATGTCGGACGCGTCGGGGCCGCGGCGGTCGGGGGGCTTGGCCATCAAAGGAGCCTTTCCCGCATCGGCGGGGAGTGAGGGAACGGGTCGCGCTCAGTGCGCGATTGTTCCATCTTACGTCGCGTGCGACGCGGTGCAACGGCAGGATGGGGGGAGGTGTTTCAACACTCCGTGCCATGGTTACGAGACCAGAACTGCGAGGCGTTCTTGAGTTGCGAAGCAACGGCACACGGAGTGTGCCTGCTACTATTCACTCGCCGACTTCGCGGAAGACGCGGTCAAACTGCGGAGCCACGCGAACGAACACGTCCAACAGCGACGGGTCGAAGTGGCCCGGCGAGCCGTCGGTCATGGTGAGCACGGTGGTGTGGTGCGACAGCCCCGGTTTGTACACACGCCGGCTCCGCAACGCGTCGTACACGTCAGCGATCGCAACCAGGCGCGCAACCAGCGGAATACTCTCACCAACGAGCCGATCCGGGTAACCGGTGCCGTCCCAGCGCTCGTGGTGACTCCTCGCGATGTCGATGGCAACGTGCAAAAACCCGGTCGCGAACGGGTGCTGGCGCGCTACCTCGCGCAACGTGTCCGCGCCGATAGTGGCGTGCGCCTGCATCAGGAGTCGCTCGCCCGCGTCGAGCGGGCCGGGCTTGTTCAGGATGTGGTCGGGCAGCGCCGCCTTGCCGATGTCGTGCAACGGAACCCCGTCTTCCAGCACGCGGATGAAGTTCCCGTCAATCGTGGTGGAGTAGGCGGGCAGGGCCGCGGCATCCTCCGCGAGAACACGGCAGTACCGCTGCAACCGGAGCAGGTGTTTCCCGGTCTCTGCGGACCGGTGTTCCACCAGTTTCGCGAGCGCCAGCACCAAGCCGTTGCGGGCGCGGATCAGTTCGCCGTCGCGGGCCTCGATCACCTGTTCCAGTTCCGCGTTCACCGTGAGCAGTTCGCGGTTCAGCACGTCGTAGCGGTCCTGCGCGTCCTTCAACCTCAGTGCGGCCTTCACACGCGCTCGAAGTTGTACCACACTGAACGGTTTGGTGAGGAAATCGTCGGCCCCCGCGAGCATGATGCGGGACAGTTCGTCCCCACTCGCGGCCCCGGAAAACATCACGATCTTGAGGTTCCGCGTCGGCGGGCGCTGGCGCAGGCGCTTCAACACTTCTTCACCGCTGAACCCGGGCAAGTCCACGTCGAGCAATACGAGGTCGTAAGCGTGCTCGCTCGCACGCGCGACGGCGTCCGGCCCGTTACTGACTGCGTCGCACTCCAGCCCTTCGGCCCCGAGCGCGACGCAGCACAACCGGCGGATGTCCTGCTGATCGTCCACAATGAGAACGCGACCAAGCGCCGTGTGGGTGGTCGGGTGCAAAGCAACTTCCGCTGGCGCCGCGCGGGGTACGTTCGCGAGCGCTGCCGGTGCGAAGGACGGCACAACGACCGCAGGCAGCCCAACGTTGTGGGGAAGGAACGGGAACAAAGCCCGCATCGCGGCTTCTGCCGTGGCATACCGCTGTTCAGGGTCGGTGGCCATCATCTTACTAAAAACCGCGTCCAACCCAGCGGGCACGTCCGGGCGCCGCGCGCGGGCTGACGGCGGTGGACCGAACGTCGCCATCACATCGCTGAACGGCGCTTGACCAGTGAGCGCGTAGAACAGCGTGCAACCCAGCCCGAACACGTCGGCCCGTGCATCCACGGCATGGGCATTGCGTGACTGCTCCGGGGCCGTGTACCCCACGGTGCCGAGTTGCGCGCCGCTGCGCGTGATCTGCTGTTCGCCCGGCAGCCGCGCCAAACCGAAGTCAAGCAACTTCGCCGTCCCGTCGGGACTCACCAGGATGTTACTCGGTTTGATGTCGCGGTGAATCAGCCCGAGCCGGTGCGCCTCGATGAGCGCATCAGCAATCTGGTACCCGATCTGGCACACGAACTCGACCGGCAGTTGCCCGAGCGTCGCGACGCGTTCCAGGTCCACGCCCTGGAGGTACTCCATCACGAAGTACGGCTGGGCGGGAACGTCCGGGCCGTGCGCCGGTTCCTCGCCCGCGTCGATGGCCACGACGATGTTCGGGTGCTTCAACCGCCCGACGGCCCGTGCTTCGACGAAGAACCGCGCGAGCAGGCTGGCGTTCACCTCTGGCGACGGCTTGAGCACCTTCACCGCGACGATGGTGCGCAACTGCCGGTGTTCGGCGCGGTACACGACGCCCATGCCACCGGCGCCGATGCGGTCGAGCAACCGGTAGTTGCCGAGCACCAACCCGTGGAGCTGCCCGGCACGCACGCGCGCGGCCTGGAACTCGGTCAACAAGTTGGTGCGAACGAGGGTATCGAGAAGGCGGTCGTCGGTCGAAGAGCGATCCACCGAGTCGCGGTCGTGCGGTTCGAGGACCTCGTACTCTTCGCTCGAAACGACCCCACTCAGGAGGAGTCGCCACAAGAGTGGCGAAGTCGCCACTTCCGACCGGGACGGGTACGGAGTGACGGCCGAAAGGGGCGGATACGTGGAAGTACCCACGACTGACGAACTCCAGGTTAGCCGGTAGGCGATCCTTCGGGCGAAGTGATCCATTCTCACGCCTCGCGACCCGAACCACCGGCGAAGTGTGCGTGGTCCCAAGTCCGTGCGTCTCGGGTTCAGCTATCCCACATTTTAATCCGACTTTTCCCGAACAATAGACAGACTCGGCAAAAAAGCCGACAATCCTCTCTCCTACGGACGACAGGTTTCACCAGAAGACACGGAATTCGCGTCTTGCCTCAGAAGAGGACAGAGAACAAAAGACAGAGGACAGGAGCGAACAGAAGAGAGTGATACCATTCAACGCGATTCGGTATGACACGCGCCGTTTAACGTTCGACCCAAAGGGGCGAAGTCCTCTGCCCACATCTTATCGCAATTTCATCTGCTTCAACAGTTCTTCGGTCCACGTGCGGGAAGCGTTGGTGAAGGGCACATCGGGCGGTGGCGCACCTTTGTAGTCGATCTGGTTCGCGAAGTTACCGAGATCGTAGGCGCGCACAAACGCGGCTTGAAGGTCGAGGAGCGCGTCGCGGTCGTCGGCCGCGAGCGGGACTTTGAACTTCGGCAACTTCTTCTGGAGCGTGGACGTGTAAATCTCGTAGCGGTCGGGTGTGTTGGATCGCGTCACAGTGACTGCGTAGTCGTACTCTGGCAACCCGTCACGCGAATACGTGAGCAGCGGCTTCCCCTGCATGATGAGATCGATCTCGACGATCCCGGCCTTCTGCTGAACGGCTTGTTGGCGCGCATCGAGATACGCTTGCCGACCGGCGGGCGTGGTCTTGTTCGCGGGGCTGACCACTTCGAGCAGCGTGACCAGATCGCCATCGGTGCGGTTCCGAATCTCGATGTACTCCTCCGCATACTGTTCGCGGATGATCGACGTGAACAGCGGCGTTTCGGAAACGTAGGTGCGCGTGCCGACACGCGCGCGGTAGCGGTCCACGAGTCCCGGAAAGAGGATCTGGTAGAGGCACGCGAGCAACTGGTGCTGGAACGCGGGCCAGAGCTTCGGCGTTTCGAGGTACGGATCCATACCGGGAAACGGGCTGGGCATCGAGGGTTTCTCCGTGGTGGCACCGGTTCCGTGTCAGGACGAGTTCGTGTCTCGACCGGCTCTACTGTACCCGCGAGGTGTGGCGGTAAGCATTGTAACGGATGGGCCGCCGCCGCGCGAAGAGTCGAAGTGGTGAGAAAGCGCGTTGCATCGGGAAACGAGATACCGGCGCGAAAGCGGGTTGTGTTAAGCTGTCGCCATGAGAGCTCAACCGCAGAGCTCCCGAAGGAGTACCGAATGGCCCGCCGACGGAACGCACCACCGCCAGTCGCGACAGCCCGAAGCGGGCGGAAGCTCATCGCCTTCGGGTGGTACGGCGGGAAGTATTCACACCTCGATTGGCTGTTGCCGCTCCTTCCGACGTGTCACCACTACTGCGAACCGTTCGCCGGGTCTGGCGCTGTCCTCATCAACCGACCGCCTTCGCCGGTCGAAACGTACAACGACCTCGATGGCGAAGTCGCCAACTTCTTTCGCGTTCTCCGCGACGAAAAAGAAGCTCTTGTCGAGAAGATCGGGCTGACGCCGTTTTCGCGCGAAGAATTCGGCCTCGCGTGTGAGGTGGACTCGTCGCTTTCGGCAGTCGAGCGCGCCCGCCGCTTTTACGTTCGAGCGCGCCAGGTTCGCACCGGTCTCGCACAGACTGCGAGCCTCGGTCGTTGGGCGAACTGCAAGGATACCAGCCGAGCCGGGATGAGCGGAGTTGTGAGCCGGTGGCTCGGCGGCGTCGAACAGTTACCGGAGATCGCGGACAGACTGCTCCGCGTGCAAATCGAAAACCGTCCCGCGCTCGACGTGATCCGGCTTTACGACGCACCGACAACTCTGTTCTACTGCGATCCGCCATACATTCACGAAACCCGCGGCGACGACAAAGCCTACGGCCACGAAATGACTGACCACGCGCACCGAGAACTCGCAAAGGGTCTCAACGCGGTTAAAGGACTGGTTGCTCTCTCGAACTACGACTGCCCGCTCATGGCCGAGTTGTACCCGAAGCCGCGTTGGAAGAAACACGTTTCGGAAGCCCGCACCATCCACTCAACAAAAGACACGCGGGTCGAAGTTCTGTGGACGAATTACGACCCGAAGTCGGTCGCTATCCACCGGCACAAGCAAGAACCTCAAGGGCTGTTCGATGACGCCGACTGAATTGCTTGAGGAGGTACTCGCCACGGCTCAAGCCGATCCCGATGCTTGGGCCGTTATCGAGCAAGAAAACCAAGACCGGATCGATCGTGTCGCACGCGACACGCGCAACCGGGCCTGTGTCCGCTTGGTTCTGGCGTGCATGTTGGCGAAGATGCATCAACCGATGGTCGATCCGCGCCGACCCTACACGGAAATATCGGAACCCGGAACATTCTCCGGACGCTCCTATGATGAAGGCTATTTGTCAGCCCTCATTCAAGCTCACCGACTACCGGTCAACTCCACGACTGCGTTCCTGACACCGGCGCTTCGCAACATCGACTACACGCTGACGCCCGACAAAGCAGTGATCGGACGTCCGCGCGAGTTGTACGCCGACGCGCTCCACCTCCTCGAAGAAGTAGCGGATGACCGTGAAACGGCGGAAGCGGTGCTGCTCGATACCTTTCGCGTGCTGCTGCGTCTGCGTGCCGAAAGAGATGCACAACTCGCCGCGCTACAAGCTTCGTTGCGCCCAACGGGCGCGACGATTCCGCTTTCCTCCGAAGGCATCGTTAACCTTCTCCAGCAGCACCTCGCTTGCCCGCACTCCAGTCGGTTGCCCGTGCTGATTGTGAGCGCTGCGTACCAAGCCGTCTGCGCGTTGCTCGGTGAGCAGGCAAAACCGCTCTCATCTCACAACGCCGCCGACGAACAAACGGGCGCTGGCGGGGACGTTGAAATCTGCCTGACTTCCGACGAAAAGGTTCTCACGGTCTACGAGATGAAGCGAAAGGCTGTGACAATCTGGGACATCAACCACGCAATCGAGAAACTGCCACGTCTACCCGCGCTCCACAACTACATCTTTGTGACAACGGACGCCATCGACCCCACGGTGCGCGAGTATGCTTCGAGTGTCTATCAAACAACCAACGGCATTGAGTTCGCGATCCTCGATTGCTTGGGCTTCGTGCGGCACTTCCTCCACTTGTTCCACCGGCACCGCGTCGCGTTTCTCGACGCGTATCAAGCCCTTGTGTTGAGCGCGGCAGACAGCGCGGTAAGCTTCGCTCTCAAACAAGCGTTTCTGGCTTTGCGCCAAGCGTCGATGGTCGAGCCAGAAACGGAAGCGTAGTTTTCCCCTACTCCTGCGGGTAGAGCGCGGTGCTGAGATAGCGTTCGCCGAGGTCGGGCAGGATCACCACGATCACCTTGCCAGCGTTCTCGGGACGGTGCGCGACCTTCACCGCGGCGGTCGCGGCGGCGCCGCACGAGATGCCGCACAACATCCCTTCTTCCTTCGCCAAACGACGACCCATCTCGAACGCTTCGTCGTCGGTCACCTGAACCACTTCGTCGATGATCGCGCAGTTCAGCACGTCGGGAATGAACCCGGCCCCGATGCCCTGAATCTTGTGCGGTCCGAGCGGCTTCACCTGATCCTTCGGGATGCCCTGAACGATGTGCTGCGTCAACACCGGGCTTTGCGTCGGTTCCACCGCGATGCACTTCACTGACGGCTTACGCGACTTCAACACTTCCCCGCAACCGGTAATCGTGCCGCCGGTGCCCACACCGCTCACGAGGATGTCAATCGTCCCGCCGGTCGCGCGCCAGATTTCTTCGGCGGTCGTCTTGCGGTGAATGTCCGGGTTCGCGGGGTTCTTGAACTGCTGCGGGATGAACGCTTTCGGTTCGCCGCCGTACTCCTGGAACAACTCCATCGCACGCGACACCGCGCCCTTCATCCCGAGTTCGCGCGGCGTGAGGATCAGTTGCGCGCCCAGCGCCTTCAGGAGCCGCTGACGTTCGAGCGACATGCTTTCGGGCATCGTCACCGTGAGCTTGTACCCGCGAGCCGCGCACGTGAACGCCAGCCCGATCCCGGTGTTGCCGCTGGTCGGCTCGATGATGAGCGTTTCCGGCTTGATCTTCCCGGCTTTCTCCGCCGCGTCGATCATCGCGACCCCGATGCGGTCCTTCACCGACCACAGCGGGTTGAAGTTCTCCAGTTTCCCGATGACGGTGGCCTTCGCGTCGCCCACGACCTTGCGAAGCCGAATGCACGGGGTGTTGCCGAACGTCTGCGTGATGTCGTCGTAGACATGCCCGCGGAAGGTGGTATCGGTGGCCATGAGAGGGTTCCTCCGCGCGAAGCGTAAGTATTCCGAGTCGGGTTCCGTGCTATCGGGAAGTCTAAGCGAGCGAAGTGAAGCGGACAAGTCACGGCAACAGGTCGGCAACGGGAATGCTCGCAACCGTCGTTCCATCGAATACGAGCGGCACCGCGTCGCCAACGGCGTAGTTCTGAACGGTGGCGTAAGCCGGCGAATCGCCCGGCCCGGACGGCTGCGTGTGAACTTCGATGCGTCGGTCTTCGAGGTTGACGATCCAGTAGCACGCGACGTCCGCGCGAGCGTAGATGCGGGCCTTGTCGCGCTGATCGAATGCGAGTGTCGAGTTTGAAACTTCGATCACAAGCGCGGTATCAGCGGGCGTGGGATGGTGCGTCATGTAGGTTCGCCGGTCACCGCCACCGCGCACGACGGCGAAATCCGGTTCGGGTACGCTGTCGAGCAATTCGAGTGACGACAGACACCGGTAGTCCCATCCCTCGGGCAGCACCGCATTCAGCACGTCAGCGACGATCCCGACCGTTCCATCGTGTGGCGGGTCGCGCGGCTCGCGGGCGACGAGCCGACCTTCGATCAACTCGATCTTGTCGTCCTTCGTCAAGATTCCGACCGCGATCAGTTTCTGGTACTCGGCAACCGTGAAATGACGACCGGACATGCGAAACCCTCCGAAGGTGGCGCTTTGGTTATCCCCTCGGTAAGCGACCTTCGGCTAGAGCGGTTGGTTGCGGCCCGCGAAGCCGCAAGCGGCGACAATTCGCCGCTTGCGGCTTCGCGGGTTTCGTCAACCCACGGGCATGGGATCGGCGTAGTAGAGGTGGTGCGGGCGGCTCTCGGCGTCCGTCCACGCGGCCGTCTTCGGGAGGCCGAGCGCGTCGTAGATCGTCGCGGCGAAGTTCTCCGGCGATTGCGGATCCGTCGCGGGGTAGCCGCCGGTCTTGTCGGACGAACCAACCACGCGACCGCCTTTCACACCGCCACCCGCGAGCCACACGCTTTGCACCGAACCCCAGTGGTCACGACCCGGCCCCTTGTAGTGCTGCGTCAGCGTGCTGATTCGCGGCGTGCGCCCGAACTCGCCCGCCATCACAATTAACGTGTCGTCGAGCAGCCCGCGCTGTTCCAGATCGTCGAGCAGCGCGCAGAGCGCCTTGTCCGTCGGCGGGAGCAGTTTGTCCTTCAGGTGCGGGAACGCGTTGCCGTGCGTGTCCCACGACTCGTTGTTACCGAGATTCACCTGCACGAGATTCACACCAGCTTCGACCAAGCGCGCGCTCATCAGCAGCGACCAGCCGAACGCGTTGTTGCCGTAGCGCTCGATGTCTTTCGCGGGCGCTTTGTTCAGGTCGAACGCGGCCCGCACGCGAGCGTCCGTTAGAAGGCTCACCGCGTCCGCGCGCGAGCGGCTGAATGCGCCGGCGTTCGCGTTGTCTTCGAGGGTCTTCCGCTGAGCGTCGAGGTGTTTGAGGATGTCGAGCCGGCCGCCGAACCGGTCGCCGTCCACGCCCTGCGGCAAACTGAGATCAGGAAGCGTGAACGCGCGCCGCTTCGCTTCAAATGGGCGCTGTTGGTGGTCGAACTCGTACTCCGGGTACGCACCGTAGGCCTTCGGCTCGAACGCGCTGGCTTCGAGGAACCACGGGTCGCGGGCGCGGCCCATCACACCGGCGAACTGCCCCGGGATGACACGCCCGGTGTTGTGAACGATTCGGTCCGGCAGCACGATCGCGGGCGGCAGGTTGTTGCGTGCCTTCGTGACCGCGCCCGCGATGGCCGCGAGGCTGGGATGATCGCTCGGTTTCGGCAGACTCGGGTTGAAGCCGACCGGCGCATCACTGCGCCCGGTCAACATGATGTGGTGACTCAGTGAATGGTCGTTCGACTTGTGCGTGAGCGAGCGAACCACGCACCACTTATCCGAACACGCCGCGAGCTTCGGCAGGTGTTCGGTGATGCGCAGACCAACCGTCTTGGTCGCGGTCGTGCCGAACTCACCGCGAATCGCGTCGGGCGCGTCCGGCTTCGGGTCGAAGCTCTCGTGCTGCGCCAGCCCGCCCGAAAGGAAGACGTAGATCACGCTCTTGGCGAGCGGGGGGCGTAAGCCCCCCGAGTCTTTCCGCTCAGCGCGCAGCGTGTTGAGATCGCCGAGACCGAGACCGAGCAGCCCAACGGCCCCGGCTTGAATGGCATCGCGACGGGACAGCGTGGGATGGCTGAAGGTGGGCATGGCAGCGCTCTCGGCGGGAGGGACCGCTTGAATATCGCCGATTCGAGCGCGAGACGCAACACTCTTGAAGAACCTACCCCCCAACCCCCTCCCTGCAGGGAGGGTGGGGGTGGGGTCTTCGCATCAGCGCAGTTACCAACCCGTTACCCACCTCGCTCGTCAGATTGTGTAGACTGCGTGCGCAGGTGCGGGAGCCTGCCGACAGTTCACCCTCTCCTCCCGTTCTCAACTCCATTCCAGGAGGCGCGACCCATGAAGAAGCTAATCCGTCCACTGGCCCTCTCCGCCGTGCTCGGCGCCGGCGGCATCCTGGGCACCAACTTCCTGCTCGCCGACGAAAAGCCACTCAAACCGCCGACCAGCGCACTCCCCATCCTGCCGGACGACCCGCTCAAGCCGCGGCTCCCGGGCCGTGGCGACAAGGTTCCCGGCAACAACCCGATGACGGAGTCGAAACCCGACAAAGACGTCGCCCCGGTGAAGATCGGCGACACGATCGTGAAGACCGACTTCGCGGTGAAGCCGAAGGAACTCAGCGCCGCGGTCAAGAAGGGTCTGGAGTTCCTCGTCAAGAGCCAACAGGAAGACGGCGGCTGGAACCAGGGCGGCGGTTGGCGCACCGGCGGCGGCGCGGGCCGCGTCGAGGGCGCGAAGGTCGAAGACCCGTCGGACATCGGCAACACGTGTTTCGTGCTGCTCGCGCTGCTCCGCGCTGGCAACACCGCAACCGAAGGCACCTACAAGGACAACGTGAAGAAGGGTCTCGCGTTCGTCATCGCGCGCGTCGAGAAGGCCGACAAGGATTCGCTCTACGTCACCGACGTGAAGAACACGCAACTTCAGAGCAAAATCGGGCCGTACGTGGACACGTTCCTCGTGAACCTCGTGTTGGCCGAGTTCCGCGGCAAGTCCGGCGACCAGGAAAAGAAGCTCATCGCGGCGCTCGAAAAGACCATGACCAAGATCGTGCGGCACCAGACCGCCGACGGCGGGTTCGCGAACAACAGCGGCTGGGCCTCGACGCTGTCGATGGGCATCTGCAACAAGGGCCTCGCTCGTGCGAAGGAGCGCGGCGCAGTGGTCGATGACGTGGTTCTGAAGCGGGCGCTGGCGCAGTCCACCTCGGCGACGACGGGCGCGGCCCCGGTCACGGTCGCGGCGAAACCTGCCGCTCCCGTCGAGGCGGGAAGGTTCTTCGACGTGTTCGGAAAGCTCTCCGGCACACCCGCGAAACCTCTGGCGTCTTCACCGGTTCCGACAGCCGGACGCGCCGGCGACGCGGGCATCGGCCTGTACGCCCAGAGCCAAGGCGCCGGCAACTCGCAGGACATCCTCAACAGCCTCCGACGCGACGCCGAGAAGGCCAAAGAAGTTCTGAAGGACACGAAGGCACCAAAGGAAGAGAAAGAAAAGGCCGAAAAGACGCTCCA
Organism: Singulisphaera sp. GP187; assembly: GCA_945905925.1. Taxonomy (GTDB): domain Bacteria; phylum Planctomycetota; class Planctomycetia; order Gemmatales; family Gemmataceae; genus Gemmata. The sequence continues at coordinate 28,316 of CAMDQN010000048.1, forward strand.
AGAAGTGAAGAAGGCTGACGAAGCAAATGACAAGGTTCAAGAGAATCTCGCGAAGCAGGTGAAGAACGACAACTTCGTGGCCGGGTTCGGGAACAACGGCGGCGAAGAGTTCCTCAGCTTCATGAACATCAGCGAAGCGCTTCTCCTCAAGGGCGGCAAGGATTGGGAGGAGTGGGACACGAAGATGCTCAAGGGGATGGAGAAGGCGCAGGACAAGGACGGAAGCTGGCAGGGTCACCACTGCATCACCGGCAAGACGTTCTGCACCGCCGGCGCGCTGCTCGTGCTGCTGTCCGACCGCACCACGTTCCCGCTCGAGGTGCTGAAGGCCGCGAAAGAAAAGAAGGACGAAAAGAAACCGGACGCGCCGAAGCCGTAAGCTCTGACAGTTCATGACATCTTTGGAGTTGACATAGCAAGTGCAATGTGGGGAATGGTTTGTGACTCAGGCGACCGAATAGTTTCAGCCATCAACCCGCATCCCACCCAAACGAAAACCGCTGAGTTTTCCAAGGTTTCCCGTGTCAAGCCCAAAGATGTCATGAACTGTCAGCCATCAGGGAGCGTGTGAACGTTCGCTCCCTGACGGTTGGTCGTCGGCGCGGGTTCCGATACCGCTCGGCGGCGATCCGCAACACCTTCATCTTCCCGATCCCGTGTTCCACCACGATCTGAAGTACCCCACGAAAGTCACTGAAGAAATGGTGGCGGGTTCCCAACGCGAGGGCCACGCTCACGTCTTAGGCATGCTCTCTCGTGTGCTTCGACAGCGCGTCAGCGACTTCCGCGGCGGAGCGGAACCGCTGCGCCGGGTTCTTGTCGAGGAGTCGCATCACGATCGCTTCGAGCCATACGGGAAGATCGAAGCGGACCTGTTTGAACGGGGCGGGAGTCGCCGAACAGACCGCGTAGAGGACGGCCGCTAACACGTTCCCCGGGAAGGGCGGGTTCCCCGTACAGAGCGAGTAGAACACGCCGCCGAGGCTGAATAGGTCCGACGCCACACTCGCGGGCTGACACTGAATCAACTCGGGCGCCAAAAAGTATGGCGTACCCACAATCGCTCCGGTCTGCGATAACTTCACGTCGCTCCCGTTCTGCGCCAGGCCGAAGTCCGCGATCTTTGCGGTGTCCGATGCTTGTTCCAGAATGATGTTCGCGGGCTTGATGTCGCGGTGAATGATTCCCTTCTTGTGGGCCGCCGACAAGCCGAGCGCGATCTGCCGCGCGATCCTGGTGATCGTAGCAATGGGCAATGGGCCGCTCTTCTGGATGTACCGGTCCAGACAGGTACCCTGGACGTACTCCATCGCGAGATACCCGAGACCAGCGACCTCGCGCACCGCGTAAATGGTGACCACGTTCTCGTGTTGGATCGCGGCCCCGGCGCGCGCCTCGCGCGAGAAGCGATCACGCGCCACCGGGTCGGAAAAGGTCTTGGCCCCGAGCATCTTGATCGCCACGAACCGGGCCAGGCTCGGTTCGTAACCCTTGAACACGACCCCCATCGCCCCGCGCCCGAGAACCTCGCGCAGTTCGTAGTCCCCCAACCGGCACCCAGATGTGGGGAACTGTTCGAGGAATCCCGGGCGGAACTCGGGAATGGTGGGAATTGTGGGAATTGTGGTACCGATGCCGTGCGTGATTTGCCCGCCAGTAAAGCGTGCGAGGTCCTCGGAGGGGCTCACGTCGGCGCGCGGTCGTAGGGCGCTTGGGGCCACCGGTCGTACCGGACGAGGTTCCGCGGGGGGAGGGGTGGTGACGCCGACGCGGCGCAGCCGGGGCGTTGCCACCGGCCCGCTCATCCGGGCCCGGTTGGTCTCCACCGCGAGATTGACCATCTCCTGTCCACCGGCTGCGAGCGTCTCGGCAAAGTTCGGACAGTCACGCACGTCCCGGTTCAGCAACTCGCCGAACTCGGTGATCTTGGGGGCGATGCCCTGGATAAACGAGATGAGTTCCGGTTTCGGAAGCCTGTACTGCGTTCGAGCCACGTCGAGGACGTACTCCAACACGTTCGGGTGGCGAGCAAGAACATCGATGTTCGCGATCAACCCGGCGAAGCAGAGCAACTCGGCCCGGCGGCTCATGGCCTTCTCGGTCCCGTCGAGCCGCTCCGGGTTGTGGTGATACCGGATTGGTTCGACGATTTCCGCCGGGAGCTTCCAGATCGTGAGCAGTTCGGCGCTCACCTCCGCGTGGTTGACGCCGAACGTTTCTTCTTCGACCTCGCACGGTTGGGCGAGGAGTCGGTCCCCCCAGCGCGCCGTCATGTCGCGCCAGGCGTCGGGGTAGGCCTGTTGGAGCAGTACCGCGCCAAGGTCGCGGAGCAATCCCGCGACCATATCGTCGGCGGGGGAGGTGCCCGGCATCCGAGCGGAGATGTCTCGCGCTATGATCGCCCCCGCGACCGAGGTAATCTGGTAGGCGCGCGTTTCGGGGTCCGACGGTCCGGATTTGATCGCGGGCATCGACAGACCCAGCGCGAGCGAGCGTACCGGACCGAGGCCCAATACGGTGATGGCACGCTCCAACGACGCGATCGGCTTGCTGAGTCCGTACAGGCAGGAGTTGACTGCCTTCAGAAGTTTCGCGCACAGACCAGGGTCTTGCGAAATGAGCTTCACGATCTCGTTCGGGTCACAGTCGGGGCGGCTCGCGGCGCTGACCACCTGGAGCGCCACGGCTGGCGGGGTCGGGAGGCGGCGCGGGTCGAGTACAACCGCGAGTACGTCGTCGCGCCGGAGCGAGTGGACGCTGCTCGTGGCTAGTGTGGGGAGCGTAATAGACACCAATGCCATTCTTCGCACCTGCGACTGCGGTGCAAACACAACGTAGATACGCAAATGTTGGTCACGAAGGGGTGGCTGTCAATCGGTTCGGGGCGCTGGGCGGAACCGGCGCTGGTAAGACGTGGGGGGAATTCAGTTTACGGTCGCAGCTTTCCGTCCCGACCAAGTCATGTGATCAACGTGCCGCGCACTTTTGGTTTTCGCACGGCCCGCTCCGTTTTCGGCTTTTAGTGACCGCAACTGCTGCAACCGCTGGAATTGGCGGTCCGACACCCCGAAGCAGCGGTGAACGTGATGGCGGCCATGATGATAGCGAGGAGGAGCTTACGCATCAGAATGTCCTTCCGTGGAACTCGAAGGTTTCGCCGGTCATCGTGACCGGTTAGACTCCCACACGCGGCCGAGGCGTTACGTGCGGGAACGAGTGGAATATCGTCCGCACTTCCGCGACGATGGAGAGAGAACCGCGAGACTTGCCCACGCACACCGGTCCGGTGGACGAATCGTGGCGGTGGTTTCGTTTGTGAGGGTAGGTGATGCACTATTTGCTGTTCTATGACGTGGTCCCAGATTACGTGGCGCGGCGACTTCCGTTCCGTGCGGCGCACCTGGCTCACGCGTGGGCGGCGGCCGATCGTGGGGAATTGGTGCTGGGCGGAGCGCTCGCGGAACCCGCCGACGGCGCAGTTCTGCTGTTCCGATGTGATTCGCCCGCGCCTGTGGAAGCGTTCGCGGCGGGTGACCCTTACGTGACCAACGGCGTAGTCACTTGCTGGCGCGTGCGGGTGTGGATGACTGTCGTCGGGGAAGCAGCGAGCAAGCCGATACGCGACTTGTAGTAGGTGCCGCTTGCCGAACAGCACACAAACGCCTGCGGTTAAGTGTCGCGGAGATTCTCCAAGCGAAACGAGTTGTGCGGGCGTGCCGCTCGGCAAGCGGCACCTACCTGGACATTAGCCCCACGTCACGAGACCCGGCTCGAACAGATGTGGCAAGTTCAGGTGCTTTGGCAGCACGCGGACGCCGAATCCGAACTGACCGCTCGTGCGACACGGTACCTGCCCGCTAAACACCACGCTCGGGCCACTCGCGGTGCCGTTCGAGTCGAGCGGCATCGTGTTCGGGTCCGAGATGTCCCCGCGCGCGTCGAGTACGCCATGACACAGTTGCACTTCGACCTCGTCAGGCCGGAACGGCCCCAAGTGGACGCGGACTTTCACAGGGAACGTCGCGCCCACTCGCAGCGCGTCCCCCGTCGACGCGTCGACGGTTTCGACGCGCACCTGTGCCCAGTCCGCAGCCACTCGCCGGCGCCACGCCGCGAGTTCCTTCGCGCCTTGAAGGTGGTTCGCACTGAGTTTGGCCGTGCGCCGGTGGCTTGGCACGTAGCACTTCTCGGTGTATTGCTCCACCATGCGGTTCGTGTTGAATACCGGCACGAGGCTCATGATCGACCGTTTCATGCGCCGAATCCACTCGCGGGGGAGTCCGCCCGCATCTCGCTTGTAGAACGTCGGCGCGATGTCCTGCTCGATGAGGTCTAACAGCGCGCGGCTCTCAACGTCGTCCTGGTACGCGAGGTCCGTGTACTCCTCACCGGCGCCGATCGCCCAGCCGTTGTCACCGTCATACCCCTCAACCCACCAGCCGTCGAGGATGCTGAGGTTCAGCCCGCCGTTACCGCAGATTTTCATGCCGCTGGTGCCGGACGCTTCGAGCGGGCGCCGCGGGTTGTTCAGCCACACGTCCACGCCTTGCACGAGGTATCGCGCGACGCTCATGTCGTAGTCTTCGATGAACACGACGCGCTTGCGGAACTCGGCTTTGCGCGACTGCTGGACGACGCGCTGGATTAGTTCTTTGCCGCCGCGGTCCTGCGGGTGCGCCTTGCCCGCGAAGATGAACTGCACCGGGCGGTCCTTGCTGTTCACCAGCGCCGCGATCCGCTCCGCGTTGCGGAAGATCAGGTCGCCGCGCTTGTAGGTCGCGAACCGCCTTGCGAAACCGATGGTCAGCGCGTCCGGGTCGAGTACCTCGTCGGCGCCTTCGACCTCCGATGGCGGCGAGCCTCGGCGCTTGAGCTGCGCCCGCAACCGCGCGCGGGCCAGCGCGACGAGTCGCTCTCGCCCGCGCTCGTGTGTGCGCCACAGTTCGCCGTCTGGGATTTGCTCGACGCGTTTCCAGATGGCGAAGTCTGTGGGGCGCCCTTCCCACTGAATGCCGAGGTAGCGGTCATAGAGTTGTGCGAACTCCGGGGCGAGCCAGCTCTGCGTGTGGACGCCGTTGGTGATGCTCGTGATCGGCACTTCGCCCGCGGGCAGTTCCGGCCACAGTTCTTTCCACATCCGGCGCGATACACTGCCGTGCAACTTGCTCACGCCGTTGGACACGTTCGCCAACTTTAGCGCCAGCACCGTCATCCCGAACGGTTCCTGTTCGTTGCTCGGGTGCTGCCGGCCCAGGGACACGAGCGCGGCGCGGTCGATGCCCATCTTCGCCATGTACTCGCCCAGGTACTGCTCGGCCATCTGAACCGGGAACGAGTCGTTGCCCGCGGGCACCGGAGTGTGCGTTGTGAAGCACGTCCCGGCCTTTACTGCTTCGTAGGCCGTAGCGAAGTCCAACCCGTGTTCTTCGATCAAAAGCCTGATGCGTTCCAGGCCAGTAAAGGCTGCGTGACCCTCGTTCATGTGGCACACGGTCGGCATGCGGCCCATTGCACGAAGCGCGCGGATTCCGCCGATGCCGAGGATGATCTCCTGCTGGATCCGCGTGTGATGGTCACCGCCGTACAGTTGCGAAGTGATCGCGCGGTCTTCGGGCTTGTTCTGCGGAATGTTCGCGTCAAGGAGATATAGGGGGACGCGACCCACCTGAATGTGCCAGACTTTGAGCGCCACCTCGCGTCCCGGTAGTGGGACGGTGACGAGTAGTGGTTTGCCGCCGGAATCGAGTTCGGGCGTCAGCGGGAGCGTGAAGAAGTCGTTCTCGGGGTAGCGCTCTTGTTGCCAGCCGTCCATATTGAGGTACTGGCGGAAGTACCCCTCGCGATACATGAGCGTGATGCCCATGAGCGGAAGGCCGAGGTCACTCGCACTCTTCAGGTGATCGCCGGCGAGCACGCCCAAACCGCCAGAGTACACGGGCACGCTCTCGTGGATGCCGAACTCGGCGGAGAAGTAGCCGATGCGGGCCTCGTCACCAGCGTGCCGCTCTTGATACCAGGTCGGCGCTTTGAGGTAGTGGTCGAGCGCCGCGGCGACGCGGTCCATGTGCGCGAGGAACCCGTCGTCGTGTTCGAGTTCTTCGTAGCGGGTCTGGTCGGTGGCGCCCAACAAGCGGATGGGGCTGTGGTCGAGCGCCTCGAACAGGTCCGGGTTTACGCGGCGGAACAGCGCGACCGCATCCGCGTTCCAGCACCACCACAGGTTGTACGCGAGCGATTGGAGCGGGCGGAGTCGGTCGGGGAGTCGGGGCAACACGGTAAACGAACGGATGGAGCGGCCGGCCATCTGGGCATCCTCAGCCAATGAGATAGGTCGCGTGAAGGGCGGCACGAGAGTGCGGCAACCACCCAGAACGGGAGATAATCTAGGCAAACTATGACGGCTTTTCAACCTGAAGCCGGGTCCGGCACGTCGCTGCCGCCGACCGGGCAACCGGCGTCGATGAACCCTTGCAGAATCATCTGCGCCGCAACCCGATCGACCTTCGCCTTACGCTTCTTCATAGTCAACTTCGCCTCGCGCAGCACGCTTTCGGCGGCGTGCGAGGTGTGGCGCTCGTCCCACATTACGACGGGGAGTTTCGCGAGGTCCCCGAGCCACTTCGCGAACGCGCGCGCCTCGCGCGACATCGGGCTTTCCTCACCGCTCGCGTGCAGCGGCAACCCGACCACAATCCCCACGAACTTTGATGTAGTGACGAGTCCGGTGAAGAAGGTTTCATTACTCGCGTCGTTTGCCTGTGTGCCGAGCGGGGACGCGATGACGCGGTCTGGGTCACACACCGCGAGGCCGATGCGCTTGGTGCCGTAGTCGATGCCGAGGAGTGGACCTTTTGAAGAGAAGGGGAGAAGGGGTGAAGGGGTGAAGGGGAGAGGAGGCGAACCGATTTCGGCACCTTTCGCAACCTCACCGCCGGATTCGTGCTGTTCTGTCACTCTTTCTCCCCTTCACCTTTTCTCCCCTTAGCCCCTTCTTTTCAAACTAAGTGTACTCCCCGCGACCAGACTTCTTCAGCGCGTCCACAATTTCCTTCACCCGGTCCTCGTGCTTGCGGTCGGCCACGAGGATCGCGTTGCCGTCTTGAATGATGACCAAGTTGTTCACGCCATGTGTGGCGATGAGCATCTTCGGGTCGCCGACGATAACACACTTGCTCGTGTCGATCCCGCAGTGGTTCGCTTGGACCGTGTTATGGTTCGCGTCCTGCGGGTTGCGGCGTTCGAGCGCGAGCCAACTACCCACGTCGTCCCACGTGTACGGCGCGTTCAGCACCAGCACGTTCCCGTCGGCTGCCGCGTCTTGCATGATTGCCTTGTCGATGCTCTTCTTCTCGGCTTGGTGGTACGACGCTCGCAATACGTCCTGCCAGACTGCGGTGCCCCACGCGGCGGCGATTCGCGTGACGACACTGTGAATCTCGGGCTTGCGCGTTTTCAACTCGTTCAGGATGGTAAGGGGCTTCCACACGAAGATGCCGCTGTTCCAGTCGTAATTGCCACTCGCGACGAACTCTTCGGCCTGCGGGAATTCGGGCTTCTCCTTGAACACCTCGACACGCGACGCACTCACGTTTTGGCGAGTTCCGGCCGACTCGCCGCGCTTGATGTAACCGTATCCGGTGGAGGGGAACGTCGGGCGGATGCCGAACGTGACGAGCTTGTCGGGCATGTCTGCGACGAACTGTTCCGCCGCGTGAAGCGCGCGCCGGAACTCCTGTTCTGGCTCGATGACGTGGTCGGCGGGCATCACGACGATGGTCGCGTCCGGGTCGGCCTTGCCGATGATCGCCGCGCCGAGGCCCACGCAGGGCGCGGTGTCGCGACCCTCCGGTTCGCCGATGATGTGGTCGTGCGCGAGTTCGGGGAGTTGCACTGCGGTTTCCGCTGCGTATTGCTCACCTGTGATGACCCACGTGCGTTCCGGCGGGATCTGCGCCGACACACGGTCGACCGTGCTTTGCAGCAGTGTGCGGTCGCCGCTGAACGTGAGGAACTGTTTGGGCCGCTTAACGCGGCTCCGGGGCCAGAACCGTGTTCCGCCGCCGCCGGCCATTATCATTGCGTGTAACATGGGAGGTCCGTTCGTGGCTCAGTTCAGGATCGTTGGCCCGGTGATCGCGGGGAGAAGCGGTGCCTTTGCCGCGAGTTCGTCCCCGTTGAGTGCGAACAGCGGCGATATCTCGACCAGGTTGCCGTTCGTTTCAACGCCGGCGCGTGCAAGCCATTGGGCGTACAGCACAAGTTGCGCGACGGCGGAGGTCTCGGGCGAGTCCGGCCCTGTCGCGTTCTTGATCGGGGCGAATTCCTCGTCGCGCCGCGTTTCGACCGCTAGCCAACGCTCGGCGTGCGGCAGCGCGTCGAATATGAATCGCTCGAACTTCACCGCGTTCGACTCGTGTGCGGGCGGAGCGGGAACCATCGTTCGCGTGTGCGGGTCGTAATGCGCGACCGACTTCAGCGCGGCGCGATATGGCAACGCTCCGGCCACGGTGCGCGTGACGCGCTCCAGAAAGCTGACGCTGAACAGGTGGATCGCCGGGCTGCCGGCGCGGAAACGAAGTTCGCCGCTCGCGTCGCGCTCCGCCGCGAGGTGCTTCGGCAGCAGTGTGTATTCGATAATCGAACAGCGGCCGTTCACCTCTACGAGCACGCCAACCTTCTCTTCGGGCAGTTCCTTCGCGATAACCTTCGACGACGCTTCCGACCTCGCCGCGAGGTGCCGCCCAATGAAGCCGGGGTCGCACACCTTCACCAGTGGGTTGTCCACTTGGAAGTAGAACACGTGTTCTACGCCGCGCGCGACGAATTCGCGCAGCAATCCACTTTCCGCGAGAGCAGTGAGTGTGCCGCCGTGCCCGTTCGGGCTGAGGAACAACTTGCCGGGCGCTTCCATCAGCAATCGCCCGGTGCGCGGGCACAGCGCGGGCATCGTTCCTTGCTGGAAGAACTTCACCTGATCCGGCACGAGGTTAAAGTGTTCCTTCTCCGCGAAGAACGCACGCGTCGGAAGGTCGGTCGCCGGGCTGGTCATAACCAGGAAGGGAATTGGCCGTTGGTAGCGGCAACTGAGGGCGAACACCTTCTCCGCGTGGAGTTGGTACAGCGACATGCCGGACAGCGGCGCGGCCGGGAACAGTCCCTTCGGCTGAAGCATGCCGAGGCGCGAACCCTGCCCGCCAGCGACGAGCAGCGCCGCCACCTTGCCGTTGCGGAGCGCGTCGGAGCCACGCGCCTTCTCGTCGTCGGTGAACGCTGCGGGTGTCACCGAGATCGGGCGGAACCGTTCCGGCAGCGCGCCCGGAGGGCTCACGTGCTTCCGCAGCGCCTCCAGTTGCACGAAGTCAATGGCCGCGAGTTGATACACCAACGCCGCGCGCGCGTCGCTGTCGAGCGCGTCCCAATCGAGCAGGACGTGTTCTTGGTCGTGCTCTCGCAGGCACGCCAGGAGATCGTTGGGTAGGGTGGTCATGGTTGTTCACTCGTTTAGCGTTGACCCCGAAGGGGTCGCGCTCGTCGTCGGTGGCGACCACGCTAAACATCGCGAAAGTCAGAACGTAAACTTCAGCCCGTCGTAGGCGGGTTCGACACCCTTCGGCAAGGTGCGCATCAGTTCGTCGTACTCCAGCGAGTGCGCCATGTGCGTGAGGTACGCCTGTCGCGGCTTGACGCGGTCGATGGCTTCGAGTGCCTGCTCGACGCAGAAGTGCGACGGGTGCGGTTTGGCCGGCCGAAGCGCGTCGATCACAAACACGTCCAGTCCTTCGAGTAGCGGCCAACTCCGGTCCGGGATACTGCTCACGTCGGTGCAGTACGCGACGTTCCCGATGCGGAACCCGAACACGTTGAACCGCCCATGTTGGAGCGGGATCGGCGTGAACCGTTCGCCGAGCACGTGGAACGGGCGTTCGTCGATGCGCGCCAGCGCGAGTCGCGGGAGCATGCCGATCGGGATGTCCTCACTGCCAGGCGCGAAGACGTACGCGAAGGCTTGTCTAATCACCTCTTCCACTTCGTCTGTGCAGTACATCGGCAGTGGCCCGTTCAAATGAACGGGGAATATCCGCAGGTCATCGAGGCCGAACAGGTGATCGACGTGGTAGTGCGTGTACACGACCGCGTTGATGAGCTTCACGTTCTCGCGGAGCAGTTGGAGCCGCAGTTCGGGCGTGGTGTCGATCAGGATGTTCCCGCCCGGCGTGCCGATCAGCACGGAGCAGCGGTAGCGGTGATTCTTTGGGTTGGTGGACGTGCAGACGTGGCAATCGCAACCGAGCATCGGCACTCCCATCGAGGTGCCGGTGCCAAGGAACGTGAAGGTGCGTGTGCCGGGTTGCGTGTTGGTGAGCGTCACGCCGCTATTTCACCGGCGGAGGGCCAAAGAGACAAGGGGAACTGCGATCAGGTGCTGTCGAGAGGTCAGTTCGCGGTTTGCGCGACTCTTCGCGGCACGTTCTCTTCGGGATAGGAAGTGCTCACGCAACCATCGACGCAACTCAAGGCAGAATTCGCCATGGCCGCTCCGCGTTTTACGCCCGAGGAACTTCAGGAACTCCAGAGGTCAGTTCGCGGTTTGCGCGCTGTGTTCTTGAATGCTGCTCAAAACGCTGGAAATGGCTTGGATTGCTGGGGAAATGTTGTTCGCCCATCGCACAAGAGGCAGAAACACGTGTCTCGCTAAGTACCATTGGGGCAATGGATTACACCAACCGTATTGAGTGAAGAGTGTCGTGGCGCGCAAACCGCGAACTGACCTCCTATCTCACACATTTCCGACAACGTGATGTGGGGGCTGGTACATTCGTGTAAACTATTCTATGTGGCGTCTGCTGGGACACCAACAACGGTCACCACCGGAGGAGAATCATCTGGAACACGCCATGAAGGTTCTGATCGTGGACGACGACCCGGTCTCCCGGCGGCTGCTGCAGAGCTACTTGCAGAAGTGGGGGTACGAGGTCGTCGTGGCCCTGGACGGCGCAGACGCCTGGCGGCGGTTCGAGCAGGAGGAGTTCGCGATCGTCGTCAGCGACTGGATGATGCCCGAGGTGGTCGGGACGGAACTGATCCGTCGCATCCGCGCGAGCGGGCGACCGAACTACGTCTACACCATCCTGCTGACGGGGCGATCGCAGAAGGAGGACCTGGTCGAGGGAATGGAGGCCGGGGCCGACGACTTCGTCGGCAAGCCGTTCCTCGCGGAGGAGCTTCAAGTCCGGTTGCGGGCGGGCGAGCGGATCGTCAAGTTGGAGCGAGCAATGGCGGACCAGAACCGCGAACTACGGGAGGCCCAGGACGCCCTGCAGAAGGCCGCTGCCCGCCCGAGCGGTTGATGAACCCCGGAGGACGCCATGACACCCACATCCGATACGCGGGCCGGCAAACCGGACACTCGCGAGAAGGCGCTGCGGATCAACCTCCACCTGCACCGGTACGGCACGTTCGCCGAAATCGGCGCGGGGCAGGAGGTCGTCCGCTGGTTCTTCCGCGTAGGCGGGGCGGCGGGCGCGATCGCAAAGAGCGTCTCCGCCTACGACGTGGCAGTCAGCGACGCCATTTACGGCCCCTGCGAGCGGTACGTCTCGCGGCAGCGGCTGCAGAGCATGCTCGACCGCGAGTTCGATGGCACCGTCCGCCAGTTCGACGAGCACCGTGGCGGCACGACGGCGTTCTTTGCGTTCGCCGATACGGTGTCGGCCCGCAACTACAAGGGCACGAACGAGTGCCACGGGTGGATGGGCGTCAAGTTTCAGACTCACCCGCGCGACCAGGGCGGCCAGGTCATCCTCCACGTCCGGATGCTCGACACCGAGAACTCCCAGCAACAGGAGGCACTGGGTGTCGTTGGGGTGAACCTACTCTACGGGGCGTTCTTTCACCACCTCGAACCGGAGCACCTCCTCGACTCGTTGTTGGACAATCTCAGCGTCCAGCGGATCGAAATCGACATGATCGAACTCTCGGGGATCGCGTTCCAGCACGTGGACAACCGGGTCATGAGCTTGAAGCTGGTGCAACTCGGGCTGACCAACGCGGCCATGTTCGCGGCCGACGGGACGGTGCTCCAGCCGTCAGAGGTCCTCTACAAGAAGCCGATCCTGGTCGAGCGTGGCAGCTTCCGCCCGGTCACCCACGTGCATCTCGACATGCTCCGCTGCGCTCGCGAGAAGTTCCTCCAGGAACCGGCTGTCCAGGGAGAAACCGTCGTCCCGCTCATGGAGATCACCATGAGCAGCCTGTTGGCTACCGGGGAACAGGACTACCGGGACTTCCTCGCCCGAGCCGACCTGCTGGCGGCCGAGGGGATGACGGTGCTCATCTCCAACTACTTCGAATACTACCGACTGGCTGCGTACCTCGCCCGGTACACCAAGAAGCAGATTGGGATCGCGATGGGAGTCGGAAGCCTCCGCGAACTGTTCAACGAGAAGTACTACACCCAACTCGAAGGGGGTATCCTGGAGTCGTTCGGGCGGCTCTTCAAAAACGATCTGAAGCTCTACATCTATCCGCTGCTCGACCCCGCCAACGGGGACCTCACGGCGGTCCAGAACCTGGAGGTCGCCCCGAGGCTCCGCAAGCTCTACGGCTACTTAGTCGATCGGGGGTGCATCGAGCAACTGAGCAACTTCAACGAGCAATACCTGCCGATCTTCACCCGTGATGTCCTCAAGAAGATCAACAGCGGCGATCCTTCATGGGAGGAGATGGTCCCGTCCAGGGTCGCCGAGGTCATCAATCGCTGTGGCTACTTCGGCTGCCGGCAGAGCCCGAGGGCGTGATTTCCCGGGCGACGGGTCCGGGAACACGCCGAGGTGCCCGATGACGCCCAAGACGCCGGTGATCCGCGCCAGCCCGCCGAATCACGTTGTCGGAAATGGACACTTCTCGTTAGACGCGACAGGTGCTAACGCTGTGCGGTGAAGCACACATTGGATCGAACGCGGAACACGTCAATCGCAGCGGCGACGGCCGGGTAAACACGCACCAAGCAACACGTCTGCTGATCGAACGTGATCGGTAGGCTCGAACCGTTTCCACGAGGGCTTTCCCACACATTTCCGACAACGTGATTCGCCGGGCCGTTACGTTTCTACGCAATGGTTAGTTGCCCAGATCTGCGATGAAAAGTGTTGTGCCTCACGGGTTACGAGCGTATCGTAAAACCTCTGCCCGCGATCCTTCCCACCTACAAACCCGAGGAGTGGCGGTGCCGATTGCCAACAACACCCTCATCAACAGTCCCGAGTACCTTCGCTCCCCAAACCGGCGCGGGTTCCTGCGCGCCGGCGTGCTCGGAACGATGGGGCTGTCACTACCGCAACTCCTGCGCTCGCAAGCACACGCCGCGCAGAACGGCAGGCCGGTCGAGCGCACGAAATCGGTCATCATCTTGTGGATGCGTGGCGGCCCAAGTCAGCATGACATGTGGGATCCGAAGCCGGACGCGCCTGTCGAGATTCGCGGCGAGTTCGGCTCGATCGCCACGAACGTGAACGGCATCCGGATCACCGAACTGCTTCCGCAGACTGCACGCCTGATGGACAAGTGGTCGATCGTCCGCAGCCTCACGCACCGGGCGCAGGACGGCAACGTCGGCCACGGCGACGGCGACCAGATTTGCTTCACCGGCTATCCGGCCGGGCGTGACGGGCAAGTGAACGTCATGCCCAGTTGCGGTTCCTACGTGTTGAAGCAGAAGCAGCACCTGAACCCAACGATGCCGGCCTACGTGATGATCCCGAAGATGATCCCCGGCACGGAACCGGCCTGGCTCGGGTCGTCCTGCAAACCGTTCGAGACGATCGTCGATCCCGCCGACACCGCGCCGTTCGTGATCCCCAGTTTAGGTCTGAACCCCGACGTTACGACCGAACAACTCAGCGACCGGCGTAAACTCCTGAAGGGATTCGACGACGGCCAGCGATACGACACCGGAGCGGTACTGGATAAATTCCAGACCCAGGCGCTGGACATACTCACGAGCAAGTCCACGCAGGAAGCGTTCGACCTGGACAAGGAATCGAAGGCGACGCGCGAACGCTATGGCATGATGGCCGCATTCGACCCGCAAGACCCGATGCGCTGCGGTGCCCCGAACTGGGCGCAGCGAATGCTCCTGGCGCGGCGGCTGGTCGAGTCCGGCGTGCGCCTGGTCACGGTCAACCTGGGCTGGTGGGACTTCCACAAGCTCGGGTTCGACTCCCAGCGCCGTGGGTTTCTGCCGCGCTGGGACAAAGCGTACTCGGCTCTCCTGGAAGACCTCGGTCAGCGTGGTCTTCTGGATTCAACGCTCGTGGTCGCGTGGGGCGAAATCGGCCGGACACCGGTTGTGAACAAGGAAGCCGGGCGCGACCACTGGCCGTACTTGATGTGCGCCGCGTTCGCCGGTGGCGGTGTGAAGGGCGGGCGGATCGTCGGCACTTCGGATGCGAAGGGGGCGCGGCCCAAGGATCTGCCCAAGTACCCGCATGACGTGTTGGCGACCATCTACCGGCACCTCGACATGGATTTGACACAGCAGGCGCTCGACTATGGCGGTCGCCCGCACGCGATCCTGCCCCAAGGGAATCCGATAGACGAACTGTTTTGAGTGATGAGTCGCAAGCGGCTTCCGCACCCACAAGGCACTCGCATGAACCCGCTGTCTGGTCCCACTCGCCGCGGTCTTCTCCTCACCGGCGGCGCCGTCGCGCTCGGTAGCGGTGCTGCATCCGCCGCGCCCGAAACGCCTGCGAAGGTGTATCGCGTCGGCGTCGTCTCGGCGGCCATTCTCGGTAAACCGCAGCCGCGCAACGGGCACAACTGGCACTTTGCCCAGTACCTGCACCCGAACTGCGACTTCGACGCGCTGAAGAAGCATTACCCGACCGGCGAACCGAGCTTCCGCACGATGTTCCGCAACCCGAAGTTCAGCTTCGATCAGTTGCCATTTCCAGATACCAAGATCACTCACTACTACGACGCTGACCCGAAGGTCGCGGTGGCGTTCACTGAAGCGTACCCGGGCGTGAAGGTCGCTGCGAGCCTCGAAAAGATGGTTGAGGAAGTGGACGCCGTGTGGATGGGCGACGCCTCCGGTCTGGGCGAGGATCACTTCGACCTGGTTGCTCCAGGGTTGGCGAAGGGTCTCCCCACGTTCTGCGACAAGCCGATCGGCGGGACCGTCGCAGGGACGAAGAAGATTCTGGAGTTCGCGAAGAAGCACAAGGCTCCGCTGATGTCCGGGAGCATCTTCTGCCACGAATGGGGCATGGAGTCGGCGCTGCGAATGCGCGACGCGGGCGAGTTCGGAGCCATCGAACACGTGTCGGCCCGACTCCACAGCCGGTATAGTCTCCCCGGTTGGATGATCTACGGTCAGCACCCGGTCTGGACCGTGATGCGACTCATGGGCGCCGGCGTCGGCGCGGTTAGCCTGTACGACTACAAGGACACGTGCCACGCGCTCATCACGTACCCCGACCGCTACCCATGCCACGTCTGGTTCGGGCAGCCCTACGAGAAGTTCGAGTACGACCGCACGGACGTGTACTTCAAGAAGAAACTGTACTCCTACACGCCGTCGATCGATGGCGACTACAGGTTCGGCTACCACTACGAAATGTTCCGCATGGCCGCGACGTTCCGTCAGATGGTGAAGACGGGCAAGGAACCGGCCCCGCACCAGGAGATTCTCGAAGTCACCGCGATCGTCCACGCGGGCGCGAAGTCCCTCAAGGACAAGAGCCGACTCGTGGAACTGGCCGAGGTTCTAAACTGATTCACCGCCCCCATACTGACCCGACTGGGATCCCTCCCATGCGTATCCGATCCGTCGTGTCGCTCGTCGTGCTTCTCGCGCTTCTTTCTGGAATCGCCCGCGCCGAGGACAAGAAACAGGCTAAGGTTCGTGTTCTCCTCCTCGGCGATAGCACGGTCATCGGCAGCGTGTGCCGCGAGATGCACCCGAAGGCCGATCACCTCGAAGACATCGTTCGCAAGTTGCTCGTGGCCGAAGCGGACATACCACCGGTCGAAGTGCTGAACCGCGGCGTGAACGGCGACATGGTCAGTTTGCTGTTAGGCCGCCCGCAGCGATACGAAAAGGATGTCGTCAAACAGGAACCTTTCGACTTCATCTTTCTGCGATTCGGCTTGAACGATGTGCGCCACCTGAAGAACTTCAAGACGGAGTTCCCGGCGGACTACAAGAAGCTGATCGCCAAGTTGCGCACAGATCACCCCAAAGCCGAAATCGTGATGGAGACCGCGATCCCGTACTTGGGCGAGGAGCAAGACAAGCGGGTGAACGAACTGGTGCGCGCGATAGCCAAAGAAGAGAAAGTGCCGCTACTCGATCAGTACGTGCCGTATGCCGCGGCGCTGAAGCACGGGCCGAACATGCTGAGCTATCGCCGGATGGCGTTGACGGCGATCCCCGAGAAGTACCGTGCCTTGCTCCCGGTCGACGCGATCAAGGGCGAGACCGTTTACGTCATGGACAACCTGCTAGATGTCCACATGGCGACGGTGCCGGACTGGTTCAAGGACCGGCACCCGAACCTGGCCGGTTACCAGGTAATCGGCACGCAGTTAGCGGGTTACCTCGCTCCCCGCCTTCGGGAAAGAGCCAAGCCCTCGCCTTGAGCCGCCGGCTCAAGACCTACATCGCGAGGAAACGGGCCGCTTGCTCGGAATAGTCACGGATTTGTCGTCTCGCCGCACCAGTCCGGGCGTGATCGTGATGACGCGAGCCCCTAACCGGTTTTCAGACGGAAGCGATGGAAGGAACTTCCCACCGTCGAACCGAACCAGCGAGGTAGTGTGGCGAAGGCGTCGGCCAAACGCTACCGAAAGTAACCCTTCAGCCTTCTGAATCGGGCTTCCATTTTTCCGATGGTTGTCGAGAATCACGAGCGTGCTGCCCGTGGCCCCGATACTCGATTCCGCGTTCGTCGCGGCGGTCCGCTCCAGCACCCTGACCCCTGAAGTTTCCAACTGGATCGGGAGCCTGCGGTCGTCGTCTTGGCGGCACGCTTCAACACATTACGACTGCACTTTCGGAAGCGTGCCGTCAGCGGTTCACTTCACGCGGCGCTGGCGCGACGGGAACCGCTGGCGGCAGTTTCGCGAGCAACGGCGCCCACCGCTTATCGAGCCGCGCCGCTTCGG
>CAMDQN010000049.1 GCA_945905925.1 Singulisphaera sp. GP187
GCTGAGTTCCTGCAAGACCACCAACTGCTTTTCACTGACTCGGACTTTCGCCGCCGTCCCTGGCATCTGTTCGCCTCGCAATGGGTGTTTGGGAGACATACACAAATCCCCGATTTCATGAAACCCCGTTTCCGAGTTGTGGCACTAGGGAGCGCACAGCAACACCGCTCCCTGATGGTCGCGACTCTGACACGAATACACAGTTCACAATCGTAACAACCCTCCCATCTTCCGCCCGCGACGCGATTCCGACAGGCAACTGACATCGCAACCGCTACAATCACATTTGTACACTATCCCCACCAACACACCTTAAACTGGAGGGATGTCATGTCCACAGAAACACTCGCAAACCGCGACCCACATGTCGTGGCGCTCACCGCTGCGCTCACCGCGCCTTTCGAGCCGCGCGAGGTGAAGTTCAAGCCGCAGATGGTGAAGAACAACCGCTGCCTCGCGATGGCGTACATCGATGCCCGACTCGTGCAAGAGCGCCTCGACGATGTCCTCGGCTCGGAGAACTGGGAAGATCTTTACAAGCAACTCCCGGACGGCTCCGTCATGTGCCGGTTGCGCGTCAAGTTGGGTGATCGGTGGGTTACGAAAATGGATGTCGGTTCACCGAGCGAACAGCCCGATCAGGGCGACCGACTAAAAGCGGCCGTAAGCGACGCACTCAAGCGAGCCGCTGTGAAATACGGCATCGGGCGCTACCTCTACCGGCTCTCGGCGCAGTGGGTGGATTACGACCCAATCAAGAAGCAGATTGTTTCGCCGCCGCAATTGCCCACGTTCGCGATCCCAAAGGCGAAAACCCAAGTTCCCGTGCCTGCGAAGTCCGGGTTCGTTGCGACCGAACCGAAGCTCGAACCGAGTCGGCAAGAAGCGCCGCGGGTCGATGCCCCAACACCGGTCGCGACGAAACCGGAAGCGCCAAAGGAAGAACCACCCAAGCCCGACGCGGCAAAGGCCGCGAACCTGCCGTCAAACGGGCCAGAGTTGCACCGGCGGTTGCGCGAGTACGACGCTAAACTCGCGTCGCAGAAATTGTGCCCTGTCGGTGCGCTCCTAGCACACGTCACACAGGCCGGGGTGAAGGCTGGTTTCACCGCGAACATGAGCGAATGGAACGGCCCCGCGATCCAGTTCGCGGTCGATGCGGTGCGCGAGTTCGACCAGACCGCGCGACAGGGTAAGCCCGAATCCCGCACCGCGGCATGAGTTGCGAGCGAGTTGCTGCGCCGAGTGAGTCGCGAGAATTCCCCGCGCAAGACTTGCCCTGAACAGCGTTACTCGGTGAGAATGGTGAAGTCCAAACTCACTGCCGTCCGTGCAAGGCTGTTTCCCATGTTCCCTCTTCACTCCAAACTATTCAGGTTCGTGGCCGCCGCGCTCGCGACGGTCGCGTTCGTGAGCGTCACGGACGCCGGATGGGTGACCATCAAGAACGACACGAACAAGGCGATCGTCGTTCAAGAAGTGATTACCGTGAACATGAAGCAGGTAAGGGGGAAGCCGACGAAGTTGCTCGCGGGGGAATCGTTCCGCGAGTTCCAGAACGCGGCCGGCGTGAAGAGTTACGAGGTGCTCGACGCCGCGAACAAAAACACGTCGCTGTGGAACGGAAATCTGAACTGCAAGGCGGATAGTCAGTCGTTCTCGGTCACGGTGGTTCAGGGGAAAGTCGGCGTGTTCCAGATTCCCGAACCGAAAAAGAACTGATCTCGAACGCGACAAAGCGAACGCGGGCCACACCCTGATAAGGTGCGGCCCGCGTCGTTTTGCGCACCGCGAAGCGCCAGGGGCTACTGTCTTCCTGTGGCACGGTCGGCCCGGGCATACCCACCTGGAAATGCCCGGGTCCGACCCTAGTTAAACTGCTCGGCACAACTCTCCATCCGCGGCGTTACGCCGCAGCAATCGCTAACTCCAACCGGCGCTCGGGGCACCAATCTCCATCGACGTCACCCGCGAAGCCGCAAGTGGCGACGATGTGAAGTTTTCCGTTCGCGTCTCTCGAGCGGTCGGCTACAGTAAGCACTTCTCCGCTGCCCTCCCTCTGGTTCTCCAAATGACTGATCCCGCTACCACTCCTCCCCCCGTTCCCACCGAAGCGCCGACGCGCACGCGATACTGGGTTCTCTTCCTGCTCTGTCTGCTCGCCATGATCACCTACATGGATCGGGCCGCGAACGGGAGCGCGAAAAAAGCGATCATGGAGGATTTGGGCGTCCAAGAAGCAGACTTCTTCTGGGTACTCATTGCCTTTCAGTTAGCCTACGCGATCTTCGAGATCCCGTCGGGCTGGCTCGGCGACACACGCGGCCCGCGATCCACGCTGCTCCGCGTCGTGGTCTGGTGGTCGATCTTCGTCGCGCTGACCGGGTTCGTCGGGACGACTTACCTCGGCGGGGTTTACCTCGGGTTCGGCGCGCTCATCGCGATTCAATTCTTCTTTGGTGTCGGTGAAGCCGGCGCGTTTCCGAACATCGCGAAGGCGCTCTACAACTGGTTCCCCGCGTCCGACCGCGGGTTCGCGAAGTCGATCATCTGGATGTCGGCACGATTCATGGGCGGATTGACGCCGCTCGTGTGGGTGCTCCTCACCGACTGGAAGGTCGGCGGGATGCACAAGCCGGACGCGGACGGGAACCCTACGGGTCTGGGCTGGCGCGGCGCGATGTGGCTGTTCGCCAGCATTGCGGCGGTGTGGTGCGTCGTGTTTTACCTCGTGTTCCGCAACAAGCCGGGCGAACACCCGCTCGTGAATGCCGCGGAGCGCGCCGAGATCAACGCCGGGCGCGTCGAGACGAAGGGACCTGTGCAGGTGCCGTGGGGGAAGCTCATCCGCTCGCGAAACCTGTGGGCGATCTGCTGCATGTACGTCGTCACAAACTTCTGTTGGTACTTCCTGATGTACTTCCTGCCGCGAACCATGCAGACGGAGTTCAAGAGCTACACGGATGAACCGAGCGGGCGAATGCTCGTCGCATTGCTCGCGGGGTGCCCACTGCTAATCGGCATGTTCGGATGCTTGCTCGGTGGGTTGCTCTCGGACCGCTACATCCGGCGCACCGGTGACAGGAAGTGGGGCCGGCGGCTGTTCGGCATGATCGGTTACGGTGGGGCTGGGTGCTGTTACTTCGCTGCGGCCGGGGTGAAACTCGCGGACCCAAACAACCTATTCCTGTTCGCGTTCTTCTTGGTGCTGATGGGCTTCATGAATGACCTTATCATGGCGCCCGCGTGGGCCGTGTGTCAGGACATCGGCCGCGACTACGCCGCCACCGTCTCGGGCGCGATGAATATGTTCGGCAACCTCGTCGGCGCCGTGTCCACATTGCTCGTTACCGGGTTGTTGATGAAGAACTACCCCGGCACGGAGGGTATTCTAATTTGCTTCACGATGTACGGAATCGTTTACTTCCTCGGTGTCGGGATTTGGCTATTCATCGACGCCACGAAGCCGATCGTGCCCGACGAGGAAGTCATCGCCGCGAACGAGTCAGAAAAGCAAACCCGGTGATTCACAGCACCGGTGGGAGTGGTAGGACAGGCAGGTGTTCGGCCGGTTCGGGGGCGTTCAGAACCTCGTCGGGCACGTCCTCGGTGTACTTGCACACCGAGACGACGCCGTTGAGAAGCGTCAGGTAGTGACACGGTTTCTCGGTCCAGCACCCGCTGTTGTAATAGTGAACTGGGCCGGTCGTGTTCGCGACTGGTTGGTGGGTATGACCGCAACACACCGCGTCGCACCCTTTCCGCGCCGCGTACTTCACCGCATCAATTTCGATCTTCTGCACGCATCGCAGAAACGTCTTGCTGCGCCGCTTCGCGAACTTGGCGAACGTGTGTGACTTGTCGATGCGCTGAAGGAAATTGTACACGCGGTCCGCGACCCACGTGATGAGCGGGTAGCGTGAGATGAACTCGTCGAACCGGTGGCCGTGGAGGAACATGATGTTTCGCCCGCCGCTCTCGACGACGAGTTCGTCGGCGCAGCGGACGCCGAGCAGGTGCGACACGATTTCGGCCGGTCCGTCGTGGTTTCCGTTGATCCAAACCACTTCCATCACGTCCGCGAGTTTGCGAATCTCGGACAGAATCTTCCAGTGATGCTTTTTGAGCCTTCGAAAGTCGATTGAGTCAAAGACATCGCCGTTCAGGATGAGTTGCTTCGCCCGCAGGTCGCGCTTCCTGACGTTGGCGAGGAAGTGAACGAGGGACTTCGCCTGGCAGTTATCACTGCCGAGGTGGATGTCGGAGATGACAATGGCGTCAAACACGGGGCACCCCCTCGCCAAAATCGGAATGGACTACGACGGTTCAACAGTTGTGATAACGGGACTCCGAGAGCAAAGGGTGTGGATGGCGTGAAGACTGCCGCATCAGGCGACTCCTCGCCGAAACCCTGGGCAAAACCGCGCAGCACACGCGACCTGCGACAAGGCCAGAGCAGCGCGCGTCCGAAATCCCGACACACTTGCGTTGGATGGTCGAAAAAACGGACAGCGCGCGTTGCCCCTCGTGGGGGAGGGAGTACTATTCCAATGTCCCGCTGGTTGGTACCTACAGTGAATGGGCGACGCTGTAGTGACCTCCAGCGGGACTTTTCATTTCTCCACTTCCAGCAACTCACATCTCCACTAACCCACCTCAGCCCATCCGTCAAATCTGATACAATCAACACTATCCACTTGCACCAAACCACGACCTGGACATCAGTTGATGCCGCCTGGAATCCGCACTCGCGCGCTTCCGCTCGCGCCGTTGCTGACCGCGTTCCGCGTCGGTGACGCTCCCGCACCTCGCGCGAAGTCCGAAACACGCATCGCGTTCCTCGACAACGCGACGGACGATCAGCTCACGACGACGCTGCTTGCGCTCGCGAACAGCGCACTCCCGGTCATTTTCCACGCCGAAGTTTTCACGCGGCGAGTGCGGTTGATTCGCCACGCGCTGAATCACCTCTTCCGTTCCACGGACCCGCTGTCGGAACGTCTCGCTCGTTGCGTTGTTCCTGGCGAGGTGTATTTCGTTGCGGGGTTGGGCCCGGGGTTCTGGTCCGCAGTCCTCGCGGGCACTTCCCCGACTGACACCCCGGTTTGGTGCCCCGCCGTCGAACGCGGATTGCTCCGATTGGGGCTTCTCCGCGAGATCGCGGCCGACGTGCGTTCCAGGTTCGACGCGGTGTCCTGGGCGTGTCAGAAGATCCGCGAAGAGGCTCCCGATCTGACCGGCGACGCGCTCGCCGCGTTCCTCGAACGGGTGTCGCGCGTGATTGGTCGCGAGTTACCGCCCGGCGACGCGGCATCATTTGCGTTCGCGTGGGCCGTGACCCCGGCGAAAATCGAACAAGCGGTGCGTGAGGTGCGGT
This sequence comes from Singulisphaera sp. GP187, assembly GCA_945905925.1. Taxonomy (GTDB): domain Bacteria; phylum Planctomycetota; class Planctomycetia; order Gemmatales; family Gemmataceae; genus Gemmata. The sequence continues at coordinate 5,378 of CAMDQN010000049.1, forward strand.
CGCGCGTTCCGTTGCGAAAGCGAATCCGCGCCACGACGGACGAACAGGCCGCCGCAATCGGCGCGTTCCAAAGCGCGACGAAGGCCGCCGACTACGCGACCGCGTTCGCAGCGTTCCGTAAGGGCTACCCCGATTCGCGCTGGGAAGCGGCGCTACCCGCGATCGACGACGCGTATTCCGCGGCGCTGCCCGAAAAAGGCCGGGCGGAGTTATGGTGCGAAGTCGCGTCGGTACTGCGTGAGCGATTTCGGGTTCACCCGCTCGAACTCGCGGACGTGGTTCAGTCGGTCGCGGACGCGGGCGTAACGGAACCCGAGCACGATGCGTTCGACGGCTTCTGCTCGGACACGTTCGCGTTCCTTCACGAACTCGCGGAAACGAACGCGAAGGACTGGATGACCACTCACCGCGAGCGTTACCAGTTCGTGCTGCGCGAGCCGCTGGTGGAACTGTGCGAAGCGGTCGCGGATCGCTACGTGCGCCCGGTACTGAACCGCGAACACGGTTGGGACTTGGAGTGCGACGCACGCACCGGCCGCGCGGTCACGAGCATCTGCAAGAACGACTTCGGTCGCAGCGGGCCGTACCAGCCGGTGCAGTGGATCACGTTCTACCGCCGGGCGCAGTCAAACAAGCGCGCGGACTCGCAGTTCTTCGTGCGGGTCGCGCCAGAAGGCGTCCGCTACGGGTTCCATTTGGGCCGGATGGCGCGCGACGCGGGCAAGCAATTCCGGCGCAACATTCAGGCACACGCGGACGCGATCTACCGCGCGCTGCAAGCCGGCGACGCGTTCCGCGAGTGCCGGTTCTGGACCGGTGACGACCTCTCTGCCGAAGTGTCTGTGAAGTCCGCCGCAGAGTTGCGTGAGTGGGCCGTCCACAAGACGATCGCGGTCGGCAAGCAACTCGAACCGTCCTCTCCCCTGCTCCGCCGCGACGAACTCACCGGGGACATTCTCCTGACGTTCGACCGCTTGTTGCCAGCGTTCGCGTGCGCCGCGGAAGCCGATCCTTTGCCGCTTCTCGCCAGGCGTGCTGGCGCGCCCGAAGGCCCGCCGCCTTACGACCCCATCTCGTTCCACCGCGAAACATTCCTTTCGGAAGTATGGCTCGACCGCGTCCTCGGGCTTCTACGCCTGAAGAAACAACTCGTGCTCCAGGGCGTGCCCGGCACCGGGAAGACGCACGTCGCGCGCTGCCTCGCGCGCCTGCTCACGCACGACCGCGCCGACTGCGTTCGCCTGGTGCAGTTCCATCCGGCGTACAGCTACGAGGAGTTCGTCGAAGGAATTCGCGCTCGCGGCGCCGAGGTGAACGGCAAGAACGAAGTCACGTTCCCGGTGGAAGACGGCGTGTTGTGTCAGTTCGCGGAACTGGCGCGATCGCGCCCGAGCGAACCACACGTGCTGATCGTGGACGAACTGAATCGCGGGAACCTGCCGCGCATCTTCGGCGAGTTGCTTTACCTGCTCGAGTACCGCGACCAGGCGGTGACGCTCCCGTACTCGAAGCGCGCGTTCAAGTTACCGGACAACCTGTTCCTGCTCGCGACGATGAACCAACTCGACCGCTCCGCGGTGGCGCTCGACCAGGCGCTGCGTCGTCGATTCTCATTCGTGGACATGCCCGCGGATGCGGCGGTTCTTGCGTCGTGGCTGGAGTCGCGCCCCAGTGCGGAACCGGGCGACGCGACGTTCGGCCCTCGCGTCGTGTTGCTCTTCGAGGAACTTAACCGCCGGTTGGCGCGTGACCTCGGCCCTGAGAAGCAGGTGGGGCACAGTCTGTTCATGATGCCGGACCTGGACGCGGAGCAACTCGCGGCGGTGTGGGAGCATCACGTCCGACCGTTACTGCTCGACTATCTCGGCGGGCGCAATGACCGGTTGAAGGACTACACGCCCGAGCGATTGCTTGGCGAGCGCACGGCGAAGCGGCAAAGGGTGAAGCCCGCCACCGACACCGGAGACTGAACGGTGTCTGCGCGTCGCGAAACCGCCTGGCGGTACCGACGTCTCTCACACGACCCACTTCAAAACCAGTAGAGACCTGCACGTGACCGACGAAGACGAAGACTTCACGCCACCGTTCCCGCGTTCCCGATTCCGCTGGGTACGGAAGCTCGCGATGTGGTGTCTCGGCTTCACCGCGGTTCTGGTGATGGTGCTTTACGTCAGCCGGTGGCAAGTTGGCCGAATCGGACAACGCCAGTTCGACGCGACCACGCAGCGTCTCGATGCCGAAGACCCGGACTGGCGGCTCGATGCAATTCTCGACGCTCGCAGCAAGAACGAACCGGCCGCGAAGGACAACGCCGCGCCAGAAGTTCTCGACCTCGCAGAGCAGATTCCAATGGAGTTTCGCAACTGGCAAAAGTCCGAAGACGCGACCCAGTTCTGGCGCCGGAACCCCAACTACCAACTTCCGCCGCCGGACGCGGTCGCCGCCGCGCGCAAGGTCGCCGGACCGACGTTGCTTCTCCGCACGGAGACGCTCAGGTTACGCCACAGGCGCGCCGGACAGTTCCCGCTCACCGTCACGGCCGACCCGCTCGCGACCGCACTCCCGCACCTCGACATGTCGCGCCAGGTCGTCGCGCTGCTCCAGTTCGACGGCTACCTCGCGCCGATCGAGAAGAACCCGAACCGCGGCGTCTCGTCCGCGCGTGCGGCGATCGGTGTCGCACGCGCCATTGGTGACGAACCGATCTTCGTTTCGCAACTCGTGAGGATGGCGGCTGGGAAGGTCGCGGCACAGACCGCGATGCAAGTGCTCGCGTGGGGCGAACCGACCGACGGCCTCGCGGAACTGCAAGCCGAACTGCTCACGGAAGCCGAGGCGCCGTGGTTTCGCATCGGGATGCGCGGCGAACGCGGGTTTCTCGATCAGGTGTTTCAGAGACTGAGCGACGGCACAATCCCGCCGGAACACGTCTTCAACCACTCGGAAACCGGGAACACTGGACCGCAATACCACGCGCTGCTCCGCGCGTACAAGGCGCTGCTGCCCGGCGACCACGCGAAGTGCCTTCAACTCTGCACAGAATACGTCGCGGCTTCCAAACTACCGCCACACGAACAACTCGCCGCGCTGAAGGCAATCGTAATCCCGCCGGGACCGCCGGAAGAGTTCCGCTACGTCATCACGCGGCTACTTCTCCCTGCGTGCGAGAAGATCGCGGAGGCCGGACTTCGTACTCGCGCGGACCTGCTCGCGGCTGCAACGTGCGTCGCGTGCGAGCGGTTCAGGCTGAAGCATGGACGGTTCCCGCACAACCTCGCGGAACTGACACCAACGTTCCTGGTCGCTGTGCCGCTCAGCCCATTCGACGGCAAGCCGATCAGTTACCGCGTCCTTCCGGGTCGCGTCGCGGTATACTCCTTCTGGGACAACTCACCCATGAAGATCGACCACTCGCACGACGATTTCCGCGAAGGCGACACACCCGGTTTCAGCGTAGGCTACCGCCTGTGGAACCCAGCACAACGCGGCCTACCAGCGCCCGTCGAGGAGAAGCAAGACCCGTGACGAGAACGGTAACTCTCGTCGAACGTCGTCCGCGTGCGGTGCGACTCCCGCGCGCGGAGGTCGATTTCCTCCTCGCGCACGCGCGCCATCTCATCGAAGTCACGCCCACATTCGAGCGCGGAACTTTCACACTCACCCCGCGCGGCTACGTCGGCTTCCTCACCGGGCCGACGACGCGCTACGCGATCCGCCCGAAAATCCCGTGGCCCAACCTTCAACTGCTCCTCGGTTTCCCGCGTGACACCGGTGACGACGCGCGCGAAACCGAAGGCGGGTTACTCGCGGTTCTCGCAACCGCGTTCGCCGAGCGCCTCGAAGCCGTCACGCGCGAAGGTCTGGTCGCGGGATACAGCGATGTCGAAGCGGTGTCGTCGTTCCTGCGCGGAAAGCTCCGCACGGCCGACCAGATGCGCGACATCGCGGCCCGCGCCTTCCCCGACCGTTTCCACATCAACGAACCGGTCTTCGATCTGAACACACCATGGAACCAAATTCCGAAAGCAACCGCGACCGCCCTCCTCCGCGGTCCCGTCCTTTCGCTCGCACTCCGGCAACGCATCGAAGCGGCTATGGCGCCGCTCGCTACCGTACCCGACGCACCGGTGAGTGATGCCACGTTCCACGCCGCACTCACCGAGGCGCGCGCCGCGCACTACCGCTCACTGCTTGACGCGTGCCGAATGATTCTGTGCGGTCCCACGAGCCACGACCCACACGCCAACGGAGGAAGTGCGTTCCTGCTCGATCTCGGGCATGCCTTCGAGCAGTATCTGACGACGGCGCTTCAGAACGAGTTCGCCGCGCGCCCGGCGTGGCGGGTCGAATCGCAGCCCGACTTCGCGATCGGGCCGACGACGCTCACGCCCGACATCGTCATACGCAAACACGGCGCGGCGCGAACCGTCCTCGATACGAAGTGGAAAACGACGACGCTCGACGCGAACGACCTTCACCAGATACTAGCCTACGCGACCCTCACCGGCGCTCGCCACGTCGGGTTGGTGTATCCCGGGCGCACCGACGCCCGCGCACACTTCACCACGCCCGACGGCCGCGTCCGGCTGTCGCGATACCGCGTGCGCGTGATCGGAACTGCGGCAGAACTGGCATATTCCATCAAGAGGCTCGCCCGCGCAGCCGCAAGCGGCACAACGTGACCGCCGCTTGTGGCTGCGTGGGGACGACCGGCCCGGTTCCGAGTTTTTCCGCAAGTAGCAAAGGCGCCAGCGCTGCGTTAAGCCCGAGTGAATCCGACGGCGAAGTGGTCTTGTCGGCACTTGCGGGAACGAAATTCTACCGGCTATGATATATCTGGGGATGAACCTGTTCGCCCGCTCGCGCCTCTCCTCTTGACGAGTGGCCCCATTCGGTCCGTCGCCGACCGGCCCCACGCCCCATTGAGAAAGGCCGCACCGCTATGCATGTCGGCTCCTACTCAGCCCTGGACGCGAGCGTCTTGGTGCTGAACAAGACGTTCGCGGCCGTCCACGTCATCTCCGTCCGCCGAGCGTTCTGCTTGTTGTGCAAGGATCTTGCCGAAGTTGTCAGCATGGAAGAGGGACAGTTCTCGACCTACAACTTTGAGTCGTGGTCGGAGCTGAGTGCCTTCCGCGCCGCCAACTTCCGGCAGGAAGACGACGACTGGGTTCGCACCTCAAACTCCGAGTTGCTGTCGCCGCGCGTCATCCGGTTGTTGAGCTACGACAAGATGCCGAAGCAGACGGTGAAGTTCAACCGACGCAACATCTTCGCCCGCGACCACAACCAGTGCCAATACTGCGGGAAACGGTTCCCGACGACGGAGTTGTCGCTGGACCACGTCGTGCCGCGTAGCCAGGGCGGTGGCACCACCTGGGACAACATCGTGTGTGCGTGCGTGGACTGCAACGTCCGCAAGGGCGGTCGCACCCCGCGTCAGGCGAACATGACGCTGATCCGCAAGCCGGAGAAGCCGAAGCGCAGCCCGATGCTGAACCTCAAGCTCACGCAGAAGAAGTACTCCTCGTGGCAGTCCTTCATCGACAACGCCTACTGGAACGTCGAACTGAAGTGAGTCGAAGAGGCGTTGTACAGATGAGTGTATAAACACAGAAGCCGCCCTTTTGCAAAGGGGCGGCTTGTCGTTGGTAGTGGCGTTTGGTTACGAGAACTCAACTCACCTCAGATTCGATCGAGCGAGTCCGCCCAGTTCAGGAAGTCGTTGAAGGTCTTCACATCGAAGTACTCCTTGCCCGATTCCTTCATCTCGCGGAAGATCACCGGGAACCGCTTCTCCATGAGCAAGTTCTTGCTCTCCACGATATCCTTGATGAGCGGGTCTTTGTCGCCGCCGCTGATGAAAAACGCCAGTGGTTGGTTCGCGATGTTGTCCTTCGGCGGGTTGCCCAGAATCGCGCCCACGGTGCAGACGCCGCGGAACACGTCGCGCGCGTTGAACCCGACGTAGAACGCCATCTCGCCGCCGTTGGCCTGACCGTGCGCGATCACCCGCGTCCGGTCAATCGTGTACTGGCCGATGACGGTCTTCACGTCCCGCACGACCACTTCCGTCTCGTTCGCCTTCCAACCGGTTTCGGCGCTCGCCTTCGGCCCCATGATGATGAAGTGGTTGTCCGCGGCGAAGTCCTCGAACGTCTTCGCCATCCTCTCGCCGTCCTTGCCGCCCTGCCCCGCCTGGTGGAACCACACGATCAAGCCGTGCGACACCTTCGGATCGTAGTTGTCCGGCACGTACACCCAGTACTCGCGCCCGAGTGCTTCGTCGGTCCGCGTCATGTAACCGGTCTCGAGCTTCGGCTTCTCTTTCTTGTCGTCCTTCTTCTCCTCCTGTCCGCCGAGGTCGGCGCGAACGTTGAGCGGCGGCTTCGGCTCTTCCTTCTTCGGTTCTTCCTTCTTGCCGGTCGCGGGCGGCAGCTTTTCGGGAATCTCGTCGGGCACAGGCACGAGCTTCGCCTGCACCGTTTCGACCTTCCCGCCGTCCTTGCGCTTCACCTCGACCTTCACCTCGGCACCGGGCGCGAGGCGCTGAATCGCGGCGATGAACGCGGCGCGGTTCGCGACCGGCGGCGGTGCGGGCAGCGCCGCCGGTCCGAACTTCATGATGCGGTCACCGGCTTTGATCCCCGCGACATCGGCCGGGCTTTTCGGATACACGAAGCGGACTTCGACACCCGGACTCGCGTCATCGCGCATCGGTAGAATGCCGAAATACGCGGCGACGTAGGCGGTCGTCGTGCCGAGGAGCTTCACGCTCTTGAACTCCATCTCCTTGTCGCCGCGCAGCACCTTCAGCGCGAGTTCGTCCGACTCGTACATCGGCCCCATGATGTGCTGGAGCGTGGAGTAGTTCGGAACCTTCTTACCGTTGATCTCGGTGATCTTATCGCCGACCTGAAGCCCGGCCCGCGCGGCCGCGGAGTCCGGTTGAATCGCCCCGATAACCGGGACCGCGTTGTACACGTCGGTCCCCTGCGGCGACACGCCGAGCAGCCCGCGGCGAAGGTCTTTGCCTTCCTTCAGGCGCGGCAGCGTCGCGAGGACATCTTCCAGCGGTACCGCGAACCCGATGCCGCCGTCGTACACATCGACACCCGCAGTTTCGCCTTCGGCGCGGTTGCTCGCGGGGACGACAACGCCGTACACGCGGCCGTCGATGCTGACGAGCGCCCCGCCGTAGTTCACCGGCGATGTCTTAGCGTCGGTCTGGATTGCCTTGCCCCAGATGCGGTTGGTCGCGCTCACGATGCCTACGCTCATCGACGGCGGGTGATCCACGTTGTTGTCGAGCGTGCGTCCCAGCGTCAGCCCCCACTGACCGACTTCCACGTCCTTCTTCGGGAACACATCGGGCACAGTCAGGTCTTTCGCGTCGATCTTGAGGAGCGTCAGCATACGCGTCTGATCGTTCGCAACGATCTTCGCGACGAGCCGCTGCGGTCGCCCCGGGATCGTGACGAAGATGTCCGTCGGCTTATTCGAGAAATTGAACGCGCTCGAAATGATGTAGCCATCCGCGGAGACGACAAGGCCGGTCGTCGGACCAACGCCTTTGCGGATACCGGCCGCAGGCGGTCCCGGAGGCCCGCCCTTCTTCGGCGCGACGAGTGTCGTCTCGGCGCCGCCGGCGGTTTCGATCTTGACGATGGCCGGCGCGACCTTGGCAGATGCCGCCTTCATCGCCTTTTCAGTGGCGTCGTTGAGGTCCGGCTTTGGTTGTGCGGAAACCGGCGCCGCGAGTAGAGCCACGGCAACAACCGCGACCCACGGCCGTGCGGCATTCGGAATGGTGATCTTCATCGGAGGAGACTCGTGGCTGTCGGTGTCTTGGTTTAGCGTTGGCCCCGGCGGGGCCACAGGGAATTACGGCTTCGGCGCAGGCACCTTGGGCTTCGGCGGGTGCTGCCCGAGTGTCATCTCGATGCTCTGCAGCGACTCACCGCGGCGCACTTCGAGCACGATCTTCTGGTTCGGACGTGTGAACTTCCTCATGTACTCGTCGAGCGCCTTGATGCTGATGATTGGCTCGCCGTCGATGAAGCTCACAAGGTCGTCGGGCCGCAAGCCGGCCTTGTCCGCTGGCGAACCCGGCACCACATCCTCGACGTAGGCGGGCGTGCGTTCGAGAATGTTCGGTACGAAGATGATCCCGTGATAGCCGCCCAGCCCAAGGGGAATCAGGGTTTTATCGACGGGCGTTTTGTAGCCCGCCCCCTTCGTTACAAACTCCTCCATCGACACGGTGACAGTCTTCTCCTGCTCCACGTCCTTGCCGTCCTTGTCTTTCACCGTGATCGTTGTCTTCAATGTCATCTTCGCGTTCATCGGGATGGCGTAGTTCATCCACGTCTCGGTGAGGCTGTTCTTCAGTTCGCGGCCGATGATGCCGAGCAGTTCGCCCTTCTTGTCGAGCAGCGCGCCGCCGGCGGCACCGGGGTTGTTGGTGATCGCGTCCACCATGTACACGTCGCCGGTGTACGGGAACTCGAAGATGCCGCGCCGCCCGGCCATCTTCGTGTACGCGGAGATCACCCCACGTTGCACGCTGAGCGGTTCGTCGCGGAGCGCAATCTCGAACGTGTTACTCATCCCGAGGATCCAGTCGCCCGCCGCCGCCGGAGGGCGTCTGACGGCGGTAAGCGCGTCGAAGAAGTCCAAATCCAGCCCGCTGTCCTCGTCGATCTTCTTCCCCTCCACGCGAATTTTGATCAGCGCGACATCGAGCAGAGGTTCGGTCACGATGACTTGCGCCTTCATGCGCTGCCCGTCATACAGGTGAACGACGAGTTCGGATGTGTCGAGCAGTTGGCTCGCGACGGTCAGGATGTGGCCGTCCTTGCTGATGATGATCCCGGTGCCGTAGTTGTTGAGCCGGGCGAACCCGCCCGCACCGAACACTTTAACGAGCTTCTTGTTCGCTTTCTCGACCGTGTCCGCGAACGGGTCGGCCGCAGGCGCGAGTGCCGGCGCGCCGAACAGCGCGACGACGGTGAGGAGGGTGTATCGTGTGAACATGGTTCGGGTGTCGTGGTGTTGGGTTGTGGCGAGCAGGGGGCGTCAGCCCTCCGAGTCTTCGCGAAGGTATAGATGTTGTGGGAACGCTCGGGGGGCTTTCGCCCCCCACTCGCCTCAGACTACTTGTTCAGCATCCACTTCGTGGGGGTGAGTACCGCGTAGCGCTTGTCGCCGTGGCGCACCTCGATGCGGCCCGGCAACTTGCGCCCGTCCACGTCCTTGTAGTCGCTGAAGAAGACTTCGCACGGGTCCGCTTCGTCTGGGTCTTTCGAGTCCTTCGCCAAGTACGCCTCGAACCCGAGCAGCATGCTGTCCTTCAGCGAGAAGTACCACCGGCAGTTGACGGAACCGTGCTTGGTCAGAATCACGGCGCAGTCCACGCGTAGCGAGGCGAGCGACTTCGGCGCCGAGCCGTCGGTCGGGAACGGGTAGAACGGCTCGTTACCGCCGTGCGCGAACCCGCCCTCGAAGCCCTTCTCGCCAAGCGTCAAGAACCGGTGGTAGTGGTACATCGCCATCATCAGCCCGCCGCTGCCCAGCGGCATCTTCTGCAGCGCGAGTTCGTTCTGCTTGAGCGGTTCGAGCGTCGTCTCGATGTTCATCTTCAAGGTCACCTTCGCGGTGTCCTTGTTCTCAACAATCTCTGCCTTCAGCGAGCCTTCGCGGTCCGGCATTTTGTAGGCGCCTTCGATGACCCACGCGCCCGGGACCGTTGAGAAGTCGCCGTGCTTCTTGAACGCGGTCAACAAGTTATCGCGTTCCAGCACGTTGAAATACCAGTTGGAATAGCCCTTCTTCGTCTGATACATCTTCGCGCTCTCGCCGCTGCCCTTTGGCATGGGCGCCTTCGGTGGCGGGGGGCCCTTCGGCGGCTGCTCAGCACCCGGCGGCTTCTCCTTCTCGACGTCTTGGTTCCCCATCAGCCGGACGAGCATGTCCTTCGTCTCATACCCGACCGCGACCTTGCGCCGCACCGTCAGCGGCACGCGCCACTCCTTCGGGAAGATGCCGAGTACGTTCTTGTAGTTGTTCGTGCTACCGACCGGCCGGCCGGCGAAGTAGGTCAACTGGTCGCCGTCCAGAACACCGCGACGAAAGGCATCGCTTTCATCGAGGATTTGCTTCACGATCACCGGCGGCAGTGGCGCGTCGTCGTTCGCGGACCCGACCGCGGCGCCGAGCGTTGCGTGGTCCGAGTCGATCCCGGCCCGCAAGTGGCCCATGAAGTTCTTGATTTGGTTCACCGAGATCGCGTAGCCGACGCCGGAGTTCACGCGACCGCGCTTCTCGAACGACCCGCGACCGTTGATGCCGATCAGTTCACCCTGCATGTTGAAAAGCGGCCCACCGGAGTTGCCCGGATTGATGGAAGTCTCGATCTGAATGCAGTCGGTGTACTCCAGAAGCCCCTTGCCTTCGGGCGGCTGGTAGCGGTTGACGCCGCTCACGAGGCCGTAGGTGACGGTGGGCGTGAAGTCCATCGCGAGCGAGAACGGGTTGCCCATCGCGAGCGACCAGTCCCCAGCGCGCACTTTGTCGCTATCGCCGAGCGCCACGAACGGGAACGGTTTGCCCTTCTCCTTCGGCAGCAACCGGATCATGGCAACGTCGCCGACCTTGTCGATGCCGCACACGACCGCATCGTAGAGTTGCCCGTCGGCAAGCCCGGCTTGCATGAGCGGGCCGGTCGGCTGCACGACGTGGAAGTTCGTCAGCGCGTAGCCGTCCGGGCTAATGATGACGCCTGATCCGACGCCTTGCCCGCCCTGCATACACACCGCGACGATGGCTGGGTGAACCTTCTTGATCGTGGCGATGCGCTGCGCCTGCGCGTCGAGGACGGACTTGTCCACGTCGATTGGCGCGGCCGGTGCGGAGGGCACCAGAGCCGTGGCGATGGCGAGAACCGCAGCGACTACAGGAATAAGGAGTCTGGTCATGGGTGTCTTCCGTAGGTGCCGCTTGCCGAGCGGCACGGCTATGCAACTCAATTCGTTTCGGGATGGTCCGTGTCTCGCAAACACGGGGTATCGCGTGCCGCTCGGCGAGCGGCACTTACTTCTGAACGCGAGCCTCGGCTAGTGTCACGTAGTTGCCATTCAGCGGCGTGTCCGCCTCAATGATAATGCGCAGTTGTTTGACGCCCTTTACGGCCAAAACCAACCCCTTCGGCTTCTCTTTTCGCTTGACCATCTCGGTGAACAGCACCTGGCCGTCGGCCTCGATCGTCACGCGGGCGGCGCTGGTCGCGTTAGCGCCGTTCTCGTCGATGCCGACCGTCGCCTTGAACTGCGTGTAGTCGCTGTTGAGGTTGAATGTCGCGACCGTGTCTGGGGCAATGCAGACGCCCTTCGGGAACAGTTGGTTGTCCAACTTGATCGCCTCGTTCGAGAGCGAACGGTCCTTCAGGTACGGCGCGGTTGGGTTCAACCGCTTCTCGTCGGCCGGGAGCTCCGGCACTTCCAATAACGGGTTCAGGTCCGACAAATACGCCACGTTGCCGAGCGCGTAGTCGAGTTTCACGATCGACGCTGTGGAAGTGTACTTGACCGTCGCGCCCGCGACCGTGGTCACGGTCACGCCTTCGGGCGCGATCGCAATCTCGGCCACGTTGAGCGAGTTACCGAACACGTCGGTCAGTTTACAGAGCGTCGCGGGAATCACCGCGGGTTGCGGTTGGGAGAACACCAGCCCGGCGGCACGCGACAACTGAAGTTCCGACTTCTGTCCGCCTTCCGACTCGAAATTGATGATCGGGCGGGCCTTCTCGTCGGCACCGCCGCTCAGCACGGTACCCTGGATGTAGTTGAATGCGCCCTCTGCGGTTGCCGTTACGTACAGGTCGCGTTTGCCACGCGTGCCGAGCATCTTCTTCCAAGCCTCGCGAGCCTTCGTATCTTCGGCGCGTTTCATCGCGGAGAACACTGCCGACATCGGCAGATCGGCCTTCGGGAGCGGAAGCCCCGCGGGACCAGCGATCAGGTCCACTTCAAACTGCTTGGCCTTGAGGACGAACTTCGTGGCACGGAACGTCGATCCGTCGGTAAGTTCGATCTCGGAATACGTCGTCACGTCCTTCGGGAGCGGCGAAACTTTATTCCCAAGATCGACGAGGATAATGTCGCGTGCCGGAATCTGGACTTTACTATCGCCCGTGGTGAACGTGACACCCTGCCCGTCCACCGAGTTGAGTTTGCCGTTGAGCTTCTTCCCGGCGGTCGTGGTCACGTCATCCGCATTCGCGTGTGTTGCAAGAAGTGCGGCGGTCAACAATCCAGCGTTGAGGATGGCGAGACGGGTGGGAGAACGCATGATCGAGTTCCTCGCACGGAGGTAAGTCGGAGGTGGGCTTTGGTCTGAGGAGCGGTTGACAGAGCCAAGTCCTGCCGCGAACGGAGAGGCGGTGGCCGGTTTCGGTCGGCCACCGCCTAAATTACGCAGTTATCGTGAACCTACCACTCACTTCTTGTAACCGTGGATCTTGTCCAGAGCTTCGAAGTAGTTCTTGATGATAGGCTCGAATTTCGGCGGCAGATCGCGGGTGATTTCCAGAACAACCTTGGCCCGCTTCTCTGGCGGCAGGGTGCCCCACTGCTCGGCGATCTTGCGGAGATCTTGATCGGTGACCTTGCCAGCGCCGCTGCCACCCATAATGGTGCTGTCCGGGGCGTTCTGGGTTGGCTGCAGGTTGTTGCCGCTGCCCGGCTTCTGGCCGGCGCCCGGCTTGTCGCCGCCGCCTGGGCAGTTGCCACTCTTGCACTGGCCGTCGCCCGGCTTGGCCTTGGCTTCCATCTCCTTGATAAGTTCATCGAGGCGGAAGACGATCTTCTTCTGGATGTCCTGGGTCTTTTCGCCGCCGCGAGCGAGGTCGAGCCGGCGACCGCTGTTGTCCATCAGGCGCGCGATGTTCGAGAGATCTTTCGGATCGCTCGCCCAGTTCTGCATCTCGAAGAACATCAAGGTGGCGACCATCTTGTAACGATCAGGCGCGTCGGCCACGTCGTCGAGGAGCTTGACGATCGAGAGGATCGCTTGTTCCTTGTCGCCGGTCTTCATCGCGGTCGCGTGGTGCGAAACCGCCTTGAAGAAGTAGAAACTCGCCGGATCGACGGCGAATTCCGGGTTCACGCTCTTGAGGGCTTCAAGGGCTTCCTCGTATACCTTCTTGCTGGCAGCGGCCTTCGCAAACGCGAGCGTCAGGTTGGTGCGGAAGAAGGCGTCTTGCTTCTCGTCTTTCAGAATGGCCGGGACGGTGTCCGGGGCCATCGCTTCTTGTTTGCGCACATTGGCGAGCATCGCGGCGACTTCGGTGTTCCCGAGCGCGAGCGAGTCGGCGGTGCGGTCGAGCACGGTCCGCTTCTCGTCGGACCAAATCTTCTCGAAGGCGGCCTGGTCAAACTTGTTGACCGACTTGAGGTACGCTTCGGACTTGGCCTTGGCAACTTCCGGGGTGGCGGCCTTCAGAGTGCTGAAGCCGAACGTCGGCTTCTTGGCCGGTTCGGCGGCGAACGCGGGCGTCGCGGTGACGGCCAGCCCCGTCGCAACAGCGGCGGCCGCAAACAACTTACGGATCTTCACGACTCTTGCTCCTTGTGTGGGTGAACGAAACCGGAGGGTTCTGTGATCTCGCAAAACGTGTGACAGACGCTGGTAAGACGACCGCCACGCGCATTATTCACAACCTGAGTCTACCTTTCCTCCGAACAAGGCACAACAAATATTGTGCCTTGCCCTACATTTCCTCATCTTTGGCTCACTGATTGGCCTTCGTCTCGATGTCGTGAATCATCTTCTTGAGCACCAGTTGGCGGGCTGCGAGTTGGGCCAGTTCCACCTGGATCAGCGGGTCTTTGGCCTGTTCGCCAGGATCCTGTTTGTTGTGCATGATGGTCCGCTTGTTGACCTGCTCCTGAAGCGACTTCACCAACTTGAGTTCCGCGAGCAACTCCAGTAGTTTGTTGTCCTGCTTCTTCGCGTTCGGGTCCGACGGCTTCGGCTCGCTGGGCTTGTTCTCCATGTCCTGCTTCGCCTTCTTGAGCGCTTCCTTCATCATCGTCAGTTGGTCGATGATGTCCTGCTCAATCTGTTGGGTGTCTTCGCCGACGCGGGCCTCGTTGAGCCGTTTCTGAACGGCATTCATGTCGCCCATGACTTCCTTGAGGACACCCGCGAACACGACCGCGCTACCTTCGCCTTCCATCAACTTCAGGGTCGCTTCCGCGATGCCGATGATCTGCGTTTCCTTATCGGCCTGCGTCTGGCTCTTCTGTATCTCCGCGACTGCCGGTTTGCCGCCAAGTGCCTTCACGGTGGTGTGGATGTTGACCGTGTCGGCTTTCACTTCGGTCTGGAGCTTGAGCATCATTGCGACGCGGGCTTCCAGGTTCGCGAGGAGCTTGGCGAGTTCCTTCTCGCGAAGTTGCTTCAGGCGAGCTTCCAACTCCTTGAGCGCCTGCTCCAGTTTCTTGATCGCTTCGTCCTGCTTCTTGGTGGCTTCCTTGGGGTCATTCTTCTTGATCTTGTCTTCGGCATCCTGCTGTTCGGGAACGGCCTGCTGAACGTTTTCCGCCGCTGGATCCTTCTTGCCGCCCGGAGGGGGCGGGTTGCCGCCCGGAGGGGGCGAGCCGCCGCCCGGCTTCGGGCTTCCCGGAGGGCCGCCACCCGGCATCGGCGTACCGCCCATGCCTTCGCCGCCCATCGGCTTGGCTTCGCCACCAGGCTCACCAGCGGATGGCTTCGCTTCGCCCTTGCCAGCGCCTTGCGGCTTGCCTTCGGCGGGCTTCGGATCGCCCGGCTTCGGGGCGCCCATCGGGTTCATCGGGGTCTTCGGCTCGCCGCCCATCGGCTTCGGTTCACCACCGGCCTTCGGGTCGCCCGGCTTCGGATCGCCAGCGCCGTCTTTCGGAGACGGCTTGTCACCGCCCATTCCGTCCATCGGCTTACCCATGCCACCCATCGGCTTGCCTTCGCCGCCCTTCGGGTCGCCGGCCATCGGCATTCCGTCCATCGGCTTACCATCGCCCGGCTTGCCGTCGGCCTTGTTGTCCTTCGTGTCGGGCTTGTTCTCGGCGTTGTTTTCGCCCGGCTTCGATTCCGGCTTGTTCTCGGACTTCGGATCCTGCTTATCGCCGGCGCCCGGCTGGCCCGGCTTGTCGTTCGGGTTCGCGGCCTTCGCAAGCGCGTTGGCCACGTCCTGCGTCGCCTTCGTCAGAGCGTTCTGGTCCTTCGCGATCTTGTCCAGGTCGGCCTTCGGGTTGCCGGTCCGGCCGAGCAGGTTCTCCTGCTTCCGCTTCAGTTCGTTGATCGCCTTGATCGCGTCCTCGAGCTTCTTGATCTCGATCTTCAGCGCGGCGTCCGCGTCTTCGGTTTCGAGGATTTTGAGGATCTCGGTGAGCGCGTCGATAAGTTTCTTATCCTTACCGATGAGCGTCTCGATCTCGCTGCCGCCGAGGTTCTTGGCGTTCAGGCCCTCGACGAGTTCCTTGAACATCTTCTCAACACCCCGCTCTTCGGCGAGTTTGAGTACGGAGCGGAGGGACTTAGCGCGGTCCTTGTCTTCGGGACTGTCGCTCTTTTCCCACTTTTGGGCGAGCCGCAGCACCTGATCCATGAAGGTCTTATAGAACTTCAGGTTCTCTTCCTGGTTCCGCTTGGCACCGGGGCCTGTGACGGGGACCGGGGTCGCGGCGGGCGGTTGCGCGAGGAGAATCGAGGTGAGTGCGAACAAGCCGAGCGTCGCCGCAAAAGTCAGCGACAAGAACGTCGGCAACCGGCGGAACATGGGTAGCCTCCCTCCGAGGGTGCAACGTGGCGTGTCCACATCGCGGGGTGGTTATCGAACTGCCATTGTGACGACCCGTCTGGGGGTCGCCAACAGCCAACTGGGGAAAAACACGGGGTGCGGGGCCAGATGTTACAGTCCGTTACGAACGCGAGTCGGCGTCAGCCCGCACTTTACCCAGCCTCCAACAATACTCCAGCATCGGTCACCGCGTTTGTGCGCAACGTTTCACTTCACCTCGACCGCTTCGCCTGCCTGACCTCATCATCGAAGCAAAACTGGTGTTCGCGGATATGCAGTTGGTGGTTTTCAGACCCATCGGGGGGCTGAAAACCTCGCCGACAGCCAACTGCGTAACACCTACGTCAGTTGAGTTTCTTCAGCACACCTCCGGCCGGCACGCTACTCCGTTACTTCGACACGGTCACCGTCACTTCGACCGGGGGGCCCTCACCCGCCTTCACCGTGATCTTGAAGTTCCCTTCCACCATGCCAGCCTTCACGTCGTACTCGAACCGGAACTGGTTCTTCTCGAAGGTCAGAGTCAACTGCGGCGGAACGACCAGTGAGGGATCGGACGCAACGAGTTTGGCCACGACTTCGTCTTCGTTGTATTGCCGCCAGTTGATCGTCTGAATCACCTTCTTGGTTTCGCCCTTCTTCAGGGTGACGACGAGATCATCTGGACCCACTTTCGGGGTCTTGGCCCTTTGGTCGATGTCCCAAATCGCCTTCAGTTCCTGGAGTACCTTCTCGATCAACTTCTGCTTGTCGATCTGTTCGCGGAGTCGCTTGATGAGCGCCTCTTTGTTGCCCGATTTGTCAATCTCCTCACGAATCACGCGGAGTCTCGCTTCGAGAGCGTATAGAGAACGCTCCGCGTCACTGACTGCGACGAGTGGCGCCCAGCGACCGACATTCAGCGTGTTCTGGATACCGTTCATCATGCTCTGGGTCTTCGGGAACGCGACCTCCGCATTCGGATCTTCGCTCAGAATGTCCTCGAGCTTCTTGCAGTAGTTGTCGTAGTTCTTCGTCGTGATCTCAATGACGCGGTTCACCTGGCACTCGCGGTGAATGCGCCGGAACTCACGGAGCACCGTCTGGACGATGTCGCGCGCCTTATCCACGTCCTGGAGCGCGTCCTGGTGGCGTACCTTAACCGAGTCCACTTGCTCCGCGGTCTCTTCCTTGTACCCATTCGAGCTGCGGACAAATTCGTATTTGCGCTTCGCGGCGGCAAGTTTCACGAGTGCCTCTTCGAGCCGCGTCCCAAGTTGCTCCTCTTCCTTGCTAATTTCGATCAGCAGTTCACCCTCGGAGACGATCCTCAGTCGAATCGGGTCGGAACTCCGGGTGACGCGCGGGCCGCCATCGGCGTCCGCGTTGTTGTCGGTGGCCTGAACGTACACGTCCATACGGTACGTCGGCTGCGGCTCGCCCGATTCGGCCAGGATTGGGAAGTACCGCTGCCCTCGCTTTGGGTGGTCGTCCGGGTAGCGGGCGTCGAGATCGAAGAAGTCGCGGTCCGGGTTCCGCAAGTCGAGTTTCTTCACCGCCTCGGGGTTCGTCTCGTCGCCGCTCGGAATCTTCAACAACCGGGCGAGTTGTTCGGGCGTGTCGCGCCGCAGACGGCTATCCTGAAGGGCGAACTCGCGCAACTTCGAGACTCCGTTGCGGCGGTCGTCGGACTTATCGACGGTGCGGAAGTTCTCCGCGTGCCAGCGCGGCAATACGATCGCATTGAGGTTCGGCGGGCCGGCCTGCGGGGCGCTCAGGAACGAGCGCGTCAGCAACCCGACGCGCAGCACGCGGATCAGATCGGAGTCTTCCGCGTAGTAGTCGTAAGCGTACTCGACCAGGCTCAACCCGTGGTCGTCCTTCACGAAGCTATCCGGGTTCAGCGGAATCTTGGCCAGCGGCGTGACGAGGTACACGTTGCCCGCCTTGCGGATCACGTCCACGCCCACTTCCACCACTGGCGGCTGATCCTGCGCAACCTGAATCAGTATCGACCGCGTCGTGCTCACGTTGTACTTGTTCGTCCAGGTGATCTCGAAGTCCACCACGTCCTTGATTCGGAAGTCGTAGTTCGCGCGGAGGTCTTTCTCGGGGTACGCGCCTTTGAGAACCGAAACCGCAGTCCGCGTGAAAACGCCCATGTCTTCCCACAGGTTCTTGAACACGATCTGGAAGCCCTTACCGCCCTCCGTCAAGGTGACGGGGACGGCGGTATCCTTCGCTTTGCCGTCGTCACTGAACACGGTGCCAGGGAATCGCCCGACCACGGGTTTGACGGACGCGGACACGATCGCGTCGTTGTCCGCCATCACGCCCGAATCGTCGGTATAGGCGTCCGCGTAAAGCGTCACCTGAGTGCCTGCGGGGACCATGAAAATGGACCGCGCACCGGTCAACGACAGGTTCTTTTCAGCCATCACCTGGCGCTGACTCTTCAGGTCGTCGAAGCTCGTTCCCTGGGCCGGCGCGTGGTGCAGGTACGCGGGCTCTTCTTGGGTGCGATACAACCGCTTGAGCGTGGGCAATGGGATCAGCCGGATGCGCCGCGGGCGGGTGGCGGAGTCACTGGACCGCACGACGAATTCGAAGAGGAGTTCGTTCTCGGGGCGGTCCTTGAGACTGATGTCCCCGGTGAATTCCTGATTCTGCTTCGGCATCAAGGTACTCGAACTGCGGAACTTCACGGCCCCACGGCAGGAGTACGAGAGTTCGATCGGCTCTTCGGACTCGAACGCGACCCCGTCCTCGCCGATCTTGGTCACTGGGCGCGACAGTTCGAGTTTCCGCATCGTGCGCCCCATACTCGGCCGGTTCGCCTTCTCGTTCAGCGCCTTGAGTACCTCTTGGAGTTCTGGCAACTTCTCTCCGAGGACCACAGACGGGTGCGACGTGCCCATCCCCTCGGCAGCGGCGATCCGGCGCTCGACCGCGTCCACGGTCCACTCGACCGCAGCGCGCGGCATGCTGTCTTCCGGTTCGTCCGGCGCCCGCAGCGCCTGGAAGTCGAACGTCGGCACCTTGTGGTCGATGAGATCCTCGGTGACGTCTGACCAGAGCATCGGGCGCCAACCCTCGGGCACGGAACGGTCAGCGATGACCCACTTGTACGCGCGAGCTGTGATCGGTACGGTGGTGACGTTCTGTGCGATGGTCACCTCGCCGCCCTCCGGGAATCCGACGAGTTCGATGTGTACGTTGCGAGGCCATGGGGTGTTCATCAGCGCGACGTTCCGCTCGGCGAAGATGCCGGAGACATGCGCGAACTTCCACACGAACCGGTGCGGGCTAACAGACTTCGTCGCGATCACGTGGCACGCGAACGAGACCGACAGCGTCGCGAGCAGCAGCCCCGCGGCCAGGAAACCCATCACCCACAACCGCCGCCAGTTGAACACCTGGCTCACCGGCACCTTGCCGACCCGCTCGCGGGCCTCGGCGATAGTCGCCAGGATCATGTCTTTCGAGTACCCGAACTTGCCCATCGCCTCGACGTCGGCCATCTCAACAGCCGTGATGAGCCGGTCGCCGAGGATCTTCGGGAACTTCCGCTCCAGCACCAGCGCTAGCGCCGGGTACGAGAACTCCTTCGTCACGCGTCGCAGAATGCGGAACACCAGGATGGCCCCGAACAGACCCATCGTGGTGAGCAGCGCAATGACCCGCAACGCCTTCGACGCGTCCAGCGCCCAGTCCCACCCGCTTCCCCAGATCCAGCTAGTGACCTTGAACACGCCATAGTCGAGAATCAACCCGAGCGCAAACCAGACCGCGACGAAGAGCATCGCGGACAGGAGTCCCTCGATCACCACGTATCTCCGGATGATGCCGCGGAGTTGGTCGAGCGGGTGATACACCTGCGGGTCACGCGCGAGGCCGGCGTTGGGAGCGACGAGCACTCGGGTTCTTTCAGCGGAAGCCATATCGGTGTCCAGTGTTCAGTTTTCAGGTCTTGGCGAGCGGGGGACGTCAGCCCCCTACTAACTGCACGCGACCATTCGCTTCGCGGTGGGACAGGGGGCTTTCGTCCCCTCGCTTCCAGCGATTACGCAAGCCGCATCAGTTTCCGCGAGAGCCACTCCGCGGAGAGAAGCGTGACCACGGCCAGAAGCGCGAAACTCGTCTGCACGCTCGCGCCGCTAAAGTGCCCGTAGTGGGATACACCCAGCAGGACGGCACTACCAACGACGATCGTTCCGAGCGTTCCCAACCCGATCCCCCACTCGCCCCGGAAGGCGATCAATTGGGCACCAAACATCCCGAGCGCCAGCGCCCAATACCACCAGTCGATCATCTCCATCGCGACCATCGCACCAGTTGCCAAGAGAGCGACGGCCTGCACGCCCACAATCCCCAGGTTGATCGCCCAGCGCGGCCCGCCGGGCAGTTCGTCGATCACGACGGCCCACAGGACGCGTGCCAGCATCAAGACGAACGCCGTCACCAACAATGCGATGAGGCCATTGGACGACCGCTTCTGGGTCAGCTCGAAGTCGAGTAGGCGGATCTCCCAGTTGATCCAGGGGACGGTGAATTTCAGTGGTTTGTCCCACAGGTCATTCACCGGACCGCGGTTCTGCGTGCTGCGTTTCTCCGTCTTCATGCAGTCCGGGATCAGCGCCAGTTGCTCGTTCTCGCCTAACTTGAACGCGAGCCGCTGAACGCCGGCCTCCTTCGGCAACTTGGCCGCGAATTTGGCCTTCACGCTGTCCGAGAGCCTCGCCTGGAAGTCTTTGTCGAATTCACTCGCCATGCGGAACATCGCGGGGAAGTCCGGTTTCTTGTTGTCCATTTCCGGGTCGGCGGAGCGGATCCTGAACTCGCTGGTGAGCTTCTCCGCCGAGTCCGGTACGTCGATCACGACCTGGTAGAGCGATTCGCCGGGGGCAAACAGCTTAGGATCGAGCAGCACCTGCCCGGCGTAGTAGCCGTCGAACGGGGCACCCGTGTTGGCGGTCTTCGGGGTCAGGTCAAACGGCCCGAAGAACTTCTTGTCGCCACCGCCGGCCGGTTCCTGGACGATTGTGAACTTCGGCGCTGGCACGGTGATGGCGTAGGGCTTCGCGCTCTCGTCGAGTACACGGGCCTGCACGCGGAGCGGCGCCCCCGAGACCGCTTCCTTACCAACCAGGACGCGACCGCGCGGCGCCTTGACGTTGCGCTTGCCGGCCATGTACTTGATCATCTTGATCCAGATGCGTTCGAAGTACTCGCGCCCGATGCCATCGCTCGGTTCGTAGGCACGCATTTTGTGAAACTCGCCGGACGCCAAGAAACAGGTTCGCCACGCGGCCGACGGGTTGTTCGTGATCAGGTACGGGAGCTTGACGACCTCGCCAGTGTCGCCCACATCGGCGAACTCCGCGAGGACCGCGCTACCGGCCTTCACCCCGCCGATGCCCACGTCCTGTTTGAGTGGGTAGCAGGAGAAGAACCCGCGACGCGGGAACAACTCAATCTTCAAGTCCTTGTCTTCGCCGTACCTGTCGCGGTCCGTGAAGAATGACTCCCACCCTGCAATGGGGTCGTCCTTTACCTTGTCGTCGAGTTGCAACAGGTCTGAACCGATGATCGCCTTCGAGTTCAGGTAGAGGCGCCGGGGCGTCTTCGGGATCGGTTTGATCCGCTGCGCGATGATGTCGGCGGGGGACACCGGTAGCAGGTTCAGCAGCGGGTCGAGCCGGCTCTTCTCTTCGACGCGGGCAAGTTGGAACGTGTTGATTGGCCCAGCGACGTAGATGAGGCCACCACCACCTTCCTTGACCCAGCGCGACAGGTCTTCGCACTGCTGTTGCGTGAGTTCGGTCCAGTCCGGGTCGAACGCGATCAGCACGTCATACTCGTTCAGGTTGTACGGCACCTCGTCGTTGCCACCCTTCGGTGCGGGCTTCAGGTCGAATTTGGTGGGGAACCGCGGAATGATGATTTCGTCCTGCTCCGCGGTGAGTTTGCCGGTGGTGCCGGCGTCGTTCTGTACGAACGTGGTGAGCGACGCGCGCTTGTCCTGTACCTCGCGGACGAGCAGCGTGCGGAGGAAGGTGAACTCACGCGTCGGCGCGCCGGCCATTAGCAGGATGCGTAGCTTCTGCTGGACGAAGTTGATCTCGCGCACGGTGCTGACGTGTTCCGGGTCCGGGAACGCTTCGAGCGGGTCTTTCGCGATGCGGGCGCGAGCGGACCACTTGCCTTCCGGCATCACTCGTTTCTTGATGGCCGCGTCCTTCGAGTCGATCGTGAGCTTCTCGGGCAGTTTCGCGGGGTCGATCACGAACTCCGACTGTCCGTGCGGTGGGTCGCCCGGCGCGAACATCAGCTTCTGCGTGATCTGGTGATCCGGCCCCTGCGTCTTCACGTCGCGGCCCGGCATCCACAGGTCGAGGATGACGTCGACCTGCTTGTTCGCGAGGTTCACGCCGTCGGCCTCGACGATGATCTTCGATGCTTCGTCGATCGGCGCGCTGTCGGGCGCCTGAACGTCGGTGATCGAGATCGCGACACGTTCGCGGTCTTCGCCGACGGTGATCGTGAACACCGGGATCTTCTCGCGAACCGCACGGTCACGGAGTTCCGCATAGCTCGAATCGGAGCCGAGGTTGCTACGGCCGTCCGAGAGCACAATGATCCCTTGCACCATGTTCGACCCTTCGCGGTTGATCGCGGCCGTGATCGAATCCGGCACGTTCGTGCCCAGCGTGATGCTGCGGGCCACGTCGATGCGCTTGTCGAGTTTCTCCAGGTTCTTCTTGAGAGTGTCGAGGTCCGCGTCGCTCAACTTCTTTAACCAGGTGTGAGTGTCTAGCGCCTTGTCCAGTTCCGTTTCGTTGGTCGAACCAATTGTGGCTTGGCGACGGGCGGCCTCGATGTCTAACTTTGGTCGGATTGCAAACCACGTCTGTCCCCAGTCCGCGGTGCCGATCCCGTCGCCCCACTCGCGCGTGACGCGGACTTGCTCCTTGCCCTCGTCCGACAGGCCGCGGAGCACGAACGGCTTGAAGTCGTACCTGCGGAACGCGTCCCACTCGGCCTTCGACCACGACGGCTCGCGCTGGCCGAGCATCGTCGGCGTTTCGTCGAGGCGCGTGCCGAACGAGTAGACCGCAACCGGGTTCTTCTCCAACAGGTTTTTCAGGAACGCGACCTTCTCGTCGGTCAGAAATTCGATGAGCAGGTCGATGCGTTTCTTCGCGGTGGTGCCGGTGGTTTCGTCGGTCACGTCGGTCACGCTCGGGCTGATGTCGAGCAGGATGACGACCCGCGACTGTTTGTTCGTGTCCTCCCACGTCTGCATCGCTGGGAGAAGGAAGACGACGCACAAGATCGTGTAGACGATGATGCGGAGCAGCGCGAGCGGCATCGCGAGGTACCACGGCGCGGTGCGGCAGTCCTTGATGTACATGAAGACGGTGAAAACCGAGCCGAGGCCGAGCATCGTGAGGGTGAACACGTACCACTTCACCGCGTTCCCGGTGCCGGTGCTCGAGAGCGACTCGCCCGACCCCTTCGCCGGCACAGAGTCGCGCACGTAGTAAGCGATGATCCACCACACAACCGTCGCGCCAATGAGTAGCCCGCTCGCCAGCGCCAGTCCAAGGGCGCCGAGGTCACGCGGGGCGGCGGTAGCCGAACGGGACGGTAGGAAGAACCGCACCAGGGAGTAGCCGACGCCGGCCAGAACCACGAGGCAGACCGGGTTTGCTAGGAGGGCGACCAGTATCCGCCACAGCGGTTGCGATTGCCCCCTCGCGCTCGCGAGCAGGAGAACGTTCTCGTGGAACAGGCCGAACGCCGCGAGAGCAGCGAGGACGCCCCAAACGATGCCCATGGACGTGGCGTCGATGGTCTTCTGCGATTTGCTCGCTGGGTTCGCGAACCGGTACGCAATCCGCGCGAGGATCACGAGAGCGATCAGCGCAAGGAGCGCCATCGAGAATACGTTCGTGACGAAGACGTTCGTCACGTCCCCGGTGAACTGGTCGAACGAGTCAGCCGTTCGCCGGAACACGAACTCACTCTTCTTCGTCGTGGTTGTATCGTTCATCGCCTGCTCGCCGGTTACGGGCCAGTGGTGTTTCGTGTACCGCGTGAGGCTCGCCCGCTACTCGCGGGAAGCGCGTCGAACTTATCGGGCCGACGCAACCGCGTCCGCGTCGGCAGTGTCGCCGGCCGAGCCCGGGGTCACCGCCGTATGGTGGGCGAACGCCGCTGCCGCGCTCGGGGCCAGCGCGTCCAGGTCTTCGGGCTTCGTGTGGTAACTGATCCGAACCGCCCACGCCTGCTCCGCGATCAGGATGAGCAAGATGAGCAGATACAACCACCGCCGGCTCGACATGTCCGTCGGCTTCTGTTTGAAGTCGTCGATCCACGAGAGGTCTTCGTTGTTGTGGAGCGGCGCCTTGTTTGTGACAGTTGCGAGGTCATCGGTGTTGGCGCGGCGCAGATCGCCTTCGCGGGCGGCGTCCACGTTGAACGTGGCGAGGGCGTAGTCCGGTTGCTCGGCGGGCGTGCCGGGCGGATCCCGGTCGCCCCGCAATCGCGTGAGACTGAACACGTACGCGCCGGGGATCTTCGCGTCCGAGTAAACCAACTGGAACGGTCGGCGGGGTGCGTCCGGTGGGGCGTCGATCGCGTTCGCGGGCTGGTCGAGCGGTTGTTCACCGAGTTCCTTCGTCGTCGTCCCCCCCACGGCCGAGGCCTTCGTCGGGTCGAACGTCAACAGGTGGCGCACGGCGGCCGGCTTGTACCGGCCGGCCTCGAACTCGGCGGAGAACCGGTCGCCGACGGACATGTTCGTCTCGCCGCCGCCGCCGGACAGGAACCGCTGCATCTCGCTCACCACCACCACCCAACCGGGGCTGCCCTTGCCCGATGGCCAGTCGGTCCACTGCTTGCTCCCGGGGCTGTGCGTGCCGCCCGCGTCGGTGGTCATCACCGCAACGCGCCCGCGCCCGTACTGCTTCGCGACGTACAGCGGGTCACCGTACTTCGCCTCGTCGCGGAGTTGCTGTGCCAGCAGCCGGACGGAGGCGCGCACGCCGGGTTTGACCTCGAACACCTCGTTCAACTCAGGCTGGTTCCAGAAGTCGCGGAGGACCGGTTCGCTCTCGTCGCCGTCGTTGATCTGGTCGCAGAGCAACTGATCCAGGTAGCGAGCAAGGATCGAGAGAGGCATGCCGGGAACCGCCGGCGTGTCGTGAATGTTTCTCAGGAGCGGGTCGAGGAACTTCCGAGCCTTCTCGAACTTCGGCTCGTTGTACTTCTTCTTCACCTCGAACACGAGCGATCGGGCGGGATCCTCGAACTCCGCAATCGGTTTCTCGTTCGGCAGACAGTACAACTCGCGCACTGACTTGTCGTCGCGCCACCCGCCACGCCGGGCCACCGGCCAGTAGAAGTCGATGTTGGTGAACAGGAAGTAGCGTTCGACCTCGCTGTCCTTCGCGGTGCCGCCACGATCGTTCGTGTAGATCGCGTAGAGGGACTGGTGCATCCGGTTGGACGGGTCGCGAAGGATCACACGCTTGCCGAACGCGATCTCGCGCGCGATTTTCTGCTCGGGGGTCAGTTCCTTACTGAACCCCTCTTTGGGCAGCGGCACGGGGAAGAATCCGTCGCCGGTTCCGTCTTCCTTTTTGCGGAACATCAGGTCGTTGTACGCATCGGGCTTCACGTCCGGGCCGAGGAACACGCCCACGCCGCCACCGTCTTTGACGAACCGTTCCAGGTTATCGACCGCGCCCTTGTTCAGTTGCGGGACGTTGAGCAAGTAGACCGTGGTGAATGGCCTGAGGTCATAGCCGTCCAGTTTCGGAGCCTCGGTCGTCACCCAGTCGATGCCGCCGAAGGAGTCGATGAACAACTTGCGGAGGTAGAAACTGTCGCCATCCTGCTTCTCGCGCTTGTCGGGGCGTCCCTCGACGATGAGCACTTGCAACTTCGGGCGCACCTCGACGACCGTATGGCGGAGGTTGTCGATCGCGAGTCCGCCCGGTTCGCCTGATCCGAGTGCTGCGGAAATCAGGTTAAACCGGTCCAGCGGTTTCTCGCGCGACCCAGTCTGCGTGAACGTCGCTTGACACGATAGTGTGCGTTCCTGGTTCGCCGGGAGGCTCGGGAACACCATCGAAGGGATGAGGTCTTTCACGCCGTTCAGGTAGAAGTCGATACGCACTTCTTTGAGGTCGGTGCCACCGTAATTCTTGATCCGCACCTCGATGTCGGTCTGTTGGTTGGCGGCGACGACGCGGTTTCGCGGCTTGACCTCCAGGATGGCGACGTTATCGCTAAACTGCGGCGACTTCCGATCCGGCTTGCGCGCTGGGTTCGCCACGTCGATCAAATGGACCGTGATACCCAGATCTTTCATCTCGTTCAGTTTCTCTGCGATCGCGGGTCCGTCCTCGGTCCAATCCACGCTCCGCAGGTCGGAGAGGACGTGAACCACCTTCGCGTCGGACGCGGGGGCGCCGTTCAACACCCTTCGGGCCGAATCGAGTCCGTCCTTCAGGCTCTTCCGCACGGTCCCCGGGCGGCGCCATTCGACATCGCTGAGCGGTCGCTTCTCGCCATTTTCGAGATGCGACTTCATCAATTCGATCGCCGTCGCGTTTACCTTCCCGTCCTCGAAATTAGCCGGGAACGGCTTATCGAGTTCCGACAGGCGAACGACCTGGAACGTCTGGCTCGTGGTCGCTTCGCCGGTGGCCGGCATGAGCTTCTCGTAGATGAGTTTCTTGGCTTCCGCGTAGGCGTCGGTCTGGCTTCCGTCTTCACGGCGCCACGCGTCGGCCATGCTGGGCGTGTCGTCGAGGATGACGAGGTGTGTGGTGGCACGCGTCTCCGTCCCCGTTCGACCACCGTCGCAGCCGCCAATGTAGCGCGCACACAGGATTCCCACGAGGAACACGATGAGGCACCGCAAGAGGAGCAGGAGGAGTTGCTCCAGAATCTTGCGGCGCCGCATGCGCTTCTGGGCTTTGAGCAGGAACTCCATCGCCGCCCACCGAATCCGCCGGAAACGAATCCGGTTGATCAAGTGGATGATGATGGGCGCGCTGATGAGGGCCGCGCCGACAATGAACGTCATCGGATTGAGGAACAGCGACAGCATCTCAGAAACTCGGAATGCGGAGTTCGGAACGCGGAACTGAAACAACGGTGGAGCGTTCGGGAATGCCGCGGTATTCGTTCCGCGTTCCGCATTCCGCGTTGGGGTTAGCGGCGGGCGGGGTTGGCCCGCGTCGCCATGCGCTGGAACAGGAACTTCGAGAGGACCGCGTCCATGTAGTCACTCGTGCGGAGCAGCGTGTAATCGACGCCGATCCGCGTACACCCGCGGCGCACTTCTGTCAGGTAGAGTTCCAGTTCTTCGAGGTAGCCTTCGCGGAGCGCACGCGGATCACAAAGCAAATCCGGTTGGGCTTCGAGTCCCTCAAACTTCGTCATCCCAGAGAACGGGAACAGGAGTTCGTCGTCGTCGAGGATGTGGAACGCCATCACGTCGTGGCGCCGGTGGCGGAGCATCTCCAGACCCTTGAACAGCGATTCGCGGTCGCAAAGGAAGTCCGAGAAGATCAGGACGAGGCCACGGTTGGGCATGGCCTCCGCGACCTGCCGCATGATCTTCAGGATGTCGGTCTTCTCGCGCGGGTTCGAGACGTGGAGCGCCTTGGTGACGGCGTCCATGTGTCGAACCGAACTGCGCGGCGGGATGGCCTCGCGCACGTCCGAGTCGAACGTGATCAGGCCGCACGAATCCTGTTGTTTCACCGTGAGGTACGCGAGGCACGCGGCGGCTGTCGCGACGTAGTCGTACTTGTAGAGCGTGCCCGCGCGGCGGTGCTTGTCGATTCCGTAGAGCATGGACTCGCTCGCATCAACCACCACGTAAGAGCGGAGGTTGGTTTCCGCTTCGTATTGCTTGATGACGAACTTGTCGGACCGCTGCCACACCTTCCAGTCGATGCGGCGGAGGTCGTCGCCCGGCATGTACTCGCGGTGCTGGACAAACTCGACGCTCTGCCCATACACGGGGCTTTTGTGCATTCCCGAGATGAACCCCTCAACCACCTGGCGCGCCCGCAGGTCAAGCTGCGAGATGCGAGCGATGACCTTCGGGTCGAGATACCGGCGCGGGTTGTCGGAGTCGGATTTCTTCGCCATGCTCGTGTTTGGTGTTTGGTGTTTAGTGTTTGGGAAGACAGTTTGGTGTGATATTTCGCGCCCATCAAGGCGTGCGAAACATCACACCAAACACTAAACACGGCCTTAGGAGGCAAAGATCTTCTGGAAGCGCGGATCGCCGAGCAGCGCGCCTTCCTTCTCGGGCGTCTCCTCGACGAGTTTCTTGACCACCATGTCGGTGTTCACACCCTCGGACGCAGCAGTGAAGTTCGTCAGGATGCGGTGCCGCAGCACCGGGTAAGCAAGCTCCCGAATATCTTCGGTGGTGACATGGGCGCGGCCGTAGAGTAGCGCACGGGCCTTGCCGCCGAGGATCAGGTTCTGCACGGCACGCGGGCCGGCGCCCCAGCTCAACCAATCCTTGATGAACTTCGGCGTGCCGGGTTCTCCCACGCGAGTCTGCCGCACCAGCGCGAGGCAGTAGTGAATCACGTGGTCGGTCACCGGCACCTTGCGGACCAGCGTCTGAATCTCCTGGATCTGCTCGCCGCTCAGAACCGGCGTGATCTCGTCGTTCACGACGCCCGTCGTGCGCCGGGCGATCTCGAACTCTTCGTTGAACTTCGGGTACTTCACGTACACCTTGAACATGAAACGGTCCTGCTGCGCTTCGGGCAGCGGGTACGTGCCTTCCTGTTCGATCGGGTTCTGAGTGGCGAGGACGAAGAAGGGGTTGGCGAGTTTGTGTCGCACGCGGCCAACGGACACCTGCCGCTCTTGCATCGC
Organism: Singulisphaera sp. GP187; assembly: GCA_945905925.1. Lineage (GTDB taxonomy): Bacteria > Planctomycetota > Planctomycetia > Gemmatales > Gemmataceae > Gemmata. The sequence continues at coordinate 34,119 of CAMDQN010000049.1, forward strand.
TTCCAGGAGCGCGGCCTGAGTTCGTGGCGGGGTGCGGTTGATTTCGTCGGCCAGCACCATGTTCGAGAACAGCGGGCCGGGACGGAACAGCAACTCGAACGACCCGGTGGACGGGTTCTTCTCGATGAAGTCGGTGCCGGTGATGTCAGCCGGCATCAGGTCGGGCGTGAACTGGATGCGGCTGAACTCCAGCGACAGACACCGCGACAGCGTGCTGATCATGAGCGTCTTCGCGAGTCCCGGCACGCCTTCCAGCATGCAGTGGCCCTTGCTGAAGAGCGCGATCAACAACTCTTCGATCACCAGATCCTGACCGACGATGACGCGGGTCAGTTGCTTCTTGATGTTGTCGAATGCCGTCTTCAACTTGTGGATGGAGTCGATGTCGCTTTGCGCCATCTGCCCGGGGGTTGTCATCGCTGCTTATCTCTCGGAGGTAAGGTAAAAGGGGTTAAATGTAAGGGTAGAGATACGCTTTGCCGGGTGGGGTTGTCGCGAGGAAAGCACGGATTTTACGACCCCGACAACGCGTGCCGGCAGGCAGGGTCGCTACAACCCCGCCTGCCGGCACGGCCGTGTGGTTACTTCTGGTAGATCGGCAGAATGCCCTTATCCAGTTGGAGGATGCAGAGGTTCACGCTGGTGGCGAAGACCGGGCCGATGTAGCCCCCGGTCCACGCCCCGCTGGTCTTGTCTTGGTTGTCGAGGATGCCCTGGAACGTGGCGTCCTTGTACTTGCTCCAGGTGAGCCACGTATCCTTTGCCTCGTTCGGGAACATCTCGCCGTACTTGTTATCGCCCAGCGCGTACATCGCCTGCGCGAAGTAGTAGGACTGGTATTCGTCGTGGCTCTGGCGTCCCTTGCCGATCGGAATGTTGTCCTTGCAGTATTTGATCCACTTCTTGGGCAACTCGCTCTTGTACTGGCCGGCACTGAACCCACAGCAGATCGCTGCGGCTGTCAGCGGTGGACGGCCGTTCTCACCGATCGCCCCGCCACCGCCGGAGTAGCTGTAGATGATCCCGCCCTTCGGCGTGGTGCAGGCTTCGAGGTAATCGACGGCGCGGTCGATGTTCTCCTTCGGAACCGGAATGCCGGCGTTGCGCGCCGCGCGTAGTCCTTGTAGCGCGGTGATCGTGACCGAGCCTTCGTCGAAGTTGTTGCCCTCGGTCGCGCTTACGTAACCCCACCCACCAATCTTGACCGTCTTCCCTTCCGCTTTCCGGTGATCCTTGCTCGTTTGCGCCTTGCAGATGAACTCCACCGACTTCTTGAGCAACTTCTCAAGTTTCTCGCGCTGTTCCTTGTCCTCTTCCTCACCATAGACGCTGGCGAGGAACATGGTGCCGAACCCCTGCCCGTACATGTACCGGGTCGCTTCGGTCGGGTTGCGCACGTCACCGATCATACCGTTGGGCTGCTGCCGCGCCGGTGCGAGGAACCAGTCCACCGCCTTCTTCACTTGGTCGCAATACTTGCCTTCCTTGAGGGTGCTACCTTCCATCAGAAACGCCATTCCCGCCACTGCGGTCATACTGGTCGGGTACTGCCCTCCCTGCGCTTCCCAGTGGCCGTCTTGCGCCTGTGTCTTCTTGAGGTAATCCAGACCCTTCTCGATGGCGGCCTCGACATCCTTCTTGGCCTTCTTTTCGTCGGCGGCTTGAACGGATTGCGGGGCGGGAACGGCGATCACGCCGCCCACGACACACGCCGCGAGGGTCGCGAGCAACCAACTGCGGGGCATGACGACTCTCCACTTGAGTTCCGCGACCCGAACGGTCCGCGCACGACCGTAGGGAAACGCGGGGGTGTAGGTAAAAGACGCGTGTGTAGCAAAATGTTAACACCGGTGGGCAACCACTGCACACTGAATTTGGAGAGCAGGTCCGAAATCCACAGTGAGTGGAGCAGTTTCGCCGCTTGCGTCTCCGAGAGGCACGCGCGAAAACCACTCGCATAGCCTCAAGCGACTCCCCCTCCCTGCTGTGGTGAGGGATTGGGGAAGTGGTTCTACCGACTACTATTTCGGGGCTTCTGGCTTCTTCGGTTCGTCGGGAGTGATCAGGATACGGGTGTCGTACCGGTTCATGCTGATCGTGCCGTTCTTCGCGTCGATCACGAGGTTCATGAACATGTTCCCGTTGTAGACCACCGACTTCTCGAGGATCAGCCGGCCACGTTCCTTCTCGATCACCACGACAGAGTGGTTGTACCCGCTGCCATTGGCGTTCATGATTGGCGCGGACGAGGCGATGAGCACGGGCAGTTCCATGAAGTGTTCCAACACCAACTGTTGGTTCTCGAACAGCCCCTCAAAGAACCACAACCGCTTGCCGGAACCCCGGTCGAACGCGTAAAGCGGCCCGTTCACCTTCTGCGACCGGACCATGTATTGCCCGCCGACGTTGAGCACACGGTTATTGAGGTTGGGGTCACGGTCGAGCACCAAATAGAACCGGTCGGCGTCAGCGAAGATCTGCGCACCGACACAAGGTGCCACGTGCGTCTTGATGTTCTTCTCGTCGATCTTGAGTGTCGTGACGGTCTCGCCCGTGCGGACGGAGACCACTTCCGCCGTGCCGTCGGCTTTGATGAACCCAGCCCACTCGGACGTGAGCGGCGAGGTGATCGGAATGGCCTTCGCGTCGTACTCCTTCTTCCACACGTCCTTGCCGGTCGCGAGGTCGTAGAGGCGCAGCACGCGGGGCTGCTCGCCGGTGCCCGACGTGAGGAGGGCAGTGCGCCCCGAGATGCGGAACGACGTCGCGTCGGAGAGGATTCGCCCGGAGTCGGGTGAGTTCTCAACCTGCATCCCGTCCACCGCTCGGAGCAGTTTCGTGGAAACCGGCTTCCGGGTGTTCGGGTCCGTTTCGATCAGCACGATGTATCGGCCATCGCCGTGAATGTGGGTCCGCTCCGGCACGCCCTTGCGAGTCCACTGCACGCGCCGCGTCAGGGGATCGACGCACTCCAAGCCATCGGTGGTCAAGAGGCAGGCATAGTTCGACTGAAGGATCGCCGAGCGGCCCATCGGCATCTTCACGCCGTTGGACAGCCACAGTTCGCACTCGCCGTCTGGCAGAATCTCGACTTGATAACTCATCCCAGGTTGGAGCTGGTTATCGATCAGGAGGTTCTTGTTCCACACTTCCTTCTTCTCGGCAAGGTCGAAGCAATACACCGTCATGCCGAGTTGAACGAGCATGAGGTGACCGTGGCCTTGCACGAACTTCGACCACGGGATCGGCATGCCGTTCCGCGAGTACATGTTGGGGTTCTGCATGTTCGGGAACCGAACGCGCTCGTTGCCAGTGGAACGGTCGAAGCCGCGAATCGCCCACTGGCCGTTCCCGCTAATGTTTTGGTCGAGCGCGAAGCGGTATTGCCTGAACGCCGGGAACAGGTCGGACGGCGATTCGATCTCGAACTGCGCGCCGAAGTTGACGTTCGGCATCGGTTCGCGCTGCGCGGCCTTCACGCGGGTCGGAAGCGGGTAGCGGCTCGGCTCCAAGAACGGGAGGAGGCGCTTGTCCGTGAGCAAGTTCGTGAGGAAGTCGGCCCCGGTCTTGCCGTCGCGGATAACGACGTTGGGGTACTCCTTACCGAGTTGTACGTAGAGGCCGACCGCGTCCTCCATCATGCGACTCTTGATCATCAGTTGCGCCAGCGACTCTGTGGCGCGAGCGCGAACGGCGGGGTCATCAGAGGTCACACGGAGTTGCGAGAGGTGCGATTGAGCCTCGCGGGTGTCCGCGTCGTTGTTGGTCGACAGGAGCACGTCGGCGAGTTTGAACTGCGCCTCGGTACCGGTCGCGAAGAACGGCCCGAACACCGCGACGAACTCGCGCAACCGCTGAAGGTTGTTCCCGTCCTTGACCGCGTCCCACTCCTTGATGACGCGGGTTTCGAGTGTCTTCTTCGCTTCGGGCGTCGCGGCGCGGCGGATCATCGACTCGATGCGCCCGCGTGCCCACACGTCGGGGCGCATCTTCACGTTCGGCTCGTCCGGCATTTCGAGAAGTTGTTTGCCTTCGCCGAGGTTGGCGAGCGCGAGGTAATGGTCGAATGCTTCACTGAGCCGGCCCTGCGTTTCACGACCGCGAGCGAGTAGATAGTAGTGGAGGCGCTTGCGGCGCTTCGTCTCGTCTTCGCGGCGGATCTTGTCTTCCGGGGTCTCCTGCTTGACTTCCGGCAGTTCGCAAAGCGCCTCGTACTCTTTGAGGAACCCTTCGGCCGCGTTGAAGTCGGCGCGGAGCAGTTCAGTGTACGCGATGTACAGTTTCTCGCGCAACAGCGGTTGCTTCTCCGGCGGGAGGTTATTCTTCTCCGCGGACTTGAAGTCGGCGACCGCCTCCTTCAGTTTGCCGTCGTCGAGGTTGAGTTCGCCACGCGCGAGGAGGCCAAGCGGGTCGTTCGGGTTGAGCTTGAGGAGCTTGTTCATCTCCGCGATCTTGAGTTCCAACTGTGGGTACGCCGCGATCTCCCACGGCGACTGCGTGAACACCATCCCGTCCTGGAACACGAGGTTGCCGATCCCGTACTTCGCGAGTTCGGCGGTGTCGTTGCGCTTGCGAGCGCCGGTCTTCGAGATGATCTTGCCGTCATCGAGGTTGATGGCCCAGATTTCGCCGGCCGGGGTCGTGTCTTTCCCTGCGGTGTCCTGTCGAACAGGCACATAGAACGAGTTGCGGCCGATGGCCCCGTGCCCGGTCGGGGTCGGGATGTTGTCCGACTGCCACGCGAGCTTCGGTTTCTGCGTTTCCTTGTCTTCGCCAGTCAGGTGGTACGCTCTGACCTGATTCTTACCGACCACGACGACGCGGTCGTTGACTACGCCGCCGACGTAGAGGTCGTTGGGGTCTTGCGGCACCCACCACAGGATTTTTCCAGTACGCATGTCGAGGCATTCGAGCTTTCGCGAGTCGTAAGCGGTGAGGATGACGCGGCCACCGCTGATGATCGGCCCTGACGAGCGCCACCGCTCACTGCGGAGTTGCTCCGGGATGATCGGCTGGCCGGTGCTCGGGTCGAACGTGCGGGCAGTCGGAGCGATCTGCCGGTAGCCGTGCGCCCACAACAGGCTGCGGGACATGGTGTCCACGGCGACGACCACGCCGGAGTTCGTCGGGCAAATCAGGATGCCGTCGCTCGCGGCGAGAGTGCAACCCTGGAAGCGACGCACTGAGTCGGTCGGGAGCGTGCTGTTGGGCTTGCCGAGCTTCTGGCTCCACACGAGGGTGGGCTTCGGAGTCGGGTCCGGTCCGGCGGCCTTCACGATGTTCTTCGGGTCGAGGCACAGCAAGCGGACCACGCCAGCCTGTTCGATGAGTACATAGAGTTTGCCGTTGATCGGGAGCGGCGCGCTGAGGAAGACCGCGTCGAGGCACAACCGGAAGGCGTCGGTCGTCTTGTCGGCTTCCTCTTCGTTGAGGCGTGCGGGCAGCGGGATCGGGGCCGCGGCTTTGGCGTCGCGGTCCGGTTCGGTGACCTTCACGCGACCGAGTTCCCACTTCAGGACGCCGCTCTTGAGATCCACCGCGGCCAACCGACCGGCGCGGACCATGTCCGCGAGGTCCCCGCTGTGGCGGAACTGCGGACCCTGGTTGATGCCGAAGTTCGGGTCGTTGAAGACCGGCGGCGGGGTGATCGCAAGATCATCAACGAAGTAGACGTTCTGCCCGTCGTGGGACAGCGAGCCGATGAGCGGGTTCTCGTACAGGATGCTGTGAACGTTGACCTGGCGCTGGTTGTAGGTGTTCCACCAACTTTTCGCGTCGCGGCTCATGTCCACGTCGTTGGTTTCGTCGCTCTTCACCAATTGGTAAAGACCAGCGGTGGTCTTCGATCGCCACACGATGTCGCCGGCGCGGATGGGCTTTCCGCTCGCCGAGAGGCGATCCTTGGTGCAGACGCCGTAAACGCCGTCGTAACTGCGGAACATGATCATGTCGGACGTGGTAACCGGGAACGTACCAGGCAGCGGGATGCTCTTCGGGGCGCGGCTGTCGCGTGCGAAGAGTTTTTCGAGTTCGCCCTTGATCCAGATGTTAGCTTCGTCGTCGCCGCTGTAGAACATTGGGAAACTGAACGTCTTGTCGAGGAACGGCGGACCGCCGTCCACGACCGCGTTACGGGACGGGCTGCCACCGCGTGTGGCCCATTCTCCGACGAGCACGTTGGCCCGCATCAGTTCGACTGGCCGAACCAGTTCCGCCCGGAGCATCTCGGGCGTGTACTTCTTGCGACCGATGACGATGCCGTCCTTCTCCTTGGCCACCTTGAACAACTTCTCTTCGACGGCCTTGGACAGATCTGCATGGCGCGTGTCGCCACTTCGCTTCAGCGCGAGCGCCGCCTTGAAAAGCGTGAGTGGCGTGAGTACCCCGTCCACGTCCTTACGCGGCAGTACGCGTTCGAATGCGTACGCGGCTTCGAGGTAGTTACCGCGCTCGAGGTAGAGTGTCCCGAGAAGGATGGCGGCTTCGGCTCCGGCCTTCGTGTGGAAGTACCGCTGCGACACGTCGGCGAGGATTGAGATGTCGTAGTTCGCCTTGATCGCGTCGTCGAGCAGCGCGGACGCAGTGGCGCCGTAGGCCTGTTGGTAGAATTGGAGACCCTCGGGCCGGAACTCCGCTATGATGCGGTTCGCCTCGGTCTTCACGCTGATGCGGTTGATGCGGGTCTCTTCCCCGACCTTGTACTTCACGTCGAAGAACGTGTCGCTCCGCGCATCGAGAATGTTCTGGAGCAATGGACAGATGGTGTTGTATGGCGGCTCCTTGTACTCCAGGTAGTCGCGCGCGGCCTTCAGTTGCTGCTTGGAGCTACGATCGTAGGGCGGGGAGAACGGGAGGTTCTCGTCAAGCGACGAGACTTCATCCTTCTTATCCTTGTCCTTGACGCCCTTCTTGCCGGGCTGGAGCGCCCCGCCGATGGCGGGTTGACCGTTTACCGCGTGGCCGCCCCACGTGACCAGCCACGTGAAGAGCGCGACGAGTAATCCGCACGGCAGCAGCCGCATATTGTAGCCACGCATGGCGGTTCCCATTTCTGTCCGCGACCCGGTGTACTGCGAAGATAAAAGCAGCACAGCTTGCCGATTTTGTCACTTCCCGGACCGCTTCACAAGGAGAAATCTACTCACGACCATCCAGCCGGGAAGTGGCAGCCCGCACAACCCGTTACAAGCAGAGAGAGTTGATATTGTACGACGAACGCGAATGAAGAACCTAACCCTCAGCCCCCTCCCTGAAGCGAAGGGGAAGCCGGAAAGTGGTTTTGCTCCCCTTCCCTGAAGGGAAGGGGGCTGGGGGGTTAGGTTTCTTTAGAATGTATAGCATGAACGAATCGATCCCGTCGCTGACGAGGGGCGACGCGCGCCAGGTCAAGAACCGCACCCGCACGTTCCGCCCGAATTACCTGTCATTCGCAGGGACGTACCAGTGTAATCTCGCGTGCGCGCACTGTTGCGTGCCCATCGAGTGGGCCGACCGCCTCGACATTCCAACCGCGCTCAATTTTCTGGAACAGGCACACCAAGCCGGGATCGAGACACTCGGCTTCACCGGCGGCGAACCATTCCTGTTCCCGGAGTTCCTCAACGCGCTCACAAATCGCGGCGCGGCGCTCGGCTTCCGCTTCGACAAACTGATGACCAACGGCGTGTGGCACCGCGACGCAGCACACGCGGAAGAAGTTCTCGCCGCACTCCGTAACGCCGGCTTCAGCGGCAAGATCGGGTTGAGTGTGGACAAGTTCCACGGGATGGACATCGCGAAACTCGCTGAGTTCTGCCACGTCACGCGAACGGTCTTCGCACGCGACACGATTCTCTCTCTGAGTTACGCGAGCCGTTCCCCCAACAAGGGATTGGAGCCGATACGGCGGCTCGCGGATGCACTCGGTGGTGTCGTCGAGTGGTCGAAGATGCTCGGGCGATATCTGCTCGTGAGTGACGACCTCACGATGACGGCGTGCTGGAACCACCTCGCGACCGTTGAACGTGCGGAAGACCTACCCGGCGACCCGTGGGATGGGACGTGGTTTCAAGAGGACTATTGTGAAGGTCCGGGACAGGCGTTGATCGTGAACCCGAAGGGCGAGGTAAAGCCGTGCTGTGGTTTCGCGTCGGACCTCGACCAACTCACCATCGGGAACATTCACACCGACAGCGTGGAACAAATCATCGCGTTCGCGCGGAACCACCCAATCGTGGGTACGATCTTCCGTGACGGGCTGAGTGCACTCCGGGACGAAATCCTCGCGCGTGACCCCTCCGCCCTTCCCGGGGCGACGAGCAACCACTGTTTCTTCTGCTGGTACGCGCTGACGCGCGGTCTCGCGGCCGGTGCGAACGGCGGTGGTGGGAAGGTCGGCGCGTGGACCGCGACGCAACCGAACTTCACCGGCGAGTTGCTTCAACTCGGTCGCAAGCAGTAACCGCACTGGTCCGTGGCTCGTTGGCCCCCTCTGGTGATCGCAAACTGCGATTCCCTGTTGTGCCGACACTCCCGATGTCGGTGTGTGGAGTGAGTCACGACGGGGAGAGTCGCCATGAAACTGCTCGAACAACTGCTGTTCTGGGTCCACGGCCTGTCGGGCGCGGCGTGGTTCGGTGCGATCTTCTACCGCACGCTGGTCGTTGACTCGAAAGCGTTCACGTTCTTCGAGAAACGTGCCGACTACGAACACTTCTCCACGCACCTCGCGCACAACATGCGGTACTTCGTGACTGCGGGGTTGCTCGTCTGCGGGCTATCGGGCTTCGCGCTGCTCGGTCTGCGGTGGGACGGCTCGAACGGGGTGTGGCTCGCGCTGATGACCGCGAAGGCGAGTGTGTGGCTCGCGGCATGTGGACTGTTCACCTATGTGTCATGGGTCCACTGGCCGTGGCGTTGTCTTGCGACACCGGAAGAGTCCGCGAAGTACCGGAAGCAAGGGCAACTGCTCGCAATCGGGATGGTGGTGCTGGCCGGCACCGGGTTCGCGCTCGGTCAGGCGTGCCGCGCGATCCCGTGGTTGAGCGCCTGAGAGTTCCGTGAACGCGAAACCCAACCTCCCGTAACCGCGTATGCTAACTACGTGCGGCAGCGTCGCCTCTCAATTTGTCGCAGTCTCATGGAGGTTCGCGGATGTTTCAGATGGCTCACATCGGATTGGTTGGCGCGGTTCTCACTGGCGTGGTGGTACTTATCGGGTTCAACGGCGCCGTGCCGAGTTCCGCCGCGGACCCGCAAGTCAGCACGGATCGACTCAACAAGACCATTGAGAACTTCAAACTCCCCGCGAGTGGGGAGAAGACACCTGGCCTCCGCGACTTCGCGGGCGAAAAGGGAACCGTTGTCGTGTTCCTGTCGTTCGACTGTCCGGTGTCGAACAGTTACGCGGCCACACTCACGGAACTGCACAAGACCTACACCGCGAAGGGATTTGGGTTCCTCGCGTTCGTGCCGACCAACGACACCCCGGAGAAAATCACGCTGAAGGCGAAGGAGTTCAAACTCCCCTTCCCCGTCATCTCCGACAGCAACCACGTCGCGGCAGACGCGTTCAAGGCGATCGTCACGCCGGAAGCGTTCGTCCTAGATCACAATCACGTTCTGCGGTATCGCGGGCGCATCGACAACCACTACTACGGCCGGATGAAGAAGAACCCGCAGGTCACCGAACGCGACCTGAAGGACGCGATCGAAGCGCTCACCAGCGGTAAGGACGTGCCCACGCCCGCGACGCGCGCGATCGGCTGCCACATCGACCCGAAGGACCGGAAGATCACTTCGGAAAACGTGACCTATCACCGCGACGTAGTCCCGATTCTTCAGAAGCACTGCCAGAGTTGCCACCGGCCAGGCGACGTCGGGCCGTTCGCGCTTCAGACATACAAGCAAGCGGTCGCGTGGTCCGCGGACATCGTGCATTACACGCAGTCGAAGGACATGCCGCCGTGGAAGCCGGTGGCGGGCGTCGAATTCGCGAACGCCCGCGGCTTGACGGCGCGCGAACTCGATACACTCCGGGTTTGGGAGAAAGCCGGTTGCCCCGAAGGCGATGCGAAGGACGCACCCGCGCCCGAGAAGTTCCCAACCGGCTGGCACCTCGGCGAACCTGACCTCGTCGTTGAGATGACTGAAGATTTCCAAATCGGCGCCACTGGCAAAGACACCTATCGTTGTTTCGTGCTGCCGACCGGGTTGAAGGAAGACAAGTACGTCGTCGCCTACGAAGTGAAGCCGGGTAACGCTACCGTCGTTCACCACACGCTCAACTACTTCGACACGACCGGCAAGGCGCGCAAACTCGAAGCCGCCGAAAAAAATCGCAAGAAGGAAAAGGACGAACCCGATCACGGGCCGGGTTACGCGGTAGCGATGGGCATCGGGTTCTCCCCCAACCCCGTCGACGCACCGCGACCCGGAGTGCCGCCCATCGGCTTCGTCGGCGGCTGGGCGCCAGGGCAACTCGGCACCAGGTTCCCTGCGAATTCCGGCATTCTTCTTCCGAAGGAAGCCGAGATCGTGCTGCAGGTCCACTACCACCGCACCGGCAAGCCAGAAAAGGACCGCACGAAGATCGGGCTGCACTTCGCGAAGAAACCGGTCGAGAAGCCGTGGACCACGCTCGCGGTCGGCGGGATGTCGCCGCTGTCATTCATCCCCGCGGACAAGGCGAAGCACGTCGAGAAGGGTTCGGCGTGGACGACCGCGGACGCGAACATTCACAGCGTGATGCCGCACATGCACCTGCTCGGCAAGAGCGTGAAGATCACTATGACCCCGCCCGGCGGCGACTCGGTGGTGCTGGTGGACATCCGGGACTGGGATTACAACTGGCAGGAGTCGTACTGGTTCGCGAAGCCGCTGTTCGCGAAGGCCGGGACGCGGTTCGACGTGGAAGCGATCTTCGATAACAGTGCGAAAAACCCGAACAACCCCTCGAACCCGCCGAAGCTCGTGCGGTTCGGTGAGGACACGACCAACGAGATGTTGTTCGGGTTCCTCGGCGCGACGCCCGCCGGCACCGAGCGCGTGCGGATAGTACAGACGGACCCCAAACAGGGCAAGTAAGTTCCTCGTTTAGTGAGGTTCTTGCGCGTTCCGGGCGTGGCTGGAATCGTAGGTGTTGGTGCGGATCGCAAAATCGTGTTACCCCCGTCTTCTTGGCGTTCAAGCGGTTTATCTCGTCTCGTCGATGATATTTCGTGATTTCTACCCCAGTCCCTCGGTT
>CAMDQN010000050.1 GCA_945905925.1 Singulisphaera sp. GP187
CGGGTGCCTCTCAACAGTTGAGAGGCACCCGCCGCGCGTTCTTGTTTCTCGACCCTCGGGTCCGACGCGAAACATTTCAGAACACTTTTCCGAGTTCCCGAGTTGAAAGACGGGCGTTTTCGGCGGCCAGCGCCTTGCTTTGGTGTCGCGCTGCGCTCACACTGAAACACCCCTTTTAACTTGGAACGTGGAACTCCCAATGGCTGAACCAATTACGATTGCCACCTGGCCGTTCGGCCGAACTGCGGTCGAGACCGCGATGAAGTTGCTCGCGAAAGGCGAACCGGCCCTCGACGCCGCGCTCGCCGGCGCGCAAGCGGTGGAGGACGACACCAGCATCCGCAATTCGGTGGGGTTTGGCAGTTTACCGGACCGGCTCGGTCGGCTCACGCTCGACGCGTGCGTGATGGATGGGCGCACGCTCGCGTGTGGTGCGGTCGCGTGCGTCGAACACATCAAGCACCCGGCCGCACTCGCGCGCCGCGTGATGGAGAAGACACCCCACGTGCTGCTCGTGGGCGAAGGCGCCAAGTGGTTCGCGCTCCAACAGGGATTCCCGTTGGAGGTGCCATACACCGCCGAGAGTATCAAGGAATGGCTCGAATCGCACCCCGATAAGAAGAAGCCTGACGCGAAGGATAAGGCACCGGTGCGAGCCGATGGTGCGTCGAGCATCAACGTCGACGAGTTCAACCACGACACGGTGACGGTGCTGTCGCTCGACAAGAAAGGGCACCTCGGCGGGGTCTGCACCACGAGCGGACTGGGTTACAAGTTGCCCGGCCGCGTCGGGGATTCGCCGATCATCGGGGCCGGGTTGTACGTGGACGACCTCGCGGGCGCAGCCGGCGCAACGGGGGTAGGTGAAGAAATCATCCGCATCGGCGGGAGCCTGTTCATCGCCGAACAGCTTCGCGCCGGCAAGTCGCCGCAAGAGGCGTGCGAACTGGCTTGCAAGCGCGCGAACGCCGCGTCCGGCCGGCGCGGTGTTCACCCGGCGCGGGTCGCGTTCCTGGCACTGGACCCCAAGGGCAACGTCGGCGCGGCCTGCACCGAAAAGACCGGGTTCAAGTACGCCGTCGGCCGCGGCGACAAGGTCGAACTGCTCACCGCGAAGGAGATCGGACCACAGGCGTGAGGAGACTGGACAGAGAACAAAAGGCGGTGTTAACCCTCTCTGGGTTAACACCGCCTTTTGTTCTCTGTCGCCGACTCTTGGTATAATTCGCTTATTCCACTTCGAGCTAGAGGGGGCGGAATGTCGTTGGCGGTAGTCCGGTGCCCGGCGTGCAGGGGCGAGTCCCGCGTTCCGACAGACGCGATTGGTCAGATGGTCGGGTGCCCGCTGTGTCAGACCCCGTTCGTGGCGGCCGAAGACGCGACGGAGACGCCACTCCCGTCGCGCACCGGTAACCCGCCCGCGCGCACCAGACCCACGCGCGGCGCCGCGCCTCGCCCGGCCGCGGTCATTCCCATTGCGCCCCCGCGCCAGCCCCGAACCAAACCGCCACAAGAACCAACGGAACCGCAACCGGGATCGGGACCAGTACTCGCGACCGAAGTGCCCGACCCGGAACACGACCCGCATTCGCCGCCAGTCGGTGGGCTGCCGGTGTCGGTGTTGGTCGGCTTCGCCCTCATGCCCTTCGGCATTCCGCTACTGTGGTACGTCGGTCCGCTGGTCAGCGGCAAGGAGGCGTCGCTTTCGCTCGCGGTGCCGGTGTCGCTGGCGGTCGCGGCGGCGGCGCTGTGCCTGGGCATCGTCTACACCATCGACTGGACTGCCGCCACGCGCATCAAGGGCGTACTGATGCTCGTGGGTCTGGCGTATCTCAGCGCAGCAGGCCTGTACTTCCTGAAAAAAGACCTGATGGACCGGTTCCAAGGGTTCTTCAACCGGTCGAACGACTGGCGCGTCGTTCAAGCAAGGGATCGGAGTTGCCAGGCCGAGATGCCGGGTCGGGCGTGGTCGGACCGGGACAAGCCGCCGCTTTCGGGACTGGTGCCGTTGAGCGATAACTGGAAGGCGATGCACTTCGTCGAAACCCAACCGGAGCAGGCTCACGAGTATCAGTTCGCGGTCAGCAAACCGGACGCGGGTCCGCCGGGCAGCGGATGGTTCGCCCAGATCCGCGAACAGGTGTGGTTCGCCCGGGTCGGCGAAGAACTGAAGAGCAAGGGCGGGAAGGTGGTCGGTGAGGCAAAGCCAGTCCGGGGTGGAGCCTCGCCCGAACCCAACGGGCGTCAGTGGATCTTCGAGTGCGAACGAACCGTTCGGATCGTGCGCGTCTTCCTCATCAAGAATCGCGTGTACTACCTGTCCGCCGAAGGGCCGGGGCTGGAACCCGACAACGAGTACGCCAAACCGTTCTTCGACTCGTTCGAGATACTCCCACCGAAGAAGAAGTGAGGAGTGTCTGGGTGATTTGGTTAGCCGCAACCCCGCAGGGGTGCGCGACGCGCACACTCGCCTTCGGCTTGCGGCTAACCAAACACACCAACACACCAAACACGAAAGAAGAATGCAAGTCCGCTCGCTACCCGTGTTGCAGAACTGGGATTGCCACTCGTGTGGCGATTGCTGTCGCTCGTATGCGGTCCCGGCGACCGCCGACGAGCGGCGCCGCATCGAGGGCCAAGGGTGGGAGGCGCTGCCGGAGTTTCAGGGCGTGCCGTTCTTCGTAAAGCGTGGCGGCGAGTTCTTCCTGAACCACCGCGGCGACGGTGGATGCGTCTTCCTCGGCGCGGACAATCTCTGCCGCATTCACGGGAAGTTCGGCTCCGCCGCGAAGCCGCTCGCGTGCCGCATCTACCCGTTCCTGCTCGTGCCCGCGGGCGACCACTGGAACCTCGGCTTGCGGCTCGCGTGCCCGTCTGCAGCCGAGAACAAGGGCCGCGGACTGAGCGCCCAACTCGGTGACGCCCGCGAGTACGCCGCGTTTTTCGAGAGTACCGCCGCGAAGGGATCGCTCGAAGCGCCCCCGCCCCCGCTCCACGGTTCGCAGGTCGTTCCGTGGGGCGATGTGAGCCGCATCGCAATCGCGTTCTCGAAGATGCTCGCGAACGAAGAAGACCCGTTCGAGCGCCGCTGGCGCAAGATTCTTTTCATCATCGCGATGCTCAAGAAGGCGACGTTCGACGGCGGCGACGACGCGAAGAAAGCCGTGACCGGCGGCAAGTTGAGCGAGATGCTTCACGTGTTGGGCCTCGCGGCCGACGACGACGAACCCGAAACTGCGGCGGAAGTGAAGCGTCCGGGTTGGGCCGGGCGCACTGTGTTCCGGCAGCTCGTCGCGGTGTTCTCGCGCAAGGATCACGGCGCGGAGAAGGGAACCGCGCAGCGTGGCCCGGTGCGCCGGTTCGTCTCCGCGGTGAAGTTCGCGAGCGGGCGCGGGCGCGTTCCAAAAGTTCACGCGGTGCTGACCGACGCGGCCACGTTCGCGGCCGGTGAGGTTCCACTCGGCGCGCTGAGTGACACCGCGGCGTCACTGCTTTCGCGATGGCACCGGGTGAAGGTCGAATCGCTTCAGTTCTGCGGCGCGCCGAACTTCGGCTTGAGCGTGTGGGAAGGCCTCGAATCACTGGCGCTGACGTTCCCGGCCGCGATGTGGCTGGCCCGCGTGCTCGTCGCCGGGGGAAAGACGCCCGACGCGGCCGTGACACAGGCGGTGCGAATGGTGGACGACAACTTCGGCTTTAATCCTTTGCTCGGCTCGATGCGCCAGAAGTTCGCGCTTCGGCTCATCGCGAACCGCGGCGACCTGTCGCGTTTGGTCGCGTGGTACGGCCGGTAGAATCGGTTATGCTAATGGGCGATCCGCGACGCTTTTCACGCGAAAGAACCACGGCCCACGGCCTACTCACCGAAGGTGCCCCATGCTCGCCCAGCTTCGCACCTTCGCGCTGCTTGGCATCGACGCGGTGCCGGTGGACGTGGAGGTGGACACGTCGCCAGCCCAACAACCTCGCACAGTAATCGTCGGGCTGCCGGAAGCGGCCGTGCGAGAGAGCATTCACCGCATCGAACGCGCACTGGTGAACCTCGGCTACCGCTTGCCGTTCGGCCGCACCGTCATCAACCTCGCGCCCGCCGATTTGCGCAAAGACGCGGGCGCGTTCGACCTGCCCATCGCGCTCGCGCTAATCACCTCGATGGGACAAATCACCGCGGATCAACTCGACACGTTCGCGATCGTGGGCGAACTCGCCCTTGACGGGAGTGTGCGGCCCGTCGTGGGCGCGCTGTCGATGGCGATGGAAGCCCGCACACGCGGCATCGCGAAGTTGATCGTTCCAGCCGCGAACGCGCGCGAGGCGTCGGTCGTGCGCGAGGTGGAAGTATACGGTGTCGGCTCGCTCGCGGACGCGGTCGGCATCGTGACGGGGCTGGCGCCGATCGACCCGGTTTCGCCGCCGACCGACGACATCGAAGCGAAGCTCAATAAATACGCAATCGACTTCGCGGACGTGAAGGGACAGGAGTTCGCGAAGCGCGCGCTGACGGTTGCCGCGAGCGGCTCGCATAACGTCATCATGCTTGGAAGTCCTGGCAGCGGGAAGACGATGCTCGCGCGCCGGTTGCCGACGATTCTGCCGCCGCTGACGCCGGACGAGAGCCTCGAAACGACGCGCATTTACTCTGCGGTCGGGAAGCTCGCGCCCGGCGAATCGCTGCTGTGCGTACGCCCGTTTCGCAGCCCGCACCACTCAATCAGCGGAGCCGGGATGGTCGGCGGCGGAAGCGTTCCACAACCGGGCGAAATCTCACTCGCCCATCACGGCGTTCTGTTCCTCGACGAACTCCCGGAGTTCAACCGGAACAGTCTCGAAGCGCTGCGACAGCCACTAGAAGAGGGAAAGGTCACGATCAGCCGTGCGGCACACAGCGCCACGTTCCCAGCCGACTTCGTGCTGTGCGCCGCGATGAACCCGTGCCCGTGCGGGTTCCTGGGCGATCCAAAGAAGCCGTGTAAGTGCGCGCCGATTATGGTGGAGAAGTACATGGGTCGGATCAGCGGCCCGCTGCTGGACCGCATCGACCTGCACATTGAAGTTCCGCCGGTTCCGTTTGAAGACCTGTCGAAGCCCGGCGACGGCACCGGCAGCGTAATGATGCGCGAGCAGGTGTTCGCGGCGCGGGCGATTCAAGCCAAGCGATTCGGCACGAAAGCCGGCGGCTTGAACGGCCGGATGACCTCGAAGCAAATCCGCGAACACTGCGTTCTCGACGCTGACGGCCAAACCACTTTGAAGGAAGCGATGGAAGCGATGGGCTTATCGGCGCGAGCGCACGACCGCATCTTGCGCGTGGCACGCACGATCGCGGACCTGGTCGCGAGCGACAAAATCACCCAGGACCACGTCGCGGAGGCGATTGGGTTCCGGGCGCTCGACCGCAAACTGTGGGAGTGCTAGCCACGGCGCGATTCCAGGTTGTTGATGAGGCCTCTTGGCTGTCGTGTACTGTAGTCCGACACACCATCGGCCGCCGCCATGCCGTGCTCGCACCGCCACCAGCACCGTCACGTTGGCGTCCGAGGGGGCGAGTGACGCCAACGGCGAAGGGCGTCCGCTCCAGCACGGGATCCAACAGCATCGCGACTCTGACGCCCACCTAATTCCTGTACCAAGAGGCGATTCCGCTACCGCAACGTGAGTTGAAAGACCGGCCTTGTCCCACCCGACAAAACCTCACCGGCGATTCTGGGCGAGCAACTTGGCGACGATGTTCGCGCCGATGTTCGAGATCGGCAGTACTTCGACGGCGGCGCGATTCTCGACGGCTGCCTTTGGCATCCCGTAAACGACGCTCGTGGTCTGGTCCTGGGCGATCGTGTGCCAGCCCGCGGAGCGAAGCCGCAACAGCCCAGCGGCCCCGTCGTTGCCCATCCCGGTGAGCAGCGCCGCAACACCGAGTCTCGCGCTGTGGGTCGCGACGCTGGTAAACAGTACGTCCACCGAAGGGCGGAACGGCGAACTGCGCGGGTTCGCCGTGTACCGCAGGAGCCGGTCGGCGCCGAGTTCCAGGTGGTCGTTGGTGACCGCGACGTACACCGTTCCGGCCACGGGTACGTCGCCGTCGCGCGCGGCCTTGACTGGGAGCCGGGAGCACAGCCCAAGCTGTTGCACCACCCCCATCGCGAAGTCCGCGCCGATGTGCAGGCTGATGATCACCGCGGCCGGCAGGTTGGCCGGGAACACGCGGACCACATCCACCAGTGCCTGCGGCCCACCCGTGGAGGCGCCCAAAAGCACCAGCGGCGGCAGAGTGCCCGACGTGGAACTGAGCGGGGACACGGTCATGGTCATGCTCGAGCCGCTCATCTCGTTGAGCGCGGCTTCGAGTTTGAGCAGCCGCGAGACCAACTTCTCGTGGTTCTGAATCGTTCCGCTTCGGCCGATTGTGGGGGCGTCCACGGCGTCCACCGCGCCCACGTTGAGCGCCTGGAACACGAGCGGGAAGTTCGTCGCCACGCTCGACGTAACGACCAGGATCGGGCACGGCGAATGCCGCATGATCTGGCTTGTGGCCTCGACCCCGTTGACCCGCGGCATGACGAGATCCATGAGGATCGCATCGTGCCGGTCGGTTGCGGCCTGGCGGACGGCGTCGTCGCCGTCTTCGGCGACCCACGCGACCGTGTAGCCCGGTATGGTGGCGACGGTGCGCCGAAGCACCTCTCGCGCCAGCGCCAGATCGTTGACGATCCCGATACGCATCCCGATGGCCCCCCTCGTCCGTGGTCAGAGAGGTGAACGTTTAGCATCGGATCTGGCGGGGGCGTCCGCCAAGGCGAATGATCCATTGACGACGAACTACTACCGACCGTTTGGGGCGCCGATCAGATCGATTACCGTATCAATGAACCGGTTGTCGTGGAAACTGCTCTTGGTTAGGTAAGCGTTGGCCCCGACTTCCAACCCACGGATCCGATCTTCCTCGCGCTCTTTGTAGGAAACGATGATAACGGGCAGTTCGCGGAGCCGGTCGCTGGCCCGGACTGCCTGAACCAACTGTAGCCCATTCATGCGGGGCATGTCGATATCACTCACGAGCAGGTCATACTCCTCGGCCCGCACCTTGTTCCACCCGTCCATCCCGTCCACCGCGACCGCCACCTCGTAGCCCTTGTGTAACAGCAACTGGCGTTCAACTTCGCGTACAGTAATCGAATCGTCCACCACTAGCACGCGCTTTTTGCGATCGACTTCGGATGCGCGTGTCTCGCACTGCACGAGCGATCCCGTCTGGATGAACTGATCCATCGACCGGAACAGGTCTTCCACGTCAACGATGAGCACGGGTGCGCCGTCATCGAGGATCGCGGCGGCGCTGAGATTCGGCACTTTCCCCAACCGCGCGTCGAGCGGACGCACGACGAGATCCTGTTCCCCGCGGAACGCGTCCACGACCAACCCGTAGGTGCCGGTGCCGTCGCTCAGGAGCACGACCGGGACTTCGGCGTCCGTGGGCATTGGGGCAGGCATGTCGAGCAACTGCGCCGCCATCACCAGACCAACGTTCTGCCCGTCCACTGTCACAAACTGTCGGTGTTCAATCGACTTCACTTCGTCGCGTGACACGCGGATCAGCCGGTCGATGCGGGTGTGTGGGAACGCGTAGGGTTCGCCGGCCACATCGATCACAACGGCGCGGATCACCGAGAGCGTGAGCGGCAGTTGGAGGTGGAACGTGGTCCCGGCGCCGCGCGTGGTCGAGATGCGGACGTTGCCGCCGACCTTGCGGATGGTGTCCTGAACCACGTCGAGGCCGACGCCGCGGCCGGAGAACTCGGTGACCTCCGACGCGGTGCTGAAGCCGGGCAGGAACAGGAATTCGAGCAACTCGGCTTCCGTCGATTTCGCGACCATCTCGACCGAGTTCAGTCCACGCTCGACGATCTTCTTGCGGATCCGGTTCAGATCGACCCCGGTGCCGTCGTCGGAGACGGACACGAGGAGCATCCCGGCCCGGTGCCGCGCCTCCAGGGTGATCGTGCCGCCGGCCGGTTTACTCGTCGCGGTGCGCACGTCGGCCGTTTCCAGCCCGTGGTCGATCGCGTTGCGGATCAGGTGTGAGAGCGGCGATTCGAGCTTCTCCAGAATGTCGCGATCGACCTCCGTGTGTTCGCCCACGATCACGAGTTTGGCTTCCTTGCCAAGCGACCGCGCCATGTCGCGCACCATGCGCGGAAGGCCGTGAACGCCGTCGCCGAAGGGCCGCATCCGGCTCGCGATGACCTCGCGGTAGAGGCGAGCGTTGAGGTCTTCGGCGCGGGCCGCGTGTTCGTCGAAGCTCGAGGTCTTTTCGCCCAGTTCCTGCCGGTAGGTGGTCCATTGGCGCCGGGTGTCGGCGAGCAGGGCGGCGATCTGGTCCGGGGGCATCCCGCCGGCCGCGGCGTGGTAGGTTGCGTCGAGCGTCGAGGCGAGTTGGTCGTGTTGCTTCCGCAGTTTGAGTAGCGCGGTGGAGAACGACGGGAGCCACCGCGCTTGCACGAGCGATTCGCCCGCCAGTCCCATGAGCCGGTTGAGGCTCTGCGCACTGACTCGCACGACCGGTTCCGTGGCCGGGGGCGAAGAAGGTGTGGTCACGAGCGGCGCGGCGGGTTTGATCTCTCGCCCGACGCCCCGGTCACGGGGGGCGTCCGGGAAACTTCTCACGAGCGGGACCGGTGCGGCGGGCGCATCGCTGACCGAGTCGGGGTAAAGTTCGGACAGCGGGCGAACGCGTGCCGCGTCCTCTTTGCCCTGTGCTGCCCCGCTCGCTGGGACGATGATCGGCTCCGCGACCGGGGTCGGCGAGGCACTCGGAACAGTCGCCGGCGGCGGAGTGGGGGCGGGCTTGCGCTCGCCCGCAGCACGGGTGAACGTGTCCGCGATGGTGACGATCGCGGCCCGCGACGTTCCGACCCAGTCGTGGAACGTCTCATCGTCGGTCGTCAGTGCGCCGGCGAAGGTCGCGAGCGCGTACCGGGTCCAGTCGGCGGCGAGTGGTGGGAACGGGGTTTTCGCCTCGCGCGTCGCCCGCAGGAACGCGCCGATTGCGGTGGCCGCGTCCGCGACGGGGGCACACTTCACGAGCCTGGCCGCGCCGCGCAACTGCTTGAGACACTCGAGGACCGGATCGGCGGCGGTCGGGTCGGTGGCCAGATTCGGGATCGCCTTCGCGACCGCGTGCAGGTACTCGCGTGTCTCTTCGCGGAACAGGTCGAGCATCGAGTGGTCGGACCGCAGCACGAACGACGCGGAGGGAATGTTGGCCGGCTCGAACGTGGGCACGGGGGGGAAGGCGGAAGAACCTCTCCCCCCAACCCCCTCCCCTAAGAAGGGAGGGGGAGCCGGATTTAGCCCCTCTCCTTTTAGGGGAGGGGTTGGGGAGGGGTTGCCTTCAGAACCTCTCCCCCCAACCCCCTCCCCTAAGAAGGGAGGGGGAGTACCGCTCGCTGTGCTCGCGGACTCAGAAGGCACGGCGCCAGCCGCGCCGCTCTCTCTGTCTCCCCCTCCCTTCTTAGCGGAGGGGGTTGGGGGGAGGGGTTGTCTTGCGGCCGGTGGCGCTGGTGTTTTCCCTTCGGCCACCGCGATCAGGAGCGGTTCCAGTTGCTCCACCGCCACGGTGTTGTCCGTTTCCCACTTGGCGATGGTTTCCGGCGTGAGCGTCGCCAGGCCCGCGAGCACGTCGGAGCCACGCAGCAGGATGTCGATGTCCGCGGGGCCGAGCCTAATCTTGCCGTCCTGCGCCGCGACGAGTGCGTCTTCCATGACGTGCGCGAGTCGTACGGCGGTGTCGATGCCGACGATCCTCGCCGCGCCCTTGATGGAGTGGGCCGCGCGCATCAACTCTTCGAGCAGCGAGGGGTCACTGACGCGCGAATCGGCGGCCACGAGGCCGGCGCCGAGGGTGTCGGCGTGGGCCTTCACCTCTTCGCGGAAGAGTTCGAACATGGAAGCGTCGATACCGATCATCGGAGTCGCTCCCGCAGGGTTTGAAACAGTCGCGCGTCGTCGAGCAGGCCAACCGACCGGTTCGCGTGCGGGAACACCCCGCGGGTCAGCCGCCCGTGCGACCGCGCCAGTGTCGGCGCGGCGCTCGTGAGGTCCGGGAGCAGCACGCGGTGAACCTGATCGACTTCGTCGGCCGCGAACACCCAGCCCTCGGTCTCGCGCCGGATCACGACCAACCGGGCCAGGTCCGGGTCGGTGTTTGGGGGGGCGGTGACGCCGAGAATCAGGTCGAGGCGCATGCAGAGGTGGAGTTCGCCACGGATGTTCGCCATCCCCGAGAGCAGCCCGGCGCGGTGCGGGATTCGGTGCAGGGTGCGCGGGCGTGTGACCTCGACGAGAACCGTGACCGGCAGCGCGAGCCACTCGTTGCCGAGGCGGAACACAAGGACACTCGATTCGTCGCCTTCGCGGTCCTCGTCGCGAGCCGAGAGTCGGGCTGTCCACTCGGAGAGGTATCCCTCGGGGGACGGCGCGTCGAGGAACCGCCGGCCGGCGGCGGCGAACACCGGGCAGTTGTTACAGTGCGTGACCTTGAGCAACTCCGGGCACGACCGGTCGCCGCGCACGCCGATGAGGTTCCAGCATTGGGGGTCTCCCGGGACGATCACGTCAAGCGCGCGAGCGATCATGTTCCCTCCGGGGCGAGCCGCGCAAGGTGGTTGCGTAAGGCGGTGGCCCGAGCCTCGTAGCCGCGGCGCTCGCACAGCCCGATCATGTGGCTGATCGCTTCAATGTGGTCGGGGGCGAGGTAGAGCGCCTTGCCGAACGCGTCGTAGGCCGCGTCCGCGTTCCCGGCGGCAAGGTGAACCACGCCCAGAAGCGAGAACGCGTCGGCGTTGCTGGGGCGCTCGCGGATCAGGTTTTCGCTGGCGACCCGCGCCTCGGCGAGTTGGCCGGAGTCCGCGAGCCGGCGCGCCGCCGCGAGTGTGGTCGTGGCGGCTGGGGCCACCGCGGGCGCCGGGGCGGCTAGTGTGGGCGCGGCGAGCGGGGCGTGGGTCTTCGAGGGCGAGACGGCGGCGGGAAGCCCGTTTCGTTTGTAGAGACCGAACTCGGCCGACCCTTCGGGGACGAACCGCCCAGGCGGGAGTCGGTCGGCCTCGGCTGGCGTGACGCACAACCGGCCGTCGGGCGCGAGCAGTCGGTCGATGTTCGCCATTGCTCGCTGCTTGGCGTCGGGTGTGAAGTAGATGAACACGTTGCGGCACAGGATCAGGTCGTAGGGTCGTTCGTATTCCAGGAACTGCGGGTCCGTGAGGTTGCCAGTGCGGAACCGGACCGCGGCGCGGATGCGAGGGATTACTTCCCAGTTGTCGCCCGTCTTGCGGAAGTACGCGGGTCGCGGGTCTGGGCCGGGTTCGCGGAACGCGGACGGGGAGTACCGCGCCTCGGCGGCTCGCACGAGGTTCCGCTCGGACAGGTCGATCGCGTCGATCGTGGCCCCGCCGGAGTTCTTCAGGGGTGATTGGAACGTCATCGCCAACGAGTACGGCTCCTCGCCAGTGCTGCACGGAGCGCTGAGAACCCGCACGCCGCGCCCGAGGCCGACCACGAACGCGGCGAGTCGGTCGAACAGCGCGTGCCCGCCGCGGAAGAACCACGTCTCGGGCACCACCATTTCGATCGCGAGCGCATCGCGTTCGCTCGCCTCGGTCATAAGCCGGGCCACATAGAGCGACGGGTCCGTAATTCCGCGAGCGATCATGCGAATTTCGATGGCGCGGACCAGGACGTTCGGTCCCAGAGACGCGGCGTCTAGCCCCAACCGCTCGCGGACGACCTTTTCGACGGCAGCGATCACGATGCGAACCCCACTTCGATCAGCCCACCGGACCCGGCCGCGACTTGCGCGAGCAGCCAGTCCGGGTCGAGGAGGCGAAGGATCCCCTGTCCGTCGGCGAGCGCCGGGCCGAGGCTCGGGCGCCCGGGCGGACCGGGGATTGGCTGGGCGATACCGGGGCGAATCTCGCGGATCTCGGCCACCTGCGTCGCGAGCAACCCGACGAGCGATTCGGGTACGTCGAGCGGATACGGGAATAGGATGATGCGGCTGCTCAGGTGCATCGGGCACTCGCCGACCCCCGCGAGCGCGTGCAAATCGACGACCGGAACGACTCGCCCGTGGTACACGAACACGCCCGCGACCCACCCCGGCGCGCCTTGCACCGCGGTGAGTTGCACGCGTGGCACGACCTCGCGGACGCGGCGCACGTCCACCGCGACTTTGTCCGGGCCGACCTGGAAGACAAGCCCCAACATCGTCAGTGGCCCTTCGTCAGGAGTCTATTTGCCCCAGGAATTCGTTCTTGGTGCGACGAGTTTCGCCCCCTCCGGGGCGAACGCTAAACGGCCTTTCCACTTTCCCAACGACCGAGAACCAACGATTAAGTTTTGAACTGCGCAATCTCCTCGTTCAGTCCTTCGACCGAGGCGCGGAGGTGCGCGGCGGTCTTCTCGAACTCCTTCACCGACTGTGCGCTGCGGTGGGTTGCGTCCGCGATCTGTGTCATCGCGTCGTTGATCTGCTGCGCACCGGTCGTCTGGTTCCGCATCCCCTCGTTCACCAAACTGAACCGCCCGCTCAAGCTCTGCACCTCGGTGATGATCTCCCACGTCATCTGGTTGATCTTCGTCACCTGCCCCACGCCGGACCGCACCTCGTCGGCGAATTTGTCCATTTGCATCACGCCAGCACTCACCGCATCCTGCATCTGCCGCACCATCGTTTCGATGTCCAGTGTGGCGACCGCGGTCTGGTCCGCGAGGCGGCGGATTTCGCGCGCGACTACCAAGAACCCGCGACCGTACTCGCCGGCCTTTTCCGCTTCGATCGCGGCGTTGATCGACAACAGGTTGGTCTGGTCCGCGACCTTCGTGATGGTCGTTACTACCGCGTTGATGCTATCGGCCTTCTCTCGAATCATACCCAGTTTCGTGGAAACACTCGCGGTCGACTCCACCAAGTTCTTCATTTCGGTCGCCATCTTGGTCGTGTTGTCGCGCCCGCTGGTGGCGAGATCGGCCGCGTGAGTGGCGGTCTGGCTCACCTCGTTCATCGTGCCGGACAGGTCTTTGCTCGTCGCGGACACCTGGCGCACGGAGGCTGCGACTTCCGTCGTGGAGGCGCTGAGGTTGTTGACTGTTTGTTCCTGGGTTCTCGCGTTCGTGGCGATCTGCGAGGCGATGGAGAGCAACTGGAGACTGGACTCGCGCGCCTTGCTCACAATGCCCTGAATTTTGCCCACGACGGCGTTAATGCCTTCGGCCATTTGCCCCATCTCGTCCTTGCCCTCGACCGCGAGCCGCTTGGTCAAGTCACCGGCTCCGCTCGCCATTTGCCTGATGCGTTCGATCAGGTGGTCCGCCGACTGGGTGATGCTTCGGATGATGTACCACCCGATCAAACCAAAGAACCCGAGTGCCGCGAACGCGACTACGAGGGTCACGCCCTGCCAGAAGTTGATCTGGGTCACGGCGCGGGCCTCTTCGATGTCCGTGGCAGCTTCTTCTCGCTTGGCGGCCTCCTGGATGAGCCGGCTCTGTTCCCGGTAGACCGGTGCAATCTGTTCCCGGAGTACCTTCGTGGCTTTCGTCCTCGCTGCGGCATCGCCCTTGGTGAGGGGCAAATAGTCCTCGTTCGCGAGTCGGAAGAAATCGACCGCCGGCTGGTGGGCGGTGACCTCGATGGTCTGGCGGGCCGGATGGTCTCGCGCCAGTTTCTGTAGCCAGAGATCGCGGCTCTGCAGGTACTGTGTTTCGTATTCCTTGAACAGTGTTGTGAGTCGGCGGAGTTCGGCCGCGTCGGTGGTCACTTCCATTTCGTGAAGCATCAGGTAGGGTCGGCCGATCAGCAGCGGCGGCGGCAGCATGTCGATGACCAGATCCTTCCGCTGGGTTAACCCCTTGTGGACGGAACCGCCGATGCTGTACTGGCCGAGCAGGTAGGATCTCACACCGAGGACGGCCGCCATCGTGATGGTGTACGCGATCAACAGGGTGTGGAGTTTGGTGCGCAGCGAGACATCGTTGAGGCGAAGCATGGGTGCGAGCCCGTGTTGGTGCGGGAGTCCTGCACAGGCGATAGTACCCGGCCGGCGGTATCAGTCCAGCGAGTTAACCCAAACACCGGAATTTACCCACTTTAAGCGCTTGCGCCGACGGTATAAGCGCTCAGAACCGAACGTCCATCATCGAGAAGTCGTCCGCGAGAACCTCCTTGCCACCGAGCGCGCGGACGTAGTCCAGGTGCCGGCCGATCAGGTCGCCGGGCACCCCGAGTTCGATCTGGAGGTGCTCCAGGAACTCCGAAAACGGCCACATCGAACCGTCAACCTTCTCGATCTCCAAAATACCGTCGCTGAACACGAGGAGGCGTGCACCCTCGGTGAGGGTCACGGTTCGCGTATCGAAGGGCATCTCCGGCATCATGCCGACAGCCGGTGAATCGGCTTCGAGCGAGTGGAACGTGCCGCCGGACAATAGCAGTGCGGGCGGGTGGCCGGCGTTACAGTACGCGAGCGTCTTGCTCGCGGGCTTGTACACCCCGTACCAGATGGTGAAGTACTTGCCGTCCTGCCGGTCCATCTGGAACATGTCGTTGAGCTTGGTGACGACCGCGCCGGGGTCACGCGGGTCGGCGCCCGGGATCGAGTTGGACGAGAGCACGTTCCCGGCCGACACCGCGAGCAGCGCGGAGCCGACGCCGTGCCCGCTCACGTCCAGCAGGTACAGCGCGAGGTGTTTCTTGTCGATCCAGTGGTAGCCGAACATGTCGCCCGCGAGTTGCGTGGACGGCACGAACTTCCACGCGACCTTGATCGCGCCGGTGGTGAGCGGGGCGGGCAGAAGCGACTGAACGTAGCGTGCGGCGCGAGCCAGTTCCGCGGCCACTTCACGCTGGGTCTCCGCGAGTTCCTGGTACGCTTCGTTCCGCTCCAACAGCGCGACGTAGCCTTTCGAGTGGTACTTGATGCGGGCCACGACTTCCAGTTTGTCGGGCAACTTCACCATGTAGTCGCTGGCGCCGAGGCTGAACGCCTTCGCCTTGACGGTCGGGTCTTCCTTGCTGGAAAGCACGATGAGCGGCACTTCGCGTGTGCCGGGGTTGGCGCGGAAGTATTTGACCAACTGAAGCCCGTCGATATCGGGCATCACGAGGTCTTGCAGAATGACGGTGGGCTTGAACTCGTTGGCGATGTCAATGGCGGCGGCCGGGTCGGGGCAGAACCGGAATTCGAGTGTCGGTTCGTCGGCGAGCATTCGGCGCACGGTTTCGCCGACCATCGGTTGGTCGTCGACGAGCAGAACCTTGATGGGGTGGGCTTCGAGCATCGGCCTATTTGACTCTGATAAACTGGGTAAGGGAAGAGATAGTTTAGCTACGAGCCACCAGACTGCACCTGGTAAAGCGATTATGTCGGTTCTGCGGCGCGATTTGTGGCTGGGGCAGCGGGCCGCGTACCTCGCGCGTGTCGCGCAGTGGGCGGAGGACCGCACCGCGCGGATGGCTCGCGGCCAGAAGCACCCGGTCTACGATTTCCTGTTCGAGTACTACTCGTGGCGCCCGGCGCACCTACTCCGATGGACGCCGGGCTTCGGCGTGCCACTCGAAGGCGCGACCCGCGAGGATATCGCGTGGGCCGAGTTTATTTCTAGTGACAACGGGCTGTCACTGCCCGCGAGTGCATTCCCGGAACACCGCGTCTCGTACCTCCGGTGGGCGGTCGAGTACCTCGGTGCGGTTCTGTTGCGCGAGCCATCGTTCGCGTGTTTGGGGCTGCACGAGTGGGCGATGGTGTACCGCGACCTCCAAGTACGGCACCCCGACGTTCCGCTTCGCTTGTCGCGCGACGAAACGGACGCGGTGGTGGACTCGCAGCGGCTGTGCTGTACGCATTACGACGCGTTTCGCTTCTTCACGCCGGCCGCAGTGCCACTGAACCGCTGGGAACTCACGCGGGCCGCAACCCCTGAGCACGACCAACCGGGTTGCATCCACGCGAACATGGACCTGTACAAGTTCGCGTTCAAGATTGCGCCATTCTGTCCCTCTGAAGTGGTCGCGGACGCATTCGAGGTGGCGCGGTTCGCACGCGAGATCGACATGCGCGCCAGTCCCTACGACCTGAGTGCGTACGGCTTCGCGCCGATCAGGGTCGAAACGCGAACCGGGCGCGAGGAGTACGTCGAGTTGCAGCGCGGAGTGTACCTGCGGGCGCAACCGGTGCGCGAGCGTGTGCTCGATGTTTACGCGAGCTTGCTTGGCGCTGCGAGAAGAAACCTCTCCCCCCAACCCCCTCCCCTAAGAAGGGAGGGGGCTTCAGACATTTGCACTTCGTAAACGTTCACGGCGCTCGAAGGTTTGAAGCCCCCTCCCTTCTTAGGGGAGGGGGTTGGGGGAGAGGTTTCTTCGTCGCTGAAAAAATGCGCACTACGGCGCTTGCTCTCGCTTCTCACGTCGTTTACAACCTCCCTACTTCCGAGACGCAGACGAGGGAAAAGTCGTTTAGCTCGCTGCTTTGCAGCAGGGTGATGTTGCGTCACCCGAGCGCTTGCCTTGCGATACGACTCGAGGAAGGCTGTTCCAGCACCGCTATCGCCGCCAGGGGGCCTGGTACGACATCGGTCTGGATCAACCCCGCGGTTCGTGGTTCCGATGTCGTACCAGGCCCCCTGGCGGCGGCGGTGCCGTGAGCCTTCCGCGATCCAGGTTAGGTAGTAGACGCGTCCCTCGTCTGCTCTCGGAAGTAAATCAGGAGCCTCTCCGATGGCGGCTGTTTTGACGCTGGACGATGTCCGCAAGGCGTGGGACGCACGCGATCCGCGACTCATCACGCTCATCGAACAACTCTGCACCCAACCGGTACCGGCGCCCGAAACGCCCATCCGCGACGGTGCGCTCACGTTCGACAAGTTCCTCTACCAGCTCCGCGACTACCGCTATCGGCAGAAGTCGAAAGAGGAACAGGCGCACTACCGCACCGAAACGCTCAAGGCGCTCGAAGACCCGAAAGCGGAAGTGCCGCTCGCGGACAAGTTGAAGGTTCACGAGGTCATCTTCGCGCTGTGGGAATCGAACGACGGGCTGGCCCGCGATTACCTCTTGCGCATCATCGCGCGAGTGCCGCTCGTGTACGGGCCGTGGAAGGCCATCAAGAAGATCTTCAAGGAGTCCGAGGCGAAGAACGACACCGAGATTTACGGCGCGATCGCGGCTCGGCTCGACATGGCGCACGCGGGCGCCGCTTACGGCAAGCAAGTCAGTGGCGCCACCATCGCGTACTGCGTTCGTCGCGCGTGGCGCTACCTGCGGCGAGTTGGGCTGCACCTCCCCGCGACCTATCCCGATGTCGCGTGCGAGTTCCTCGTGAACTACACCGACGGCGTGCGGCTCAACGGTTCGTGGGTGTTCAACCACATCCTGTATCACGACTCCAAGAAGTACGGGCGGTCCAATTTCCGGTTCGGTTGGAACGACAAGACCGCGGACCCAACCAACCTCAAGAACCGCGCTTATGGCGACACTTGGAAGCGCAGTCACCGCCCGCTGTTCTCGCTCCTCGAACGCGCGAAGTGCGACGCAGTCCGCGACTACGCGACCACCGCGCTGAAGACCGACTTCCGTCAGGTGCTTCGCGATACGGAACCGTCGTGGGTTGTGCGGTTGGTCGCGGTGCCGAGTCGCGCGATTCACGACTTCGTGGTGTGGTTGCTCCAGAACGTGCCGAAGTTCGAGCAGAGCGCGTTCCGCACGCTCGGGCTTCACGACGCGGTGTTGAAGTTGTTCGATTCGCCCTCGGCGGATGCGCGGAAGTACGCCGCGAACTACGCACGCACGCACGCTCGCGATTTGCCCGTCAGCGAACTCATCAAACTCGCGAACAACGACAACGACGACGTGCGGAAGCTCGCTCGCGACCTTCTCGGCGAGAAAGACCCGCGAACTGGTGTGGGTCTCGACGCGTGGGGTCAGTTGCTCGAAACCGATCACGGACACAAGTTCGCGGCGGAGTCGATCACCAAGCACTTCGGCGCGAAGGAACTCACACCCGAATGGTTTTCGGGCCGGCTGCTTTCGGACAGCGACGCCGCGTTCAAGTTCGCGACGCAGTTGTTGCCGAAGGTTCACAACCTCAAGGAACTCGGCCCGGCGTTCTTCGCGACGCTGCTTCAGAAGTTGAACCCAGACGACGACAAGACCGATCGCGTCGTGAGTTACGCCGCCGGTGAACTCGCAAAGTTCGACCTGAACGCGCTCGCACCGGACCTGCTCAAGTGGCTCGCGCTGTTCCCGCCGACGGACGATTACGTCATCACGTGGGTGAACCAGGGCAAGTTGAAGGCTCAGACGCTCGGTATGGACTTCTGGAAGATGATGGCGTTCGCGCCCGACTGGGACGCGAGTCCGTGGCTCGCCGCGTTCAAAGTTGCGAATGGCGCGTGGGCGAAGGAGTTGACCTTCGACGACAACCGCGCCGCGAACGTGCTGAAATGGTTCGCGGACGTGCGCAAGTTCACGACGACTGAGTTGAGCTTCGAGTGGCTCATGCGACTGGTGGCGCGCAGCGAGCCGATGTACCACGACTTCGCCAGCGATAGGTTGATTCGCACCTTCTTGCCTTCTGATTTCGCGCCGAAGCAAGCCCCACCTGCCGCAGCAGGTAAGCTCGAAGCGCCTGGTGTTACTGCTGATCTCAAGGGGGCGTCGTTCCTATTTACCGGCAAGATGGCGTCGATGACGCGCGACGAGGCCGAGAAGCAGGTGAAGGCCGCGCACGGCACCGTCGCCGGGTCGGTGTCGCCCAAATTGCACTACCTGGTGATCGGCGACGATGGCTCTCCGCTGTACGGGCAAGGCGCGAAAGGCAGCAAGCAGACCAAAGCCGAGGAACTGAACGACAAGGGCGCGAACATCAGCATCATCTCGGAGACGGCGTTTCTCCAGATGGTCTCCGGCGAACGCCCAGCTACTGCGTTGGCTGGGGCATCGGACGCGGTCACGGTGGGCTGCGAACGGTTGTGGCAACTCGTCATCGCGCCCGGGCCGGCGGACGCGCCCGTCGGCCGCTTCGCACGCGAATACGTCCGCAAGCACCACACCGAAATCGCGCAGAAGTTAACCGAGCGACCCGTCGATAAGGGCGCGGAAATCCCGGCGTCGTTCCTCTCGCTGGATCGTGTACTCCCGCTGTTCAGCGAGAGCCGCAAGCCGCTGCGTGAGTTCGCGCTCGAACTCGCGAGTTGGGAGTTCGCCCGGTGGAACCCCGGCGTCGATCACCTCGTGAACATGGCCGACATTCCGTTCATGGACGTGCGGCGGTTCGTCGCGAAGTCGCTGCTCGCGGAAGACACGCCGCCGAACCGCCCGTTCCGGCTCGACCCCGCGAAGCTCGAAGCGAGTGCCGTCTACCGGTTCTGCGAATCGAACGACGAGGAGACACGCGCCCTCGGCATGGAACTCATCAACCGCCTGCCGAAACTGCGCGTGCCGGAAGAACTGTTCCGCCTCTCGGAAAGCCCGGACCGCAAGGTGCGTGCGTTCGTGATTCGCGCGCTCTGGACCGTCTACCGCGATCGCGGTTTGACGCCGGACTGGAAGCCGCCGCTGCCACCCAAGCCGACCGTCGGCGCGAAGGCGAAAAAAGACGCGGAGAAGGCCGCGCAGAATCGCGGTGACGGCATCCCGCACAAACCCGAGCAGTGGCCCGCCGCGAAGCCGACGCTCTCGGAGTTCCTGCGGCGCATCCTGTTCGAGATTCCGCCGGGGCGGCCGGAGAAGTCGCGCGACGCCGTTGAGGATAGCGAACCGAACCCCGCGGACCCGAACGCGAAGAAGCCCGACAAGGTCGTGAGCGTGAAGCCGCTTCCGGCGCGCCGAGCGAAACTCGATTTGGTCGAGGTGATGCGCGACATGGGCATTGAAGACAAGGAGTTCGGCGGCGGGATTCTTCCGCTGCTCGACGAATTCATGCTGTCGCGCGGGCCGAGCGAACGCGCCGCGTGCCTGGTCGCCGTCACCCGCATTCGCCACAAATTCCCCGAACTGAAGAAGGGGGACGCCTAACATGGCCTCGCAGAAATGGACCCCGTTGATCGCCCGGCTTCGCAACCTGTTAACGGTTCTGCGCGCCTTGGCGAAGCACAAGGAACAGGTCACCGAGGATCGCTTCGACGAAGCGTTCAGCGAACTCGACGACATGCTCTACTCGTTCCCGGACGATGTCTACGAAGAGCTGTACACCGAACTGAGCGCGATCGGTGAGGCCGAAAACGGGGCCGCCGTGGAAGCCACCGGCACGGTTGCGCCGCTGGCGCTCGGCGCCGCGCTCGACGCGACCGTGAAGGACTTCATGGCGCAGATCGAGCGTCTGAACGACGCGGTCAACAAGCTCTCGAACAGCGACGAAGACGAAGAAAGCGGCGACGAGGACGATGACGACGGTGAAGGCGACGAGGAGGCAGGTGGGGACAAGCCAGAGGAACCGAAAGCGACCAAGTCGCTCGGCGAATCCGGTCCGGGCAAGTCGCAGACGTACCGCGGCGACGTGAAAGCGGTGGTCGGCGTCGGCGGGTCGCTCGCGTTCGTCACCGTTCACCCGGAAGGCGTGCCGACGGCGCTCTACTGGCTCGACGTTGACAAGCTGAGCATGCAGCAGGACGCGCTGCCGTGTGGCGGCGTCTCGCTCGCGGCCGACGGCAACACGGTCTACGTCGGTGGCACCGACAAGCACCTCTACGAGTGCAGCAAGAAGGCGCCGAAGGTTCTCGCGGGGCCGTTTGCATCTGACATCGTCGCAATCGTTCCGGTCGCGAAGAAACGCATCGCGGTGATGCACGGCAAGCAGATCGACATCATCTCGGACAAGGACGGCAGCGCGAAGCAGACGCTCGAACTCCCCGACACCGGGACGTGCCTCAGCGCCGACAAGAGCGGCTTCTGGCTCGCCGCGGGCACCACAAAAGGCATCGTCGCGGTGTTTGAGGGCGAAGGCAAAGACGAGTTCGAGCCAAGCGAGTCCGCGAAGCTCCACGACGGCGCGGCAACGGTTGTCGCGTTCGAGCAAGAAGAGCTGCGGTTCTTCTCGTCGGGCGCGGACAACAAGCTGCTCACCACGTTCGCACGCGGCAGCCTGGAGCCGGAAGACAAGGGCCGCGCGAACATGCACGAGGACGTGCTCACGTCGCTCGTGTTCGTGCCCGGCGACCGCATCGTGACCGGTTCGCGTGACACCACGCTCAAGAACTGGCCGCGCGGCGGCGCGATCAAACCGAGCACGCTGAAGGACACGGTCGGGCGTGTCATCGGGATGGCTGTCGTCACGGTTTATAACCAGCCGCACGTCGCGGTCGCGTCGGACGACAACAGCATCCGTCTCGTCAAACTCGCACCCGATGGCAAGTTCCCGGACGACGACGTTGTGACCGCGAAGGTCACCGGCGCCGCGGACTGGGTGCAGAACGAACTGAGCCAGAAGCACGACCCGAAGCGCCGCGAGAAGGCGCTGAAAGTTCTCGCGGAGTGGAAAGACTCCGCGAGCATCGATATCCTCGGCGAGCAACTCACCCGCGACCCGGATAACAAACTCCGCGAACTGATCGCGGAATTGCTGGTCGCGAGCGACAACCCGCGCGTTGGGAAGATTCTCGAACGCGCCATCGGGCACAACGACGGCAAGGTTCGCGTGATCGCGTTCGAGGGGCTTCACAAGCGGTCGAAGGGCGACCTCGGACCAATCGACCTCGCGCTGAAGACCGGGCAGGCCGATGTCGGCGTGAAAGCGGTCAAGGCACTCGAACCGCTCGCGAAGGACGACGACCAGGCGCTCACGCGCCTCGTGGATGCGCTCAACGCTTCGACGTGGGACGTGCGGAAGGCGACGCTCGCGGCGCTCGAAACGGTTTACGACGCGAAGGCGCCGACCGCGAGCCTCACCGCGCTCACGTCGAAACACGGCGACATCCGCCGCGAATCGCTCATTCGCACTTACGAGCGATGGCTGCTCGAAGACCCCGCGGTTCAGTCGGCGATTCGCCGGCGCCTCGAAGACGAAGACGCGGGCGTGCGCAAAGTTGCGTTCTTGCTCTCGGTGGAGTCGAAACCGGACCTCGCCGCGGTGCTGCGCGCACTCGACCCCGAACTGCACCGGCAGTTGAAGGAACTCGAAGCGCCGCCGAAGTCCGACAAGGACAAGACCGACAAGAAGGACGACGACAAGACCGTACCGCCGGTCGTTCCGGGCGCGAAAGAGAAGCTCACACCCAACGATTACGACACGCTGCTTCAAGCCACCGCGAGCCGCGCCCTTGACACCTGTTTACGCGGCGCTCGCGGCCTCGCGGTGTTGGGCGACCCGCGTGCGTTCGGGTTGTTGTTGCAACTGAGCCGCGAAGAAGACGTGAACGCGCGCGTCGATGTGTGCCGCGCGCTCGCGGCCCTCGACGACGAACGCGCCGTGAACCGGCTCCGCTCGATGCTGTTCGACCCGCAAGCATCGGTGCGCGACGCGGCGTACACCGCGCTCGTGAAGATCTTCGACAAGACGCCGCTGTCGGTCGCGGAGTCGGGACTCACCGCGGCCGAGGAAGACGTGCGCCGCCGCGGTTTGGAAACACTGATCCAGACCGTCAAGAAGAAGAAGCCGACCGCGCACGGCGAACCGGGCTGGGACTTGCTCGTTCGCGCGCTCAACGACAGCGCTCGCGGGGTGCGCAGCGAAACGTTCAAGGCCTCGCTCAACCTGAAGATCGCCGGCGGCGGTGCGGACACGCTCCGCTTCACGCTGCAGTCCATTCACCCGGACGTGCGCCGCGAAGCACTCACCGAAGTCACGGCGCAAGAGAAGGAAGAGTGGGCGTCGCCGCTCTTGTACGAGTTCTTCAACGACGCCGACCCGGGACTTCGCAAAGAGGCGTTCGAGTTCGCGACCAAGAAGAACAAGGAAATCGCGGTCCTCGAAACGGCACTCAAGTCGCGGTTCCCCGACACACGCAAGCTCGCGGTCGAAGGGTTAATCAAGAAGCACTCGAAGGCGGCGCAACAGGTTCTGCTGAAGGTGATCGACGACGTCGACCGCGACGTGCGCCTGATCGCGGTCAACGCGCTGGTGGACGACGACGCGAAGGCGCCGCTCAAGGAGGCGATGAAGAGCGAACGCGCCGACATTCGCGTGCGCGCAGCGGCGGCGCTCGCGAAGCACGGCGATCCTTCAACGTACCCGGTGCTGATGGCACTGGCGGAGACACCTGAACCGCAGTTGAGCGAGCGCGTTTCGGACTGGCTCGACGCGACCGCCAGCGCGCTCTTCGGTCTCGGCGAACTCGGCGACCCGCGTGCGCTGAGTATCGTTCTCCCGCTCACAGACAGCAAACACGCGAGGCTCCGCAAGGCGGCGACTCACGCGCTCGTGTGGGTCGCGAAGGCCGACACAACGGCCGCGCTTCGCGCGGCGCTGCAAAACTCCGACCCCGAGGTGAAGTACCGCGCCGCGCTCGGGCTCGCGTACCTCGGCGATGCCACCGTCGTTCCGCTTATTCGCTCGGTCGAAGGCAGCAAGATCGTCACGCCGGCGGAGCAATTCACCGCGACCGTGTCGCTCGGCGCCGCGGCCGGCGTGCAGGGCACCGTGTACCTCGATAGCCCCGAAGAGAAGCTCCGCGACCGCGCCTTACTCGCGACGCTGCTCCTTGAGTTGAAGGACACCGACGGGCAACCGGAGAAGTGCATCGAGTGTGTTTCCGCGAAAGGCGCGCGGTTCCGCTTGACCGGTGCGCAGGCGCTCGAAGCGTTCGCGGATCGCGCCGCGTTCCGCGACTTCGTCATCAAGGAGGTGAACGACCGCGGCGAAGACACGCCTTGGAAGGTCACGCCCGAAGTGGTAGACGATTTCGCGAATCTGCTCGCGTTCGCCGAACCGCAGTTGAAGGCAAAGACCTCGCTCTTGTTGTCGTTGTTCGACATCAAGGAACAAGCGGAGTGGAACGCGGCGTGGAGCGTTCACAGCGCGCGATACGCGAACGAAATCAAGGCCGCGAAGGATGCCGCGACAAAGGCCGGTGTGCCGGTCGCGTCGAAGCTCACGCCGGAGCAACTCCGCGAACTCGCGTTCGGCGGCTACGTCGGTCTGGTGCGCGAACAGGGTGCCAGCAGTGGCGGTCAACCCATCGGCAAGGTGCGGCAGACGGCGCTGTCGCGCATCTTCGCCATCGCGTCGAAGGACGCGACCTACAGTCGCTCCGCGCAGCCGGTTCTCGCGCAGGCGATGGGCGATCCCAATCAACCGGTTCGCACGCAAGCGTTCGAGCACCTGCAAGCGCTCGGAATGGACAAGGCCCAACTCGGCGCCGAAGCACTCGAAGCCGGGTTCACCGACCTCGGCGTGAAGGGTTTGGAACTGCTCACCGACGGCGCCAGCGCGAAGAAAGGCGAAGCGGTCCTTGAGCGCGTGATGCTCGCGCGGTCCGACGAACTCTCCATCGAAGCCGCGAAGTTGCTTCGCGACCGACGCGGCAAGGTGGTCGTCGCGCAGAAGGCGCTCGACGCCGTTCATGAGCCGATGCGATTGACCGCGGTCGAGTGGCTCGCGTCCGAATACGAGAGCAGCGCGGACGCGCAGAAGTCGCTTCGCGGCGCGGTCGAATCGCGATACCGCAAGGTGCGCGAGAAGGCCGCGTTCGAGTTGGCCGGCAAGAAAGACCCAGTCGCGTACGACACGCTCGCGAAATTCCTCCGCGACGCCAGCGATTACGGCCGTCAGAACGCCATCGTGCAGGCGCTTCGCGGACTCGGCGACAAGCGGGCCGCGGATGCGTTCCTCGACCGCGTCGAGAACGACCCGGCCGGCACCGCGGAAGTCGAAATGCTCCTCAACGCGGCGGCCGAGTTCCGCGTCCCCCAGACCGCGGACCGATTCTTCCTGCTGCTCGACAAACTGAAGGACTGGCAAGAGACGATTAACGGCGCGATCCTCACCGTCAGCGGGCACGATCAGTACGTCGGCGATTCGGAGGACGAAAGCCCCAACGACCGCGCCGCGTGGATGAAGGACCAATACCCGCGACACGACACGATTCTCGCGCGGCTGATGGAGAGAGCGTTCACCACCGGCGACCCAGATTACATCACCGGCTCGCTGCTCGAAGCGGCGAGGTGGTCGCTCGGCAAGGACGTGGACGCAGTGTTCGCCACGCTCTGCACCAGCCCGAACGTCGATCTGCGCGACGCCGCGATTCAGGCCTACGGCTGGCGGTTCCGCAAGCGAGCGGCTTCGCCCGAACCGTTGCTGAAAGCGGTGAAGCACAAGAACCCGGTCACGCAGTTCATCGCGGCGGAAGGCCTGGCTCGCGGCGGGCGAGTCGAAGGGATGCA
Organism: Singulisphaera sp. GP187; assembly: GCA_945905925.1. Lineage (GTDB taxonomy): Bacteria > Planctomycetota > Planctomycetia > Gemmatales > Gemmataceae > Gemmata. Next base: position 25,364 of record CAMDQN010000050.1, read on the forward strand.
GGTTCTGCTCTCGGGCATCGAGTACCTCGAAGACACTTCGCACCGGGTTCGCGCGGTGCAGGCGCTCGGCGAACTCGGCGACCCGCGTTCGGTCGATAAGTTGCTCTCGCTCGCCACCGAAGACGGCAACCCGCTGCAACAGGCTGCGACCGAAGCCATCGGCCACCTGAAGAAATCTCCTCAGGCCGACGCCGTGTTCAGGCTGCTCGAAAAGCACGTGAAGAACCAGAACGATTACAACCTCTCGCAGCGCGCGATCGTCGGCTTGCGATACTTCGACACGCCGAGCAGTTGGGATCTGGTCCGCGCGAAGGTGAACGCGAAGGGCTACGGCTGGTGGCTCACGCGCCTGAAGGCCACGGCAGCGGAACAACTTGGTTACAACGACGACCCCGCCACACGCGACCTGCTCTTGAAGTTGCTCCGCACGAACACCGACGACGAACTCGCGATGGCGGCGTACAAGAGCGCCCGCCGGTTGTGGGGTAAGGATTCGCTCGAACCGAACTACAACCTGATCCAGAACCCGAACGCGAGTTCGTTCGTCGATGACACTGGCGAGGATGGTGGTGCGCTCGAGCCGGTCGTCAAACGGGGCGACGCGCTCAGGATGATGGAGCTGTTCCCGAACTGCCAGCCTGACATTCAGGAACAACTCGAATCGGCGCTGCTCACGCGACCGAACCTACCCGTAAAAGAAGCCGTCGCGTCGATGAGCCACGCGGACGAGGGGACGGTCCGCCTCGCAACGCGGCTGCTCGGGCGCGTGCCGAACCCGGACGCGAGTGTGAAGGACGCCATCGGCTCGGCGCTCACGAAGTGGTGGACGACATGGCAGGAGCGGCGCAACAAGGCGCTCAAGTCCGCGGACGCGCTGGATAAAGCCGGTGCTCTGGTCGAGAGTTTGCTGTTCACGGCGGGTCGCGTCGGGGTTCCGACAGAGTCGATCGCGAACGTCGCGAAGTCGCGACCCGATGATCCTCTGGCGCGCGGTATCAGGCTCGAAGCGGTGCGATGTCTCGCGATCGGCAAAGTCACGCCCGCGGTTCTCGACACGCTCGAATCGCTCGCGGTTGGCCCGGATGCCGACGTTCGCGTGCTGAGTGCCGAACTGCTCGCCAGGTTCGACCCGAAGCGTGCCGCGAAACTCGCGGAGAAGATGCTCTCGGACCGCCCCGGCTTCAACCGGCTCGTGATTGCGAAGGCCGTTTCCGCCGCGAACGTAACCAGCGCCGCCGCGAACGTTCACCTTCAGCCCGTTGCCTTGCCAGTGTTCGTCGCCGAGAAGGACGTGACCACGCTCGCGGCAGTCGCGAAGGATAAGAAGGCGAACGAAGTTGCCCGCCTCGGCGCGGTGGAAGGCTTGGGTGTGATGGCCGTGGAAACCGCGGAGAAGGTGCTGGTGGAGATCGGCACCGCGAAGGACGACGAGAAGGAACTTCGCAAGGCCGCGTGGCGCGCGCTGCGGCGATCGAAGCGCGCGAGGGCACGCGGCGCAGCGAACACGCTCGCGACGATGCCGAAGGCGCCGAAGAAGGCGAAGAAGGCTCCAGATGCGAAGGGTGGCGCGAAAGTGGACGAGGGTGAGGAGTAGAGGCGCAGATTTGGCGATTGAGAGATCGTTTAGCGTCGGCCCCGCAGGGGGCACGCTGCCTTGAAATCAAATACTCGGCCCCTCCGGGTCCAACGCTAAACGGACGGGGCGACTCGCCTGTGATGGGAGATTGAGGTTATGGCGACAGACGTTGTTGAAGACACCACAGGCGACGCCCCGCCACCAGCGCCGGCCAGCGGCGCGCACCTGTCCTACGGGGGTGCGAGTCGCGTCCTCACCAGCGGGAACACCGCGCAGGTGGAGATGTTTGGCAACCTCGACCGCACGCCGGTGCGATTCGAGGCGACGATCAAGAATCCACTGCGGTTCCGCGAAGCGCTGTCCGCGCTTTATGGCGTCATCGGCAGCGACTACCGGTACGCGCCGAAGGACCGCACGCAGTACATCGCGTACCTGCGTCTGAAGCGCGACGCGGCCCCCCTCGGCGTGTGGCACGCGCAACAAGCGTACTTCGCGTGGATGCTCCGCAACGACCCGACCGCGCTCACGATCCTCGATCCGGTCGTGAGCGTCCACCCGGATCAGATCACCTTTGAGGTGTTCGGCAAGGACGAAAGCACCTACGCGTGCCTGGCGTTCAAGCAAGAAGCCTTCGCGGGTCTCGGCAAGACTGAGAGCGGCACCACGAACATCGACTTCAGCGACGCCTTGTATTCGAGCATGCAGCAGATTCGCGGTTACCGCGAGACCAAGTTCGCGATCGGGCACGACGGTACGAAGCCGACTTCCGAAGGACGCAAGGAAGTGCTCGAAAAGAAAATTCAGGTGCCGGACTCGTGGCTCCGCGGGTTCCTGCAAGTGCAGTCCGCCGCGACACTGCCGTTCGACCACGTGCAACTCTCGCCGATGGACCTGTACAACGTGTTGCGGCACCTCCGCATGAACGGCGACCGCAAAGGCAAGAAGCGAGGTTTACGTTTCGAGTTGGTCCCGGCACAGCAACCGCGAATCGTCGCGGAACCGTGGGAAACGGTGTTCACCACAACCGGCGATGTGTTCCGCGGAAAGGCCGCGCGACTCATTCGCGTGTGGGGCCGCCGGCGTCTCATGACCATGAAGCGCCTCCTGCCGTTCGTGCAGAGCGTTGACGTTTACCTGTTGGGGAGCGGGCTTCCGAGCTTCTGGGTGTTCCGGTGCGGTGACATCACGTTGACACTCGGCATGACCGGGTTCACCTCCGCGAACTGGTCGAGCGCGCTCGGTTTCGACTTGCTGCTTCCGCGAAACACTCAGGACGGCGAGCCAACGAAGAAGGTGGTCGCGTACCTCGCGGACCAGTGGAAGGCGACCGCGAAGGAACTCTCGCAACAAACCGGCATCAAGGGCGCGGCGCTCGTCGAAGCGGTGCAGGTGGGCTGTCAGAACGGCGAGCTGATGTACGACATCGCGAACGCGGTGTACCGGTCTCGCCCGCTGACGGCGAAGCCACTCGACCTCGCGCGGCTTCAGTTCCGCAATCAGCGTGAGAAGATCGCACACGACCTTCTCACTCGCCGCGGCGCGGTGCGCATCACGGGCGAGAACCGGATCGCGGGCATCGGCCTGGAACTCACCGGCACCGTGAGCGTCACCGAAGACAAGCGCGACTACCGCCCGCAAATGGTCATCGCGGACGAAGGGCAAGTTCGCAAAGTGACCTGTACGTGCGCCGGGTTCCGCAAGCAGGGCATCAAGGCCGGACCGTGCATTCACTTGATCGCGCTGCGCCTCGCGTTCGCGGAGAAGGAATCGAAGAAGGCGAAGAGCGACGACGCGGTGAAGTTCGAGACACGCGCGTTCGCGAAGCGCGACGGCGAGGTCGAGAACGTCGTCCAGATTTCGCTGGAGCGCGACAAGATCAAGTACCGTTGGGGTCTGAGCGGGCAAACGATGCGGCTCCAGACGCTGCGGTTCAACAGCGACGTGGACGCTCGCCAGGCGTATTTCGCCAAACTCGCGGACCTCGACGCGAAGGGCTATTTGGACGCGATCGCGGAATAAGGCGAACCCCGCCCGCAAGGGCGGGGGTGTCGCACACTGTAACCGACCACCGACGACCCGCACCCACCGCCCTTGCGGGCGGGGTTCGCCGAGACACCATGAGCACTACGACACCGACGACCGCTCCCGACAACGCGACCCTGTGGCGGCTGATCGTTCAGGCCGGCGGGATGAAGGCCTACGTTGACGGGCAACTCCGCGAGCGCGGGTTCCTCGTCACGCGCCGCGACGCGGACGCGATGTCCGACCGCGAAAAGGACACCTATAAAAAGTCGCTCAAGCAGGAAGCGGAAGAGCGTCGGAAGTTGCGTCGCGAGACGTGGGGCGCGTACAAGGCGAACCACATCGTTCACCTCGGCGAAGGCGTGTTCTGGACCGACGAGCCGCGCGAAGATAAGTGGGACACGCCCAACAGCGAAGAGCGCGCGGCCGAGAACGAATTGCCCCCGCTCGACAAGGCGCAGCAACTCGCGGAAGCGCTCGGCGTGACCATCCCTCAACTGAAGGGCATGGCGTACCACCGCGACGCGGCCACGAGCCTGCACTACGTCCGGTTCACGATCCCGAAGCGAGACGGCACCGAGCGCCCCATCTGGGCACCGAAGAAGCGGCTCAAAGCGGCACAGCGGTGGATTCTGCACCACATCGTCGAACGGTTGCCGGTTCACGGTTCTGCGCAAGGCTTCCTCGTGGGACGGTCGATCCTCAGCAACGCGCAGGTTCACGAGAACCCCAAGATTCTGCTGAAGATGGACATCAAAGACTTCTTCCCGACGGTGACGTGGAAGCGTGCGAAAGGCGTGTTCCGCAGGGCTGGTTATCGCGACGGTATCAGTACGCTGCTCGCGCTCATTTGCACCGAAGCGCCGCGCGAGATCGTGACCGTCGAAGGCAAGACCTACTACGTTTCACTCGGACCGCGCTGCTTGCCGCAAGGCGCGCCGACCAGCCCCGCGATCACAAACGCGCTGTGTCTGCGGCTCGACCGACGGCTCGCGGGGTTGGCGAAGAAGTACGGCTGGCGCTACACCCGCTACGCGGACGACCTCACGTTCAGTCTGCCGATGGATCACAAAGGCCCGCCGAAGCTCGGCGCGATGATGGGGTGCGTGACACGCATCGTCGCGGGCGAGGGATTCGAGATCAAGCAGGAGAAGACCCGCGTTCACCGCACCGGTGGCCGACAGAGCGTGACCGGTCTCGTGGTGAACGGCGATGGCCCGCCGCGCACGACGCGCAAGTTGCGTCGGCAACTCCGCTCCGCAATTCACAAACTGAAGACGAACAAGCCGCTACAGGAAGGCGAATCGCTCGCGAGATTGACCGGCTACGCGGCGTTCGTCTACATGACGAATCAGGAGCTGGGCCGCAAGATGTTGGCTGACATTCACGGCTTCGAGGGGAAGGAAGAAGGCGAAGAGAAGTGATGCGAAGAGACCGTCGTTTAGCGTTGGTCCCGGAGGGGCCATCTCTTTCGAGCGAAGACTGGCCCCTCCGGGACCAACGCTAAACGGCGGTCTCTTCGCACGCCAGCGTTGTGCGAAGGTGCTGCTTTGCCCTGTCCCATTCGCTTCGAGATGCGCTCAAGAACGCGCTATTCACCACCTCGATGAGTGGCGGGGCGAAGGGCACGGCGGAGCCCAAGTCGGGCGGGTTTGATACCAATCGGTACGCGATCCACTCGGCAAGGTGGGGTACGTTCTCGCCGGTCGTCGCTGACAGGTGGATTGCTCCGGGAATGTCGTTCGGCAGCCAATCGAGGGACCGGTCCGTTTTGTTCATAACCAACACCCACCCCGTTGAACGCGGCAGGTGAATTGTTTCGTCTGGGAAGATCAAATCGCGGCTCGAAGCGTCAAGCACCCACACCACCAAATCGGCTTCGGCCAGTTCTCGCTCCGCTCGCGCGATTCCTTCTGCTTCCAAACCTTCGGCGTCTCGCAAGCCGGCGGTGTCGATTAACTCAATCGGCCAGCCGTCGAATGCGGTTCGCACGCTGACCGCGTCGCGCGTCGTGCCGGCTACTTCGGAAACGACCGAGCGCTGATATCCCGCGAGCGCGTTAATCAGCGAGCTTTTGCCGACGTTGGGTGGGCCGGCTACGACCACTTTCCACGGTTCGACCAGATGCCGCCCGACGGTGTTGCCGAAGTAGGCTAGTGTGTGAAGGGCTTGTGCGGCTGTATGTGGATCAGTGTCGAGCAGCGCGAGGATCCGTCGCACTTCGTTCGCGAACGCGCCGTTGAGTTGGTCGAGGATAATGCTCGCGGTGCGGAGCGTCGGGGCGCGTTGCAACAACTCGAACCCCTCGTCCAAAGGACGGGGGGTTCGTTCTTCGATACACCCATTCGCCAAGAATTGGTCCATCACCCAGCGCACGACGCGGCGCCCGCCGTGGCAGTGAACTTCGATTGTGTCATTCAACATGACCGCGAGAATCACCTCGTCGCTACCGAGCGTGCCGAACCAGAAGCGATTCACTTCCGGCGATTCGGGCAGCGGCTTCCCCGCGGGTTTGAAGAGTTGTCGCACCAGTTCCCACGCACGAGGACCGTGCACTTCCACCGTGGCAATCGCGCCGGTGCCGGGCGCGGTTAGCAGTGACACCACGGTGTCACTCACGGCAGGCCCTCCGCCGCGATGCGGATTCCTTCGAGCGTGAGAGTCGGCATCCCTCGCGTGCCCTTAAACCGCGGGCCAAAGTTGAACTTGTCGAGATCGCCCGCCGCGCCCCCTGTGACGAACACCCACGGCGGTTCGGATTCGTTCGCGTAATGGTTGACGAGGAGAATTGTCGCACCGACGACCGCGGCGCGGATGCCGGCCAGGATCGCGTCTTGTGTGTTCGCGCCCGGTGCGACGACCGTCGGGAGCGTGTCGGCATCAACCAGCGGGAGTTTCGCGGTGTGTGCGTGAAGTGAGTACGCCATCAGTCGCGGGCCGGGGAAGATCACGCCGCCGTGGTACACGCCGGTTTCGTCGATGAAGTCGATCGTCGCGGCGGTGCCGACAGAGACTACAATCGCCGGGTGCGGATGCGCGATGCAATGCGCCGCGAACGCGTTCAGGAGTCGGTCGATACCGACTTGTTCCGGGTAATCGACCGCGAAACTCAACGGCACACCGGTGGCGTCGATGAACACCACTTCGTCGGTGGCCCACGTTTGGAATTGCTCGCTCACGGCCGGGTTCACGCTTGCGACGGCCCAGCGCGCCGATTCGGGTAACTCCCACGCGGTGAGTTGTTCATCCCACGCAGCCGGTTCATCGAGCGGAAGCGAAACCATCTCCGCAACGCGACCGCTCGCGCACCGGCCCCACTTCATTCGCGTGTTGCCGATGTCCACCACCACATCCGGCGTCACGGCTTGGCCTCGTCGGTGGGCGTGATGTTCGCCACGGAAGTGGTCTGGAAGTCTTCGGTGCGAATCACAGCTTCGGTCGGGAACTCCATCGGTTTCTTGCGCGCGGCAGCTTCGGCCTCGTCGCGCTTCAGGTCCGCGATCATTTGCGTGACGCGACCGACGACCAACTGAAGCCCCTGCCCCGTGACGGCCGAGATCAGCAGCACTTCGCGGCCCAAATCAGCGGCGAGTTTGTCGCGTACTTCCTCCGCGCCGGTGAGTTCGGCCTTGCTCACGCAGATCACTTCCGGTTTGCCGTCGAGCGGGATCGCGTAGTCGTGCAGTTCCTTGCGGATCGCGTGGTAGTTGTGAATCGGGTCGGCACCGTCGGATGGGAATGGTTCGACCAAGTGAATCAGCACGCGTGTGCGCTCGACGTGCCTGAGAAACTCGTGCCCAAGCCCCACGCCTCGCGCGGCGCCTTCGATGAGGCCTGGCAAGTCCGCGAGCACGAACCCGCCGTCGCCGGCGGTGACGATGCCGAGATTCGGAGACTTCGTCGTGAACGGGTACGATGCGATTTCCGGCGTGGCCCGCGACACGCGCGACAGCAGCGTGGACTTGCCCGCGTTCGGGAACCCCACCAAGCCCGCGTCCGCGATCACCTTCAGTTCGAGCGAAATGTGGCGCTCTTCGCCTTCTTCGCCCGGCTCGAACTCGCGCGGTGCGCGGTTGGTCGAAGTCTTGAAGTGGACGTTCCCGCGACCGCCGCGACCGCCCTTTGCCACAATGCATTCGTCGCCGGGTTGCACCAAGTCCTTCAGCACGTTACCGCGATCGCGGTCGCGGATGAGTGTGCCCGGCGGCACGAGCAGCACGATGTCGATGGCGTTCTTGCCGGCGCACCGCGAACCGCCACCGGCTTCGCCGTTCTTGGCTTTCCAGTGTTTCTTCATCGTGAGGCCGGCGAGGTTGTCCGCGTTCGGGTCGGCGCGCACGATGACGCTGCCGCCGTCGCCGCCGTCGCCGCCGTCCGGCCCGCCCATCGGGATGTACTTCTCGCGCCGGAACGACGCGGCCCCGCGGCCACCGTCCCCGCCCTTCACGAACAGCTCCACGCGATCGACGAACATTTGAAGAGTCTCAGGTCACAAGTCGGCAAGTCTCAAGTCAGGATACACGAAAGTCCCGACTTGAGACTTGTGACTTTCGTTACATGCGCTCAACAGTTTTAATGCCGAGCAAATCGAGCGCCTGCTTGATGACGCGTCCGACCAGATCGACCAGCAACAACCGGCTGTCTTTCAACTCTGGCGTCGCGGCCTTCAGCACGTGGCACTCTTTGGTGTCGTAAAAGACGCTCGTCGCTTTTGCCAAATCCCACAGGTAAGCGGTGATGATGTGCGGAACGTAGTCCGCTGCCGCGGCTTCTACCGCCTCCGGGAAGCGGAGTAGTTGGAGCGCCAGTGCGCGTTCCGCCGCGTGTGAAATCACCACCGAAGGCGGATTCGTGCGGAAGCGCGCTTCATCGATTTCGCCTTCGCGGAAGATACTGCGACAGCGCGCGTAAGCGTACTGCATGTACGCGGCGGTGTTGCCAATCGTGTTCGTCATCTTGTCGATGTCGAAGATGTAGTCCGTGGTGCGGTTCTGGCTCAGGTCCGCGTACTTCACGGCGCCGACACCGACGACCTCCGCGATCTCGTTCTTCTCCTCGGTGCTCGCTTCCCAAACTTTGTGTCCGACGGCGTGGCGCTCGGCCGTGTTTGCCTCGTATTTCTGCAAACTGAGACACACCGCGTCATCGAGAAGCGACATTAGCTCAATCACACCGCCCTTGCGGGTCGCAAACATCTTGCGGTCCGCTCCGAGCATCGAGCCGAACTGGACGTGCTGGAATTCGACGCTGTCGTAACCCCAACGGCGAGCCTGGGCGAAGATCGTCTTGAAGTGGAGTGCCTGCGGTGCGCCCACGACATAGAGCATCGCGTCGGGCTTCCACGTCTCGGCGCGGTGCTTGACCGTCGCGAGGTCCGTCGTCGTGTACGTGAACGCCCCGTCCCGCTTGCGGATGATCGCGGGCGGGTCTTCCTTGCCTTGTTCCTCTTCCGTCTGCGGAACGATGCCTTTCGCGTTGGGAATCACCACCGCGCCCTTACTCTCGAAGGCGATCTGCTTCGCGAGCATGTCTTTGACAATGCCCGGCAACATCGGGTTGTAGAAACTCTCACCGAGTGTCGAATCGATTCGCACGTCCAGGCGCTCGTAGATCGGGCGCAGCATCTCCAAGCACGCGGGCATAAACATCTGCCACAGCGTGACGTTCTCCGCGTCGCCAGCGTGGAGCCGCGATGTCTCCTCGCGACACGCTTGCATCACCGGGTTGTCGGTCGCGCCTTCTTCGTCTTCGCCGTCCGCCACCTTCGCCAAGTTGCGAATGTGAATGTAAAGGCGCGCCAGCTCGCGCACCGGGTCGGCTGCGAACGCCGCGTCGTCGCGGAAGTTCTTGTAGCCGTGTAGCAAGATGCCGAACTGCGTGCCCCAATCGCCGAGGTGGTTGTCACCGACGACGGTGTGACCCAGGAACCGCAAGATGCGGACGAGTGCGTCGCCGATGATCGTGCTGCGCAAGTGGCCGACATGAAGCGGTTTCGCCACGTTCGGTCCGCTCAAGTCGATCACGAATGTACGCGGCTTCTTCGCGTGTTCGACACCGAGTTTCGGGTTGGTCGCGATGCCCTGAACCGCTTTCGCGAGGAACTCGGACTTCAGGCGCAAGTTGATGAACCCCGGACCGGCGACCGTTGGCGGTTCGAGCGTGTCGTTCGCAGGGAGCGCCGCAATGATCGCCTTCGCCACGTCCGGCGGCTTCTGCCCCGCGGCGCGGTTTGCCATCGCCATCGCCATGTTTGCCTGGTAGTCGCCGTGGTCCGCGTTCGACGACGGCTTGATCGCGCCCAGGTAATCAGGCACCTTCGCTTTGTCCGAAGCAAGCGCCGTTAGCGCTGGCTCGAATAGCGAACGGAGTTGCGTTAACAGATTCATTGCAGAAGCTCAGGGGTCTTTGCAAAAGCGACTGTCGGCCAGAACTGGCACCTCAATTAGAGGCGCAGTCTGGCCGACAGGTTCGTTATAGGAAAGAACCCCTCCCAACCCCTCCCCTAAGAAGGGAGGGGCTTCAGACACGCGATTCTGAAGCCCCTCCCTTCTTAGGGGAGGGGTTGGGGAGGGGTTTTGGCTACTCTTCGTTTTCCCAGTCCACCTTCGGCGCGTCCGCCCACAGCTCTTCGAGCTTGTAGTAGTCGCGGGTGTCCGAGTCGAACACGTGGATCATGATGTCGCCGTAGTCCTGCACGATCCACTTACTCGCTTCGTATCCTTCGATACCGATGCGGGTATCGCCCTCCGCGCGGAGCGCGGCGTCCGTTTCCTCCGCCAGAGTGTGAATCTGACGACGGCTGGTGCCGGTAGCGATGATGAAGTAGTCGAACAGCGGGGTACACGGACGCATGTCCAGTACCAAGATGTCGCGCCCCTTGTTGTCGGCGACAATTTTCGCCGCGACGCAGGCCCGGTGAAGGGCGCTGCTCAGAGGGCGGGACGGTTGCGGGACGGACACCAAGTTCACCGTGCTCAACGTGGCGGTGTTCAAGTGACCTCCTTCAGGGCATGGATGTTTGCCTCGGAGGTTCAGGGTGCCGCATACCAACAGGTGTGAATTGCACCGTTGTCGTGGGCCTTCCTCCGGGGTCGATCGACGACCGAGCCATGCCGGCTGATGTGTGGTGCGGGACATCCGCACCTTCTAAAGGTATCATCAGCCGGGTTGTGTCATGCGTCAAGCAACATGGCCTCGATTCCCCAAATGCGGCGCGTCAAGTGCGCCCCAGCCCTCACTTCCGACCCTCGGCCCTTAACGCGAGTTCGAAAATCGCGCGCCGAACACTTGGCGGGACGGACACCAAATGCTACTCGCGGGTTCGTTTGAAAGTAGTAGGCACACTCCATGTGCCGTCTCGACACGCCTCATCGAGCGACGGCACATGGAGTGTGCCTACTACTTTACACGGACACGAATCCGTATCCTGATCGCTAACTTTCTCCACCGTTCCGCCATCTCCCGGACCATCTGCTATGAGTCGTCGCGTTCTGGTTGCCCCGGCCCCGCTTCGCGAGATCGAGTTCACCTATGGACCCATCTTACGGGGAGCGGGATATACTATTGAATACCCCCCGCGAGACAACTTCCTAACCGAACAACAGATGAGCGTGGAGGAACTGCTCACGCAGTTACCCGGGTGCCTCGCGACGCTCGCCGGCAGCGAACCGTACACACGCGCGGTCATCGCAAAGGCCGCCGCCGCGGGGCTAAAAGTCATCGCGCGGGCCGGCGTCGGCTACGACGCCGTGGACCTCGAAGCGGCCACCGATCATGGTGTCGCAGTGTGTTTCGCGCCGGGCACGAACCAGGATGCCGTCGCCGAACACGCGTTCATGCTGATGCTCGCGCTCACCCGCAAGTTGCGCGAACAGGACACCGAGATTCGCTCGGGGCTGTGGCCCCGCCGGGCGGTCGGCAATCTTCGCGGCAAGACGCTCGGCATCGTCGGGATGGGCCGCATCGGAAAAGCAGTCGCGAAGCGCGCGATTCCGTTCAACCTGAACGTGATCGCGACCGAGATCGCGCCCGACCACGAGTTCATGAAGGCACACAACGTCACGCTCGTGCCGCTCGACGAACTGTTGAAGCGGTCGGACATCGTCACGCTGCACGTCCCAAAAACACCGCTCACGAAGAACCTCATCAACAAAGACACGCTCGCGCTGATGAAGCCGACCGCGTTCGTGCTGAACACGTCGCGCGGCGGAGTGGTTCACGAAAAAGACTTGTACGACGCACTCGTGGCGAACAAGATCGCTGCCGCGGGTCTTGATGTGTTTGAAGCCGAACCGCCGGGAGCAAACCCGCTGTTCACGCTGGACAACATCATCCTGACCGCGCACACGGCCGGTGTCGATCAACAGTCGCGGCAGGACATGGCGCGGCTCCCCGCGAACGCCATTGTGAAACTGCTCGCGGGCGAGTGGCCGGCCGACTGGATCGTGAACCCGCAAGTCAAAGAGAAGTTCTTCGCGCGCTCTGTTTAGCCGCAACCCGAAGGGGAGCGTGCGCGATGCCCGAAGACGCGATCGTGATCGACAAGTTGGTGGTGCGGTACCACGGGAAGTCGGCCCTCGACGGGCTGAACCTGTGCGTGCCGCGAGGCTCCGTTTACGCATTCCTGGGCGACAACGGCGCCGGCAAAACCACGACGATGAAGATCCTCACGGGCCAGACGCCGTCGAACACCGGGCACGCCACCATTCTCGGCCTCGACTGCTGGGCGAAGGCCACGGAACTGCGGCACCGCGTCGGGTATATGCCCGAGCGCCCGCGGTTCTACGAGTGGATGAGCGTCAACGACATCGGCTGGTTCACGTCCGCGTTCCACAAGCCGGGGTTCCTCGACCGCTACCGCGAATGGACCGGCAAGTTCAATCTCGATTCCACGAAGCGCCTCAAAGACCTGTCGAAAGGTGGGTACGCGCGTGTCGGCTTGGCGCTCTCGCTTGCCCCGGACCCGGAAGTGTTACTCCTTGACGAGCCGACCTCGGGACTTGATCTGCTCACGCGGCGCGAGTTCCTCACGAGTCTCGCGGACCTCGCCGCGAGCGGGCGCACGGTGTTCATCACGTCCCACTCGATCGCCGAACTGGAACGTGCCTGCACGCACGTCGGGCTAATCCGCGACGGTCAGATGATCCTTTCGGCCCCGCTCGATGAGGTGCGAAAGAAAGTCCGTCGGTTGAGTTTGCGGTTCGCCGACGGGCCACCGGACCCGACGGGATTGGGTACGATCCTGGAGCGATACGGCACCGGGCACTACTGGCAGGTGTTGGTGCGTGACCCGAACCCAGACGCGGTTGCGGCGCTGAGCCGGCGCGGCGACGTGTCCGACTTCGAGGACGTGGCGGTGTCGCTTGAAGAGGTGTACGCCGGGTTGATGGCGAAGTCGTCGCCGTCCGAGAACGGGGCGCTGCCGATGGTGCGTCGGATCGAGGAATAGTGTTTGGTCTTTTAGTTAGCCGCGAGCCAAAGGCGAACGCGTGCGTCGCGCACTCCTGTAGGGTTGCGGCTAACTAAACACGAAACACCAAAACACCAAACACGGACGAGCGAAGCGAGGAACCCATGATCCGCGCCGTGGTGTGGAAGGAGTTCCGCGAGCAGTGGCTCATCGCGCTCACGCTGGTCGTGCTGGGCGGCGGGTTGATCGTTGGCGCCGCGACGCTCGGCGACCCGCCGACGCCGGGCGCGTCGCCCGGCGACGTGATCAAGTCGCTCGGCGTCGGGCGGTTGGTCACGCTCATGCTTGTGGTCACGTCCGGGATGGTGTGCGGCGGCGCGATGTTCGCGGCCGAGCGCGAAGCCGGGACGATGTCGTTCCTGGAAGTGCTCCCGGCCACGCGGTGGGCGCTGTGGCGGGCGAAACTGTTGGCCGGGGCCGCGCTGGCGCTAGTTCAGGCCGGCGCGCTGGTGGCGATCGCGGCGACCCTCGACCTGGCGGACCGGTCGTTCGCGATGCGGCTCGCGCTGTACGTGTTGTTGGCGTTTGCGTGGGGCACGCTCGGTTCCACACTCGCTCGGACCACGCTCGGTTCGGTCGGGATTGCGATCCCGACCGCGACGCTCGCGATGTTCGCGTTCCTCCTGCCCATCTGCATTATCTTCGCACCGGTCGGCTCGAACCTCCCGCGTCCGATCGGGTGGCTCGTGTTCGAGGTGCTCATGCTGGTCGCGCCCCTGGCGGCGTCGGGGTGGTGGTTCACGGCGCCCGACCGGGCGCGGGTGGTCGGGCACGGGCGCGGGGTTTCTGGAACCCGCGCGCTGGCGTGGCTGTGCTTGTCGCAGATGCGGGTGCTAGCGCTGGTGCTGTCGGCGTTCGCGTTCGCGCTCGGGTTCGTGCTGCTGGCGCCGGACGTGCGGGCCGTGTTCGTGTGGCCGGCGTTGGCGCTGGCCGCGGGCGCGCTGGCCGGAGTGACCGCGTTCGGCGACGAGCAGTCGCACCGGACCGCGCCGTTCTGGGCCGAAGGGAGGCTCCCGCTCGGGCGGGCGTGGTGGGTGAAGATCGGGCTGCACCTGCTCCTGGTCGGGTGGCTGCTGTTCCTCTTGGTGGTGCCGGCGGCGGTCCGCTCGCAGATTGAAACGCAGGCGCGGTTCGTCCACGGGCGCGGGGTGTTCGCCGCGATCTTCCGCGACCGGTTGTTCGACGAACTGGGACAGCAGGTGTGGAAGTACCTGCTGGTGCCCGCGGTGTACGGGTTCGTGGCCGGGCACCTGTGCGGGTTGGTGTTCCGCAAACTGGTCGTCGCGTGCGGGGTCGCGATGATGGTCGGCGGGAGCCTGGCGGCGCTGTGGTGGCCATCGCTGCTGGCTGGCGGGCTGTCGCACTGGCAAGCGTGGCTCCCGGCGGTGGTGCTGTTGGCGAGCGGTCGCGTCGTCATCCGGTCGTGGGCGTCGGACCGGATCGCCGGGCGCGGCCCACTCCTGCGGCTGATGGGCGGGACCGGCGCGGCGCTGCTCGCGTTCGCGATTGGCCTCGGATACCGGGTGTTGGAGGTGCCTGACCTGCCGGGCGGGGAGGACGACATTGCGTTCGTCGCCGCGCTGCCGAGCTACGACGAGAACGTCACCGGGCGCGAGTTCCGGTCCGCGTCCGAGCGGTACGCTCGGGTCGCGGCGGTGGTCACGCCGGAACCGGAACGGGGGACCGACGGGCGCCGGCGCCCGCGGCTCGACGAGCGCCTCGAAGCCGTGTTCCGGCTCGGGTGGCCAGCCACCGACCCGGACCTCGGGGCGTGGTTGGACCGCGTCTTCAACGACGCGCAAGGCCCGCCGGGTGAGAGTTCCTGGCATGTGTCGGCCGCGCTGGCCGGGGCCTTGCCGGTTGGGGTGTTCGAGTCGCCCGTCCAGGTGAGTAGTTCGGCCGCGACCGCCGCGAGTCTGGAGAACGCACGCCGGATGTCGATCGCGCTGTTGGCCCGCGGCCTTCAGCAACAGACCGTCGAGCCCGAGGCGTTCCCGCGCGCGTTCCGCACGGTCCTGGCCCTGTCACAGACCATGCGGAACGGGTCCGGGGTGTTGTCGTTGGTGGCCGGGTTTGAGGTCGAGCGACTGGCCCTCCTCGCCGCCGACCGGTGGCTGGAACGCGATCCTGGTCCCACCCCCGCGCTGCGCGCGACCGCTCGCGCGCTGGAACACTACTACGGTCTGCCCGAATTCGCGGTGTGGGTGACGGACCCACTTCGCGTCCTGGTTGATGTGATCGAGCGCCGCGACGCTCCCGGCGAACTGGACCCGCACCCGCATTACCTCGCGGACCGGTACGTACTCCGCGAACAGTTGACGGCCCCGACGCCATGGCTGGCGACCGGGCTGGCCCCGACCGGCGGAATCCCCGAACAGGGCACGGCGGGCGCGGATCTGGTCGCGTTCGCGTGGACCGTGTGGTGGGAGCGCGAGCGCACCCGCCGGTTGCTCGGCCTCGGGTTCGAGCAGGGCGCCAGCGGACCACATGGGCGGCAGATGGGGCTGCTGAGCGGGCGCCCGGGGGCTGGCCTGCTGCTCACCCGGAACCGCTCGGTTGGCGATCTGATCGAGACCGACCGACACCTCCGCACGCATCGCCGGGCGATGGCCCTCAAACTGGCCGTGCGCGCGTATCAAGGCGACAAGAACACAACTCCCGTGGCGCCAGCGGACCTCGTCCGGGATGGGTATCTCGGGGCGGTCCCGGCCGACCCGTACAACGAGACGCGGCCGATGAACTACCGCGTCGTGTCCGTTGACGGGGAGAACCTGCGCGGGGTGCAGTCCCCGGGGCCGAGCCGGTCGGGTGAGGAGATCATGCCGTTTCCCGTGAAGCCCGGTCAGGTTCTGGTGTGGAGCATTGGGTTCGACCGCGAGGACCAGGGCGGCCGGGTCGCGCCGGGCGGCTCCCGCGCGGAAGATATCGTGTTCCTCGTCCCCACGCCCCTGGCCGCACCCAAGTAGAACGGGCCAGTTCGAGAAGGCGTGTCGTGTGTCGGTCGTTACTCGAAGAATTGTCGGATGAGCGCCGCGAACCCCGGCAAAACTTCCGGACGAATTCGCGAAGGGCGCTTCCCACGTTGAGACACACGAAGCCGTGGATCGAAGTCGGGCTGGGCATTTCGACTACCTTTCCGCGCACGAGTTCGGTGATTCGTCCGTCGTCGGGCAATGCGGAGTACTGCTCCGCGGTGAGCAGCACTTCGGTCGGCGGTGTGGCGGTCGCGGTCGTCTTGGTCTTGGCCCTCGTTCTTTCGCCCAACTTTACTCCACCACGGCGCGGTGGATCAACCTCGGTTCACTCCACGAATATGAACTCCTTCGCGTTGAGCAGGACGTGCGCAAGGTCGGCCCATGCCTTTGGGTGATCGGGCTTGCCGTACTCCTTCGCCTGCTCCAGGACGAACTCGGTCGCGGTGGCGAGTTCGTCCTTCGTTGGAAGGCGGCCGAACGCGCTCAGGTACATTTGCGATACGCGTTCCTCCGGCTTCAGGTTCGGTGCCGCGAGGACTCGCTTCGCCCATAGCTCCGCTTGCTGAATTACGAACGGGTTGTTCAGCATCACGAGCGCCTGCGCCGGCACGTTGGACACGGTGCGCCGGCCGATGGTGGTGAACGGCGTGGGGTAGTCGAACGCGGTGAACATCGGGCTGATGAAGTTGCGGCGCACCTGAAGGTAGACGCTGCGCCGACCGTCGCCGTCGAGCGGCCCGGACGCCGGACGCCCGCGGCCGACTTGGTGGTCGGTGAGGTGCGGCAGCACGCCCGGCCCTTCCATCTTTGGGTCGAGCCGGCCGCTGACCGCGAGGATGCTGTCGCGGATCGCTTCGGCTTCAAGGCGTTTCACGTTCTGGCGGTGCAGCAACTTGTTCTGCGGGTCGGCGGTCACGGCCTTCGCCGCTGTCGCGGGCGTCGCTTTGCTCGATTGACGGTACGCAGTGGAGAGCAACATCAGCCGGTGCATCGTCTTCAGGCTCCACTTCTTCTCGACCATCTCCGTGGCCAGCCAATCGAGCAACTCAGGGTGCGTCGGCAGTTGCCCCTGAAGGCCGAAGTCGTCGGTGCTGCGGACGATCCCCTCACCAAAGTGGTGCTTCCAGAGTCGGTTCACGATCACACGCGCGACGAGTGGGTTGGTCGGGTCGATGACGGTGCGCGCGAGTTCGAGGCGTCCGCTTCCTTTACCATCGAACATCGGCTTGCCGAACGCTTCAAGTGTCGCGCGTTGCGCCACCACGCCGGGGCTCTTGTGGTTTCCGCGAATGAACACACGCTCGTCGATGCCGTCGCCGTCGGTCATCGTGGGCGCTCGCCGCGCGTCGGGAATCTTCGCTTCGAGTTCCCGCACGCGGTCCATGAGCTTCTTCACGTCGGGCTTGTCGGTCGCGGGCAGGTCGGGGGAGAGCACCTTTGTGCCCGGTTCGCCCGGCGGGGGAGCGTCCGCGAACCACGCCTCCGCGATCGCGAACCAACTCGGTCCATCGTCGAGCAGTTCGAGGTACGCGGGCTGGCCCTTCCACATGCGCAAGTCGAACGTCATCCACTTGAGTTCTTCGCCGTGGTTGACCGATTGCGCGAGGCTGCCGTAGATCGGGTTCTGAATGAGTTGCAGACCGTTAAGCACGAGCCGCGCACGCGCGTTCTGCCCGGCGACGCGGATTGCGAGGTAGGGCTTGTCGATGGTGAACGTGGGGGAGCGGAGCGCGCCCATGAGCTTGCGCGATTCCAGACCGCTGTGCGGGAAGCCGTCACCGGTTTCCGGGAACGCCAGTCCGTCCGCGAACCACCGCTTCCGCCAATCGCCACCGAACCGGTCGAACTCAAGCGATTTCTCGCGCCAAGCCGTGCCCTGAGGCGTGCGGGGGGCGTCGGCACCTGGGTGCTTCGCTCTTCCCAAGACACGATCTAAATCCGCCCGGGTGCCCTTCAATTCTTCGAGTATCTTCAACGTGGGTCCGGGGTCACTCACATCGGCGCGGTTGTAGCGCGAGCTGCTCAGCACACCGAACAGCGCGTAATAGTCCTTCGTCGCGATCGGGTCGAACTTGTGGTCATGACACCGGGCGCAACTCACCGTGAGACCGAACACCGCCTTGCCGAACACGTCGATCTGGTTGTCGATGCGGTCCGCGTACTCGGCACGCGAATCGACCGGGGAGTGCTTCGCTTCGCCGAGCCACCAGAAGCCGGTCGCGACGAGCGAGTCGTTGGTGCCGTCCTTCGCTCGCCGCGGGTTCGGCAGTAAGTCGCCCGCGATGTGTTCGGTCAGGAACTTGTCGAACGGCACGTCCGCGTTGAGTGCGCGAACCACGTAGTCCCGGTAGCGCCACGCGTCGGCGATCTCGAAGTCGAACTCGTGGCCGTGCGTTTCGGCGTATCGCACGAGGTCGAGCCAGTGGCGTCCCCATCGCTCGCCGTACTGCGGCGACGCGAGCAACTTCTCGACCACCTTCTCGTAAGCCTCGGGTGCGTCGTCCTTCAGGAACGCGTCGATGTCCGCGGGCGACGGCGGAAGCCCGATCAGGTCGAAATAGACGCGGCGCAACAGCGTTTGCTTCTCGGCAGCGGGCGCGAACGTTAAGCCCTCCTTGTCGAGCTTCGCGAGCAGGAACCGGTCGATGTCGTTACGGATTTCGACTTTCGGGTTTCGGATTTCCGGTACGGCGCTTCGCCGCACCGGTTGGAACGACCAGTGCGATTTCGCCCGCGAGTGGAGGTCGAACTTCGCACCGACACCGACGGCACCGGCACCGGCACCATCGTTGGGCCATGGCGCGCCACCCTTCACCCATTCGGTAAGCGTGGCGATGTCTTCGTCGGCGAGTTTGCCCTTCGGGGGCATCTTGATTGCGCTCGCGTAGCCGACGAGTGTGACGAGTCGGCTCTTGGCCGGGTCGCCGGGCACAACCGCTTTGCCGCTCTCGCCGCCTTTCGCGAACTCGGCTTTCGCGTCGAGCCGCAACCCGCCCTTCTGCACCTTCGCGTCGTGACATTTGACACAGTTCACCACGAGAATGGGGCGGACTTTCTTCTCAAAGTAGTCGTTGTCCACCGGTTCCGCGGCGCGGCCGAGCGAAGCGGAAGCGAATAGCACGGAGGTGAGGAGGACGGCAACGCGCATGAGAAGAACTCGGAGGCGAGAGTAATCGGCAGGACTTTATCTTGCGGGAAATGTGTTGCGAGTGCAAGCTAAACGGAGGTTCTTGCGCGTTCCGGGCGTGGCTGGAATCGTAGGTGTTGGTGCGGATCGCAAAATCGTGTTACCCCCGTCTTCTTGGCGTTCAAGCGGTTTATCTCGTCTCGTCGATGATATTTCGTGATTTCTACCCCAGTCCCTCGGT
>CAMDQN010000051.1 GCA_945905925.1 Singulisphaera sp. GP187
TACGGGTCGCGGCTAAACACTCCAACCACCCTCTGCCTTCACTCCGGCTTCCACCACGCATCAACCTTCTTCGTTAGCTCCTTCACCTTCTCCGGATTCTGCTCCGCGAGGTTCGTCTTCTCGCTCGCGTCTTTCGACAGGTCGTACAGTTCCGGCTTGGCGCCCTTCACGTTTAGGTCGTGCGGCAGAATCAGTTTCCAGGTTCCGTCGATCACCCAGCGGTATTGCACGTTCGCCGCGGGCTTGGCGATGTCGATCGCGTTGTGTTCAAAGATCGCGCCGAACACCGTGTCGCGGCTCGCGACCCAGTGCGCGTCGAGTAGGTCGATACCGGGCATATCCTTCGCGGGCTTCGCGCCGACTGCTTTCAGCACAGTGGGCACCAGATCGACCGAACTCGCGAGCCGATCCGACGCGCCCGCTTTCACGTGACCCGGCCACTTCACCAGAATCGGTGTGCGCAACCCGCCGTCGTACGGCGAGCGCTTTGATTTCGGTGCGAACACGCTGGAGTTCTCGTCCTGAATCCAGCCGTTGTCGTGAAGGTAGATGACGATGGTGTTCTCGGCCTGACCGTTCTTGTCGAGCTGCGTGAGCAGGTCGCCGACGGTTTCGTCGAACCACTCACACATCGCCCAGTACTTCGCGACGAACTCCGATTTCGTCTTGTCCTTGTACTTGTTGAACAGGCGCTCCGGCGGGTTGTGCGGTGAGTGCGGCATCATCGGCGCGTACCACACGAAGAACGGCTTCTTGTCCTTCTTGGCTTTGTCGAGGAAGTCGAACACGGGTTGCAGTCCCTGGCGTCCGATCTTGAGGCCTTCGTCGCCGTGGCGCCCACCCTTCGCGGGGTCGCCGTGGGTCATGCCTTCGGTGAACCCGCCGCACCGGCACGCGTTCCCTTCCCACCACTTCCCGGCCTGGAAGCTCAGGTAATCTTCCTTCTCCAACATCTTCGGCAGCGCCGGCGATTTCTCGAACAGCGCAATCATCTCCTGGCGCTGTTTGAGGAACCCCGGATCCTTATTCGCCTGCGCCGCAGTGAGTCCCTTCGGGATGGGCGGGTCGTTGGAGGTCATCAGGTGTTGGTGCGGGTAGAGGCCGGTAATCATGGTCGCGAGGCTCGCGCGGCACAGGCTCGTCGGCACGTACCCACGCTTAAACACGAGCGACTCGCGCGCGAGTTTGTCGAGGTGCGGCGTCTTGATGTGCTCGTGGCCCATGAATCCGTAATCGGTCCACGCCTGATCGTCACCCACGATGAACACCACGTTCGGCGGCGCCGCCGTCGCTGGGAGTGCGAGTGCGAGTACGAGTACGATTCCAGAGAGGTAGCGGAGCATGGAGAACTCTATGTGAGGTGTACGCCCACAGATGGCAATCTGTGGGCGTGCGGTGTGGTCATCACTTCTTCACCGGGAGCAGCGCCTTCATCTGCTTGACCACGTCCGCGTGCTTCCCATCTTCGGCGAGGTTCTTCAGTTCACCGGGGTCGGTGTCGTAGTCGTAGAGTTGCACGCCCTTCTTCCCGCCGTCCCACTCGGTGTAGCGGTAACGTTCGTTCCGCACCGAGTAACCCAGGAACCACGGGTTCTTGCCGACCACTTCGCCGGTCACGGTCGGTGTGCCGCGACTCACTTGCGTGATCGCCGGCTTCTCCCACTTCGCAGAAGGATCATCGAGCAGTACCTTCACGCTCTTGCCGTCGAGCGCGGAAACCTTCGGGTCTTTGCCATCGGGAACGGGCAACCCCGCGAGGTCTGCGAGCGTCGGGTGCAGGTCGATCAGTTCCACCGTGCGAGCACACGCCTTGCCGTTGCCCTTTGCTCGCGGGTCGTAGATGAGGAACGGCACGCGGGCCGAGTTCTCGAACACGCTCATCTTCTGCCACAGGCCGTGTTCGCCGAGATGGTAACCGTGGTCGCTGATGAACACCACGATCGTCTTGTCCGCGAGCTTCAACTTCTCGAGTGCATCGAGCACTTTGCCGACTTGCGCGTCCATGAACGTGGTCGATGCGTAGTACGCTTGCAGCGCTTTGCGGCGAAGGTCATCGGTCAGTTTCTCTTGCTCCGGCTTCGCGCTGCCGAACGCGGGTGCGGGACCGGCTTCGCGGTGCTTGTCCGGTACTTTCGGGAGTTCGATCTTGTCCGTCGGGTACATGTCGAAGTACTTCTTCGGCGCGACATAAGGCGTGTGCGGGCGGAAGAAGCCGCAGGCGAGGAAGAACGCTTTGTCCTTGTTCGCCTCCATCTGCTTGATGACCGCGTCCGCGATCTGACCGTCGGTCATCTCCTCGTCAGTGCCTTCCGAGGCGAGCCAACTGAGCGTGCCGCCGAACCGCGCCGAAGCTTTCGCGCTCGGGTTCAGCGTGAAGATGAGGTCTTTGTCTTCGTCGTCCTTGTCGCGGCCCCGCGGGTTGATCGTCTTCATCCACGACGGTTTGTCGTCGAGTCCGTCGGTGCCGATCTGCGCGGGTACGCCATAGTGGTAGAGTTTGCCGACGCGTGTGACGTTGTACCCGCCTTTCTGGAACGTCTGGCCGAGGCTCTGCGCGTCGGGGACGTTCTTGCGGAACTGGGTCGCGTTCTCGAAGACCTTCGTGTTGTCCGGGCGCAGTCCCGTCAAGAAGCTCGCGCGCGACGGGTTACACAGCGGGAACTGGCAGTACGCGCGATCGAAGCGCACGCCCTTCGCCGCGAGTTTGTCGATGTTGGGTGACTTCGCAACCTTGCTGCCGTAGCAGCCAAGCGTGTTGTTGGTGAGGTCATCGGACACGATGAACAGCACGTTCATCTTCTCGGCAGTGAACGCGGGCGCGGCGAGGAGAACGAGCGCAACGAGAGCGAACAGACGTGACATGATTTGGCACCTGAGGAGAGAGGCAGAGACAAAAGAGGTTAAGCGTTGGACCCGCAGGGGCCATCAGCGAACCAGTCAGGAAATCCCTGGCCCCTCCGGGTCCAACGCTTAACCCTCCTATGCCCTCTGCTGGAACGGTCACTTCACTTCGACGACCCACACGTTGCGGTACACGACCGGGTCGCCGTGGTTCTGGAACTGGAACGGCCCCGGCATCGCGTTCTCCTTCTGGCCGCCGCCGCCTTCACCCTTGAACTCCACGTTGTCGTGAATCTTCACGCCGTTGTGGATAACGCTCGCCCGCGCGTTCTTGGTCTTCTTGCCGTCGGCGTCGAACGCGGCCGGCGTGAACTCGATGTCGTAGGTCTGCCACACCATCGGCGGCAGGCACATGTTCACGGTCGGCTTGTGCGCCTGGTAGAAGCCGCCGCACTCGTTGTTCTCGCCGGAAAGCCCGAAGCTGTCGAGTACCTGTAGTTCGTAGCGGTCCTGGAGGTACACGCCGCTGTTGCCGCGACCCTGACCGCCGCTGTTCGGCATCCACGGGAGCCGGAACTCGACATGTACCTTGAACGCGCCGAACTTCGCCTTGCTCTTCACGCCCACGTCGAGGTACTTGCCGTCGGACAGTTCCTTGAGTTTGCCGCCGGTCCAGTTCATCTCGTCGCCCGGTTTGCCGAACAGCACGACGGCGCCTTCCGGCGGCTTCTCGCCGAGCGACTTCGCGGTCCGCTCGATCTTCTTCAGCTCAATCTTTTTGTCCCCAAGGGAGACCGTGAACACGCCGTCGGCGATGGTGGCGGTAGACGTTTCGGCACCGAACTTCATGGTCGCGACGACCTTCCCGTCCTTCGTCTCGGCGGCGCCGGTCAGCACCTCCTTGATGTCCTTGTCCCAGCCGTCGCCGGGAAGACCGCCCTTATAGGCTTTCACCGCGAACGTTCCCGCGCCCTTCGCGATCACCTGCACGCCCACCTTTCCGCCGGTGCCGGTGTCGCCCACGTACTCGCCCTGGATGGCGAAGTCCGGGTCTTTCGCGACGTCCTTCGGCTCCGCAATCGCGATCCGCTCCTTCTTCTTGGGCGGCTCCTTCTTCTCGTCTTTCTTTTCTTGTGCATTCGAGCCGGCGAAGCCGGCAGCGAGGATAAGACCGGCGGCGAGTAGGCCGGCGAGCAGCGGACGGAACATGGTTCACCTGGTGGGAGAATGTGAGGCGGGCGTGACACGCCAATTCTCGCGACGAGGGCCGCCGCGTCAATGGGCTGCCTGAACTGACTTTCTTCACCGCAACGCGGCGCGTAAAGTGGAAGCATGGAGCAGACCCACGACGAAGTGACCGCGTACCACGAGGCCGGGCACGCGGTGATCGCACTGGCGCTCGGCCGCACCATCCACAAGGTGAGCGTGCTGCCGAACCGCGAACGGATGGGCGAAGTCCGCTTCAGTAAAGGCGCGAAACCGACCGACGACTGGGCGGAACGCGAAATACTCATCGCGCTCGGCGGAATGGCCGCGGAGGCCCAACACACCGGCACCTACGCGATGGACGAGGCCACCCAAGACCTGCGATTCGTGCGCCGGCTCGCGCTGGAGCGCAAGTCGGAACGGCAGGTCGAGCGCTACGAACAGCGGATGCTGGACAAGGTCGAGTACATGCTCGCAGACGAAGGGAACTGGAGGGCGGTGAAGTTGATCGCGGCAGAGCTGTTGAAGCACGGCGCAATCAGCGGACGCGCGGCGCGACACTTGTTTGAATTGGCAACGAAGGAGTGAGGCGAACCCCGCCCTTGCGGGCGGGGTTCGCCTAACCGCCGGCGCGCTTCACCTTGTAGCCGAGTTTCTCCAGTTCCTGCGCGAGCTTGTCGCGGTGGTCGCCCTGAATCTCGATGCGGCCATCCTTCGCGGTGCCGCCGGTGCCGCACTTGTTCTTGAGAATCGTCGCCAACTCTTTCAGCGCGTCTTCGTTCAGCGGCAGTTCCGACACCACCGTGACGCCCTTGCCCCGGCGCCCCGCGGTTTCGCGGCTCAGCTTCACCGTGTGAACCTTCTTCGGCGGCGCGGTTGGTGCTGCGGACGCGGGCCTGGGCGGTAACTCCGCGTCGCTTCCGCCGAGCAAGCGCGCGATGAGGCGGTTAACAGCGGCCTCAGACTCGCCGCCGGGCCATTGCTCGATGCGCCCCTCCCAGTCCTTGATGTCGAACGAGAGTTCCTTCCAGACGACAAGGACCGACACGCCCCCGAGAGAGTAAAAATCCTCCGCGCCGGACCACTGCACCGACCACGACATGCCGAGGCGGCCCGCGGCGGCAACGAATGCTGCCGCCGCGGCCTTCGCCGCCTCCGCCGAGGGCGCGAGAAACTGGATGATGCGTTGCGATTTTGCCATGTTCACGGGCCTACAGGGGCGGCATTGCCGCGACCGGCGCGGCCGTCGCCGGTTCCTTCGGCGGCGGAAGCGGTTCCGGGGGCGTCGGCATCGTACGCCGCAGGTAGATTTCGATCCCCACGGCCGCGACGAAAATCACCACGCTGCCCCACTGCGAGAGCGTCAACCCACCGCCGATGGCCGGTTCGATGCGAAGCGACTCGTTGATGAACCGGTGAACCGCGTACCCGACCATCAGCAGAACTATCACCTGCCCGTCGTGCCGGCGGTACGGGTAGTACGCGATCAGCAGGAAGATGAGCAGCGCCATACTCACCGTCTCGTAAAGCTGCGTCGGATACAGCCCGATGGTCGCAGGCGCGAACGCCCGTAACGTGACCGCCTCGCCGTCGCGGTCCACGACCAGTTCCAGTTTCGATTTGCCGCGGGGCCAGTTGCCGGTGATCTCGTCCAGCCGGTCGAAGCCGGGCCGCTTCATCTCGTTTGGCTCGCCGTTGACGGTCACGACACGGTCGCCAACTCGCACACCCGCGGCAGCAGCCGGTGACCCGACCTCGACCCCGACGACCTCCAGTTCCAGACCGCCGGACCGCGGCGCACGCACGAACCCGGTGGCGGTCTGAAGGTGCAGCGACGCCTCCCGGGGGTTCTGATCGCCGACGACCTGCTGCCTGGCGTGTGCCGGCAGTAAGGGAAAATGCGCCGCGCCGAGCGGCACCACGCGACACTCCTCGCACGCGACCTGACCCCAGCAGCAACCGTTGAGGTAACACCCGATGCGGCCAACCGCGAGGCCCAGCGCCAGCAGTGGGGCGACCGCGTCCGCGAGCCGCCACCCGGACACGTCGAGGCGTCGGAGGATGAATTGGTAGAAAAGGCCGTAGCCGATCAAGCCGCCAAGCGCGGAACCGTAGAAGATAATCCCGCCTTCCCAGATCTTGAAGAACGCGCCAGCCAGCCCCTTGATGCTCTGGTCCGGGAAGTGGTGCGAATACTGGATCATGTACAGGACGCGTGCGCCGATGATCCCGGACACGAAGATCCAAATGACCATGTCCTGATAGCGTTCCGGGGGCATGTTCGCCATCCTTTTGCCTCGCCGCGACCCCCACCCGGTCACCGCGACGAAGCACACGAACAGCATCGCCCCGAACCCGTACATCGGGATACCGTCGGGCGGGAACGAGTTCTTGAAGATCGGCAGCGTGAACAGAACTTGTTGCATAGGTACTTTCCAGTCACTGACAGTCCTGGTTAGCCGCAAGCCGAAGGCGAGCGCGGAAGCAGCACGCTCGCCTTCGGCTTGCGGCTAACCACTGCGCCTGCCAACAGCACCTAGGGAACAGGAAGCCGGTCGAGCACCTGCTTCACGAGCGATTCGGGGCGCAGGTCTTCGGCCTCGGCCTCGAACGAGATCACCAGCCGGTGCCGCAGCACGTCCGGCGCGGCAGTCTTCACGTCTTCGGGAGTGACGTACCCGCGGCCCGCCAGGAACGCGTGCGCCTTCGCCGCACGAAGTAGCGCGATCGCGGCCCGCGTACTCGCGCCGAGTTGAATCAGGCCGGTCATGTCGAGCCCGTAGTCCGCGGGCTTGCGCGTGGCGCGGATCACGTCGATCAGGTACTCCTTCACCTTTGTATCGACGTACACCGAATCCACCGCCTGTCGCAACTCTTCCAGCGCAACCACTTCAAACACCGGTTCGATGTCCACGGACGTGGCCAGCCCGCCCATTCGATCCAAAACCCGGAGTTCGTCCGCCCGATCCGGGTAGTCGATCACCAGTTTCAGCATGAACCGGTCCACCTGCGCCTCCGGCAGCGGATAGGTTCCTTCTTGTTCGATGGGGTTTTGGGTCGCGAGCACGAAGAACGGTCGCGGTACTTTCAGCGTGTTCTCGCCGATGGTGACTTGCCGTTCAGCCATCGCTTCGAGCAGCGCGCTTTGAACCTTCGCAGGGGCGCGGTTGATTTCGTCGGTCAGAACCACATTCGCGAACACCGGGCCTTGCTTCACGGTGAATTCACCGGTCCGCGGGTTGTAGATCTGCGTGCCGATCACGTCCGCGGGAAGCAGGTCCGGCGTGAACTGAATGCGTGCGAACTTGAGGTGCAGCGCGCTCGCGACGGTTCGCACCGCGAGCGTTTTCGCGAGGCCCGGCACACCTTCGAGGAGCACATGCCCGTCGGTGAGCAGGCCGATGAGCAACCCGTCGATCAACTTGCGTTGACCGATGAGGACACTTTCGACCACCCGGTAGAACGGGTCGAGTTTCGGCCGCAGTTTCTCGATGCTCCTCGGATCGGTCATAATCTTCAGAACCTCTCCCCCCAACCCCCTCCCCTAAGAAGGGAGGGGGAGTAAGACCAGCGCTCGCGGGTGCTGACGGCGCCCCTTCTTTTCCTGCTCCCCCTCCCCTAATGAAGGGAGGGGGTTGGGGGAGAGGTTGTCTTCGCGCGTCTACCTCATGATACAGAGGACCGCGCCGGAGAAAGCTATCTTGCCGGTTGAATCGACTCTGAGGATGGGGCAATTGGGCGCGGTTGGGAAAAACTGCTGGCGTGCGCCCACCACTTCGCGATAAACCTAATCTTGCTGCCCTGTTGTCGCTCCCAAGAGGTTTTCTCATGCTGCGCTTCGCGTACCCGCGTTCGCGCGGAATCGCGGCGATTGCCCTGTTCGGGCTGCTCGTTGCGTCCGCCGGTCCGCTCTCCGCTCAACCGGTCAACAAGAAGACACTCACCTACGCGGAGTACGACATCTGGCGTACCGCCAGCGGGGTCACGCTCTCGCGCAACGGACAGTACGTCGCGTACTTGGTCGGCTCCGAAAGCGCAGACGGCGAAGTGATCGTGCGACACGTTGCGAGCGGCAAGGAGTTCAAGTTCCCGCGTGGCGCCGCGACCGGGTTTGCCTCGCTCGGCACCGCCCCGCGATTCACACCCGATAGCAAGAAAGTGTTGCTCCCACTCACGCCGACGAAAGCGGAGTTGGACAAAGCAAAAGCCGACAAACTGAAAGTGGAAGAGTACCCGAAGGCTGCGGTCGCAATCATCGAACTGTCGAGCGGGAAGGAACTCGACCGCATCGCGAGCGCCAGTTCATTCCAGATTGGCGGCGAAGGCGCCGGGTTCCTGATCTACCGCAAGCCGACGACACCGGAACCCGGCAAGGGCGAGACGAAAGAGCCAACGACCCCGCCGGTTAAGGGTAAGAAGGGCAGATTCCCGATCCCAGGCACACCGGCCGCGCCGACGAAGACCACCGGCTCTGATCTCTTCATTCGCGACATCGCGAGCGGCACGACGCGCACCGTTCTCGACGTGACCGAGTACAGCCTCTCGAACGACGAGAAGACGCTCGTGTACATCGTGTCGTCGAAGACGGAGGAGAAGAATGGCGTGTACGCGCTGAACCCGAAGTTCGGGACCGGCGGCACGCCGCTAAAGATTGGCGTCGGCCGGTATTCGAGCCTCACGTGGGACGAGAAACAGAACAGACTCGCGTTCTTCTACGACGATAGCCAGATTCCCTCGCCAACGATTGCCCCACCACCGCACCCGGCCGGCACCGCGATCGGAACGTCCATTGGAGGCACACCCGTGCCCCCGACCCCGCCGCGGTATCGCGTCTTCGTGTGGGACCGCACCGCGACCGGCGCGAAGCCGATCGCGCGCGTGCCGATCGGCACGGTTGGCGGGTTCGGCGCGATCACGGCGCAGGTGGTCGCGGCCAACGCGCCGACAACGGACGCGGTCTCGCAGGTATTCGGCCCCGATACGCCTGGGTTGAAGAAGGGTTGGGCGCTGTCCGGCAACACGCTGAGTTTCTCGCAAGACGGAACTAAGCTCTACGTCGCGACGGCACCGGAACGTGCGCCGCAAACTCCGACCACGCCCGACGACATCCAACTCGACCTGTGGCACTGGAAAGACGGCGCGCTCCAACCGATGCAAAAGCTCCAGGCCGCGCAGGACCGCAACCGCACGTTCGGCGCGGTACTGCTGCTCGACACGAAGCAGTTCCGGCACCTCTCGGACGGCGACGTGAGCGTTCAGCAACCCGCGTCCGGCGACTGGGCGGTGAGCACCGACAACCGCAAGTACAAGCACATGACCGGCTACGCGTACCCGGTGCCCAGCGACTACGCGCTCGTGAACATCCGCACCGGCGAATCGAAGCCACTCGCGACCGCAAGCATCGTCGGAATGAGTCTCTCGCCAAATGGCAAATACCTGCTCTCGTTCGACGGTAAGGACTGGGTCACGACCTCCGTTCCCGACGGCAAGAAGACGAACCTCACGAGCAAACTCGGAGTGAAGTTCTTCGACGAAGAACACGACACGCCTAACGAAGCGCCCGCTTACGGCATCTCGCAGTGGACAACCGACGGCAAGTCGATTCTTGTGAGTGACCGGTACGACATCTGGAAGATCGCGGCCGACGGCAGCGGCGCGGCGAACCTCACGAAGATCGGTCGCGCGCAGGGGATTCGCTTCACGTTGCTGCGTCCGCGAAGCCCGGACGACCGCTCGCCGATCGAGCGCACCGTTGATCTCGGCAAGCCGCACCTGCTCGGTGCGGAGAACCTCACCACACGCGACACCGGCTTCTACCGGCTCGAACCGGGCGCCGCCCCGAAAATGCTGTTGATGGGCGCTCGCGGCTACGGCTTCCCGACGAAGGCGAAGGACGCGGACGTGTACATCCTCACGGTGCAGACGTTCTCGCAGTACCCGGATTACTACGTCACCACGCCGGACTTCCACGAACTGAAACGCGTCACCGACATCAACCCGAAGGTGAAGGATTACAACTGGGGCAAAGCCGAACTCATCAAGTACACGAGCACCGACGGAACGCCGCTGCAAGGCATCCTCGTGAAGCCGGAGAACTTCGACCCGTCGAAGAAGTACCCGATGGTGGTGTACATCTACGAGCGACTGACGGAGAACCTGCACCAGTTCCGTGTGCCGAACGTGATTCGCGGACAGATCATCAACCCGACGTTCTACGCGAGCAACGGTTACCTCGTGTTGATGCCGGACATCGCGTACAAGATCGGCGCGCCCGGCCAGTCCGCGATCAAGTGCATCTTGCCCGCGATTCAAGCGGTGGTTGACAAGGGTTGCGTCGACGAGAAAGCGATCGGCATCAACGGCCAGTCGTGGGGCGGGTATCAGATCGCGTACATGGTCACGCAAACGAACCGCTTCAAGGCGGCGGTCGCGGGCGCACCGGTCTCGAACATGGTGAGCGCTTACGACGGCATCCGATGGGGCAGCGGCTTACCGCGACAGTTCCAGTACGAGAAGACGCAGAGTCGCATCGGCGGGACGCTGTGGGAGATGCCGATGAAGTACATCGAGAACTCCCCGGTGTTCATGGCAGACCGCGTCCAGACACCGCTGTTGATGGTCCACAACGACCAGGACGACGCGGTGCCGTGGTATCAAGGCATCGAGTACTTCCTGGCGCTGCGGCGGCTTGGCAAGGAAGCGTACCTGTTGAACTACAACGGCGAACCGCACAACCTGGCGAAGAAAGCCGCGGCGCGCGACTTCGCGATGCGGATGTTCCAGTTCTTCGAGTGCCACTTGAAGGACAAGGCCGCCCCGGAGTGGATGGAGAAAGGCGTGCCGTTCCTCGACCGCGAGAAGGAAAAGGAGCAGTGGAAGAAGCTCTACGGCAAGGAGAAGTGAGGCAGAGTATCGCGCCTAAACAAACCCACACTACTTCAGCGCGAGGCTGCTGTGAACGTTACCGCTGTCGCGGATCTGCTTGACGCTCACCGGGGTGGACGGCTTCACGCCCGGGCGCGCGTAGTACACCATCACTTCCGAAAGGTCCGTGTCAGCCGGGACGCGGTGTTGCGGGGCCGCCGGGCGCCCGTACGCTTCGCCCGGTAACTGCACCATCCAACGGTCGTTGCCGGGGAGGTCGTAGAGTGCGAGTGTGCGAGTGTGTTCGTTGTAGGTGATACGGTCCGCGTCGGGCGGGGGCAGTTGCACCCGGTTCGTCATCCAGGCGGGATCGTTCGCGCCGGTCGCGGAGTGCGGCGACGGATTCGCGCCGGGCGGTTCAACCGACCCGCACCCGAACAGCGCAATCGGAAACACCATCAGCATTGCAGTACGAGCGCGCCGACCCCAGGCCGCACGCGGGGCAGGTTCAAGCGAGCAGGTTGTCCGTAACGTCGTCATGGTGACCCTCCTCCTCCGTGGGGTGGTTCTGGTTGCGAGCGTCCGGCAGGTTGTTTCGCCGGTGTCGTCCTGCGTTCGGATACCGGCGAGACGGTAGCCGAACACGAAACACCCGCCGCGGAACCGATCCGCATACTTGAAACGTAGCACCGGCTTCTGTCAAGCGGAAGGCTTGCCGGCGAGAAAACCGCCGACAATCCGGTTTCAACCCGATCCAATCGCAGCCCGGACCACCGCTCAAAGTAGACACAAACGCCGGAACCGCGGCATCACTTCCGCCCCGGAACGACGAAGAACGCTCGCTCGGTCCGGGTGACGTTCCCCTGCTTGTCCTTCACGCTGACGGTCAGCGTTCCCTTCGGTAGTTCCGCGACCGGCTTCGCGAGCTTCAACTCCCACACGCCCGGCGACGCCGGCTTGAAGTGCTTCGCGAGGTTCTCACCAACCGCGACGCCGTTCACCGCGACATCGGCCGTCACGCTCAGGCTCGCGGGGTCGAGTCCGGTGCCAGTGTCGTAGAGCCCGATCAGGATGCGGTCGAAGGTCGCGTTCGCCCCGGCCTTCGGGAGCGCGAGCGCGAGCGCCGGGCGCTGATCGTCGAGCAGCCAGCCTTTTGAAGCCGCTTGCGGCTTCGCGGGGTCGTAGTTCAGATCGATTGGGCACCCGAGGTCGATCCACCTAACCAGCGTGAGCCGGTCCTCGGCGGAAAGCGCCGCGACCTTGCCGCTCTTCACCGCGTCCGGCGGCGGCATGATGCTTCCCGTGTAACCGGTGTGTGCGATCTCGCGGTTCTGCTTCGTGTCCGGCACCGGCTTACCCTTGTGGTGCAGTGATGCCGGATCACCGGGAACCGCCTCATAGGGCATGTCATCGTTGAGCCAGCCGTCAAGCCGTTCGCCGTACACCTTCCAGATGAGCAAACTGCGGCGCGACTGCATCATGCGGACGTAGCGCGACGCGGAGTTCGCGAGGTGCGACCACTTGTGTTGGTGGAGCGGTTGGTGGCCCCACTTGCCCTGCGGGTCGGCCGCGAGCCTGGCGTAGGTGCCGGGCACGGTGATGTCGAAACTTTGGCTCGCGGGGCTGGGAGCCTTCACCAGCGCGTCGTCATCGAGAACGAGGTTCCCCGCGGGTTTATCGGACTTCCCCGAGTGGCACGCAACACAACTCCGCGCGAAGATCGGTTTGACATCGCGGTGGTACTCGACCGTCTTCGTGCCGTCCTGGTAGCGCACACCGGTTTCGTCCTTCGCGTCCCACTTCTGCTTCGACTCGTCTTTCGCTTTCGTGGTGATGAGCGAAGTCTTCTGGGTCAGATCGAACACCGGGTATTCCGGCTTCGCGGCAGCGGTCAGTTTGAAGTCGGTCGGCTTCTGACTGTGCGCGTGACAGCCGCCGCAGTCGGTGCGCACTTCGCCCGGCCGAACCTGATGCCACGTCTGCGCGGAGTTCAACACCATCCCGCGCTTGTCGAGGGTCTGGAACGTCCACGCCACGTCTGCCGGAATCTTCGCGAGGAAACTCGTGTCCGGGTTGCCGTCCGGGTCGAGCGGTTGCTTGTCGCCAGCGAACTTCCTCAACGGCAGTTCGCCGAGAATCTTCATGCGCTCGCGGGCGTGGTTGTAGTACGTGCGTCCGTTCTTCGCTTCTGTCGTTGGCTCCAGCAGCACGATGCGCACCGCGTGAATGTCGTCGTTCGCGTAGAGACCGGCGTCGGCGCCTTGCACACTCCAGTTGTGCGACGAATCGAAACCCTTGTGCCCAGTCGGGTCTTTCTCGCCCGCGAAACTCGCGGTCACGGTGCCCGGCTTCACCGCACCGTAGGGATAGCTCTCGCGCTTGTAGAAGCTCGATGTGCCGACCATACCGAACGGCGTGCCTTCCGGCAGGTGCTTCGAGAGCTTACCGTTGTTGGCGAGCGGTGTGAGGTTCTTCGGTTCGTCGATGCCGTGAACACGTTTGTACGGAACCAGCGCGCGCGGCCACTGCTCGTGGTACTTCGGATCGTTCTTGATGAGTCGCATCTGCCCGGGTTCGTTAACGGCCTTCCCGCCCTTGATTAAGTAGATGCCGCTGTCGAACGCCGGCGTGTGCCGGGTGGTGCTGTTGATCGACCCGGCTGACCACGCGGTCAGCACGTGATTGTCCGGCGCGCCGGCCGGGTGCGTGACCTTGCCCACGCGGGGCGAGTCGTTCTTCCCCGGCACCGACGGCTCCGAGGGCCAGTCGCCTTTGAGCACGAACGGCGTGAGCGCCTCGATCCCGTAGGGGCTGAACGGGAACTGGATGTAGTTGCCGCGCCCGTCGGAGTGGCGTCCGTGGCGCACCTTCGCGTTTCGCGGGTCTTGTTTGTACCCGGGGCCGAAACCCGCGTAGCCGTCCGGCGCCTGTGGCGGGAACTTCAGGTAGGTGCCGAACCCGAAGTTGTTCAGGTTGTAGTAGCTCTGCACCACGATGCTGCCGTCGGAGAGTTGCGTCTGGAAGTGCGTGGAGTCCGCGGTGCCGTTGCCGATCTCGAACGCGCTGTACATCGGCCCCCAGTTGGTGCCGTCCGGGTTGATCGACCACACGCCCCACAGGTGCTGACTGCGCAAACCCTGCGATTCGAGCGAACTGAACATGATGCGCCCGTCTTGCAGCGCGACCGGGTGCAGCGCCATCGCCAAGTTTAAGTGCCCAATGCAGTCCACATTGCTCCCGTCCTCGTCCATCGTGAACAGTTGAAGGGCGAGCGCGTTCGGTGCGTAACCGGGGTTCGTCGCCTTGAACGCATTGCGATCGCTAACGAACGCGAGCTTCCCGCCCGGCAGGGGGCACGGGCCGAGGTTGTACACACCCCACGACGGCAACGGCGTCTTCGACCAGTCCGCCGCGCCGGTGTTCGGCGTGAACGTCTGCTGTGTCAGGCGCGTGACCTTCTTTGTGGGAACGTGAACGCGATAGATGTCCGCGCCTTTGTGGCCGGTGGCGTCGTGCATCTTCGCGAAGTAAACCGACTGTCCGTCGAACGACACCTGCGGGTCCGCGATCGACTCCTTCTCGGTCACCGCGACCAACACTTCTTCCTTGCCGTCAGGGTGCAGAAGCATCAGGTCCGCGCCCGGTTCCATTGTTCGCGGGTCGCCGACTTCGGCCCACTTCGAGCGCCCATCGGCCGTCTTTCGCGGCGCGCGAACATAGACGATATCGAAGTCGTACTTCACGCCCTTGTCGGTGGCGATGTGCGGCGGGTCGATGTCGATAACGCCGGGGAACCGCGGCTCCGGGTTGGCTTTCGGTTGCTGCGATGTACCGACACCAACGAACACCGCGAGCGCGAGCAAGCAACTCGCTGCGAGCGCCGATTTGGGAAAGCGAGCAGTCATGACGCGATCCTCAGCGAAGGAAGATTCGTAGCGTAGACAGGCGTGAAGCCATCGAGGTAGGCGGGTAGAAGGGATTGAAGATACCACGTCGCGGGTGCGGCGTATACTGTGAGGAACCCGAAATCACCCGCCGACCGCACATGCACACCCGCGCTGCACTCTTCCCGCTACTCCTCCTCATCCTCGCGCCGGGGGGGGCCGCCACCGGGCGCGGCGATCCTCCGGCGCCGCCGACGTTCAAGGACGCGCTCGCGTTCACCGACACCTACTGCGCGAAGTGCCACGGCGAGAAGGTTCAGAAGGGCGGCTTGAACCTCGCGACCTTCACCGACGAAAAACGCGTCCTCAAGCAGCGCAAAGCGTGGCGTGAAGTCGCGGAGCAACTCGCGAGCGGCGAGATGCCGCCCCAAGGCGCGAAGCAGCCCACCAAGGACGAACGCGACCGCACCGTGAAGTGGATCAAAGCGACGCTTGACGCTGCCGACGAACTCGACCGCAAGCAACCCGACCCCGGCCGACCCGTTGTGCGCCGACTCACACCGGGGGAATACAACCGCACCGTGCGAGACCTCTTCGGTATCGAGTTCGACGCGGCCGGCGCCGTCGGAATGCCTGACGATACCGTGAGCGAATCGTTCGATAACCTCGCCGCGGCGCTCGCCTTCTCCGACACGCTCACCGAGAAATACTTCGCTGCGGCCGAACTCGTCATCGAGCGACTCTGTGCGTTGCCGCAGAAAGGTCCGAAGCCGAAGCCCGGCGAACTGCCGCCCCTTCTGGCGAAAGTGGTGAAGCCCGGTGACGCGAAGGGCACCATCGCGGAACTCGCGCGCCGCGCCTACCGCCGCCCCGTCGAAGCGAAGGAAGTGGACCGGTTGCTCACGCTCTTCGACAAGGCAACCAAAGGCGGTGCGAAGTTTGAAGACGCGCTCAAGCCGGTGTTCAAAGCGGTGCTGGTGTCGCCGCACTTCCTCCTGCGTGTGGAGCACGACCGGCCGAAGGACGAGAAGCCGTATCGCGTGACCGACCACGAACTCGCGACGCGGCTCTCGTACTTCCTGTGGTCGAGTATGCCCGACGCGGACCTGTTCGCGCTCGCGGACAACGGCGAACTCAGCAAGCCCGCCGTGTACGACGCGCAAGTGAAGCGGATGCTCGCGGACCCGAAGGCGCGGGCGATCACGGACACGTTCGCGGAGCAGTGGCTGCGATTGCAGAAGCTCCCCGAAGCGCGGCCGAGTACCGAATTCTTCCCGACGTTCACGCCGAGACTGCGCCAGGCGATGCACGACGAAGTCGCTCTCTTCTTCGACCACCTGCGCTCCGACGACCTTCCGATTACGGACCTGCTCGACGCGAACTACTCGTACCTCAACGGCGACCTCGCGAAGCACTACGGCATCGCGGGCATCGCGGGCGCGGAGTTCCAAAAGGTGAAACTCGGCGACCCAAACCGCGGCGGGCTGCTCGGTATGGGAGCGGTTCTTGCGATGACCTCACACACGAACCGCACCAGTCCGACGCTTCGCGGGAAGTACGTCCTGGACGTGATCCTCGGCACGCCGCCTCCCCCGCCGCCGCCGAACGTCAGCCAGATCGACGAAGCAAAGACGCCGAAGGAACTGAAGACGTTTCGCGACAAACTCGCCGCGCACGCGACACAGGCGAACTGTGCCGGGTGCCACGCGAAGATCGACCCGATCGGCTTCGGCTTGGAGAACTTCGACGCGGTCGGGCGCTGGCGCAAGTCCGGCGGCGACGTGGACGCAACCGGCAAACTACCGGGCGGCGACAGTTTCAACGGCTCACAAGAACTGCGTGCGGTGCTGCTCAAGAAGAAACCGCGATTCGTCGAGAACGTGACAGAGAAGTTGCTGGTGTTCGCGCTCGGCCGCGAGTT
This sequence comes from Singulisphaera sp. GP187, assembly GCA_945905925.1. Taxonomy (GTDB): domain Bacteria; phylum Planctomycetota; class Planctomycetia; order Gemmatales; family Gemmataceae; genus Gemmata. The sequence goes on from CAMDQN010000051.1 coordinate 16,717, forward strand.
GCAACCGAGCGATGCGCCCGCGGTGAAAGCGATCGTGGCGGATCTGGAGAAGAACGGTTACAAGTTCTCTGTGCTGGTCGCGGGCGTGGCGAAGAGCTTCCCGTTCCAGCACCGCCGGAACCCAAGAGAAGACGAGTAACACATGCCACACATGCATTCCGTCAGCCGTCGGGCGTTCCTTCGCGGGGCCGGGGCCGCGATGTGCCTCCCCTTTCTCGAACAACTCAGCCCCGCCGCCCCCGGTGCAGGTGGAACAGTAAAGCCGCCGTTGCGGTTCGGCGTGTTCACCGTGACCGGTGGCACGGTCCTCGAATCGTGGAAGCCGAAGGAAACCGGCGCGCTCACAAAGCTGCCGTCGATCCTCAAGCCGCTGGAGTTCGCGAAGGACGAACTGCTCGTCCTCTCCGGCTTGAGTCACCACGGGCGCAGCGAAGGGTTGAACGCGCACGAACACTGCGCGCTGATGCACCTCACCGGCGCGGAAATCGTGAAGAAGGTGGACGGCAAACTTGTGTCCTCGCCGTCGGTCGATCAGGTCGCAGCGCGAACAGTGGGAGACCAGACGTTCCTGCCTTCGCTCGAACTGGGTCTCAGCAACCACGAGACGCAGTATTCGTGGCGCGGGGCCGACGTGCGCGTTCCCTACGAAGCGAACCCGCGACTGGTGTTCGACCGGATGTTCCGCGGACGCGCGCCGGTCGTTCCCAACTGGAAGACGCGCGCGGCGCAACAGACTCCGGGGGTTAACACCCCCGGCTCGCCAAAGAAAGACACGATCGACCGGAGCGTACTCGACCTCGTGCGCGAAGAAGCCAACGACCTGCGCCGCGACCTCGGCGCCGCGGATCGCAAACGCCTCGATCAATATCTGGATGGCGTGCGCGCGATCGAGAAGCGCATCGACTTCGTGGAACACCGGCAGCGGCTCGAAGTCCTCGACAGCGCGAACCCCGGCCCGTCGAAGATCACACTCCCAACCAACTTGCCGAAAGAGAACGTCCCGATCTGGCAAATCACGAACCCGGTTCACCGCGACCCCGAACACCACGAGAACTACACACGCTTAATGAGCGACCTGATGGTGCTCGCGTTCCAAACGGACACAACGCGCGTCGGCGTGTTCGCGTGCGGCAGCGACGAAGCGCAGTTCCCCGGCGTGGTCACGGTGGGCTACGAAACGCACTGCCACACGCTCGAGCACCAGGGCAACGCGGGCCGCGTCGAGGACGCGGACCCAATCTCGCGCGAAGCGTTGCGCCAGATTCACGTGTGGTACACGAAACTGTTCGCGGAGATGGTCAAGAAGATGCGCGGCATCGACGAAGGCGGTTCGTCACTGCTGGACAACACGCTGATGCTGTACACGTCGTACATGGCGGACGGCGGGCACGGCACGCACGACTACCCCGCGGTGCTGGTGGGCAAGGCGGGCGGTACGCTGCGCACGGGGCGTCACCTCGCGTTCGCCCCGAAGACGCCGGTGTCGAACCTGTACGCCGAAATCCTCGACCGCATGGGCGCGAAGACCGCCAAGTTCGGCGAGAACATGACCAGCCAGCACCGCCGGTACGAGGGCAAGCTCCCGGGGCTGGTGTAGGCCAGCCGCGATCTGAATCCTTCCACGAACGAGGACAATATGGAGTGGGCAATCGGTTGCGGGGGTCTGACCCTCCTGGTCATCTTGGTGGGCGTGGTCGTCTACGTCGTCATGAACCGACAGGTGCTGGCACGCGAGAAGCGGATCAAGGAAGAGGGCGAAACCCTGCTGTGTTGGATCGTCACCGCTCCCGATGATCTGTACGAGGTCAACGACGTGCCCGGGTACGGGGAGGCGCGAGTGGTCTTCAGCGCCGACGAAACCGATGAGGCCGAACTCAAGAAACGGTTGAAGGAAGCCGCGAAGCGGTTGAAGAAAGGCGACATCGTTGACGAGGACGTCAGCGTGACGAAGGTCGAGAAGTTCTACGAGAAATACAAAGAGCAGCGGTGGCTGCACGGGCCGCTCAAGTTGCCGAAGTGGCTGGTGGGCGACGTCGAAGTCTACACCGCTGTCGTGCAGATCTACTGGCGCCGGCTCCCCGAAATGCACCTGACGGAACCGTACCTGTACTGCCACGTGTTGTTCGGCGAGGATGGCGGAGTCGAGATGAGCAACGACCGGGACGAAGAGTGACCCGCCACGCGTTCTGGAGAGACTGATGCCGATCTGGGGCTGGATTTGCGTCGGGCTGGCTGTGGCCGCGGTGGCCGTCGTTGTTCTGCTTGTCATTTTTGTGAAGCAGTATGAGCGCGGGCAAGAACGCCTGATGCGCGACGGCGAGACGGTTGTGGCGCGAATCTACTTCGCACACCCGTGTCTTTACGACGCGGACGACACTTCGACGTTCTCCGCGGCGTTCGTCGTGTTCACACTGGACGACGACAACTCCGAGGAACACCTCGAATATCTGAAACAGGTGTGCGAGCAACTGGAAGACTTCAAGCCGAGCAAGCGCGGCGACGCCGACGAGCAAACGATCGGAAAGGCGCTGTCGCAGCAGACCACGGTCGGCCAGACCCCGCTTCGACTTCCGGATCGGATTACCGACGGGAGAGACGTGTACTTCGCGACCCCGAACGTGTTCCGCCGCATGCTGCCGGAAGATCACCTGACCCTGGATTACATCTACCTCAAGGTGCTGATCGACGGCGATTACCGCGACCTCGCAATGATCGAATACCCGGTCGGGAAGCGGCGCAACACCTGATGGACATTCCGCTCTTCAACCCGAAGCATCACCCGTGAAACCTAAAACCTCCATGTTCATCGCGGTCGGCCTCGACGGATTGCGCATCGCGTCCGCCGACGGCCTCAAGTGGACCGACGCGCAGACCGGGCGCGAAGGCGAGTCGTACCGCGCCGTGGCCTTTGGGAATGGCCTGTGTGCGGCGGTTGGCAGCTTCGGCGGCGATAACATTCTCGCCAACACCGCTGATGGCAAGACATGGAAGACCGGCAAGCATGAGGCGAAGTACGTGAAGTACATTCGCGGACTCACCTTCGGCAACGGGCAGTTTCTTGCGCTTGGCGGCGATCCCGGGAGCGTCGGTAGCTCGAAGCCGTTCGTCATGTTCTCCAAAGACGGACTGACCTGGGACGGCCCGCACGACGTTCCCGGCAAGCACATGCTGCGGCGCGCCGCGTGGGGCGCTGGCCGGTGGGTCGGCGTCGGCGATCGCGGGCGCCGCGCCACGTCGAAAAACGGCAAGGAGTGGACCGACGCACCCGAAACGAAGGCTCTCGACACATTGGTGGATGTCGCGTTCGGAAACAACGTGTTCGTCGGAGTGGGTCTGCACGGGTTACGCACTTCGACCACAGACGGCCTGAAGTGGACCGCACGGCAGACCGGCGAAGAGGGCGAACACCTCAACAGCGTGGTGTTCGCGAACGGCAAGTTTGTCGCGGTCGGTGTTGGCGCGACGTACACCTCTGCCGATGGCGAGAAGTGGGAGCGCGTCGTAAACGAGGACGCCCCGCAGTTCGCGGCGCACGGTGCCGGCGTGTTCGTCGGGGCCGCGTGGAAGGGCAAGTTGTTTAGCTCGAAAGACGGCGTCTTGTGGAAGGAAACACACAAGGCTGAGAAGCACGTGCTCGCGGTCGCGGTCGGCACGCTCGGCTGACCTCGCCGACACACTTCCAAGTACCTCGAAGGCGTCTCGGTCGAACGCATCGCGGCCGGCGAGCGTTCCACCGAAACCGCCGTCCGCTCGAAACTCGCCCGCGCCCGGGAAGCGTTCCGCAAAACCTTCCTCCGGCTCACCGGCGACAGCCCGACCGACGCGGCGACGTGCCATGAACGACCCTGAAACGTACCCCACCGACGAACAACTCGCCGCGCTGTTAGCGGCCACCGACAAGGACACGCCCGCCCCGGACCCGGCGTTCCTCGCCCGACTGCGCGAACAATCACAGGCCGCGTTTGAAGCCGCGACCGGCCCAGCAACAACACTCTCTCCCCCGCGCGGAAAACGAACCATGCTTGCGGTCTCCTTCCGATGGCTCGCGGCATCAGCCGTGGCGATTCTGGTGATCGGCTTCGGTGTTGCCTACTGGACAGGTGCGTTCAATCAGCCGCTCCCGGTCCCGGTGCCGCAACCGGACGAACCGTTCGTCTTCCAGAACGGACTCACCGACGACGGGCGCATTGGCAAAGTGACCGACGCGCAAGGCATCGTCGCGGTGAAACCGGTGCTGCACGAGCGATGGTCGCCGGTGCAACCGCGCCTCGTCCTCAAGCCGGGTGACTGGTTGCGCACGGACTCGCACGGCGCGAACGCGGTCGCGCTGAAGCTCATCAAATCGGCCGCGGTCATTGTCGGACCGCACTCGACCATCGAGCTAATCAAAGCGGACGAAGTGCGGCTCCTCGCGGGTGAAGTCGAGATCACCGCGACCGACGCTTCTCCGGTCGAGTTGCACGGTCCCGACAAGCAGAAGCTCACCGTGAAAGACAAGCAGCACTTCAAGGTCGAGAAGGAGAAACTGGTTCGCGTCGAGAAAGAACCGCTGTGGCTCGCCGGATTCAAGGGCACGACCGCGAACGAGTCGATCGGCTCGCTGGTCCACACGGTCAATGGGGTCAACGTGCCGCTGACGGTCGGCTATCACCACGTCACGGTGGACATCCGCGACCAGATCGCGCGCACCACCATCGAAGAATCGTTCGTCAACCGCACCGACGGCATTCTCGAAGGCGTGTTCCACTTCCCGCTGCCGCAGGACGCGTCTATCTCCGGCTTCGGCATGTGGATCGGCAACGAACTCGTCGAAGCCGACGTGGTCGAGAAGCAGCGCGCCCGCGAAATCTACGAGGAGATTCTGAGGGAGAAGCGCGACCCCGGGTTGCTCGAATGGACCGGCGGGAACATCTTCAAGGCCCGCGTGTTCCCGATCCCGGCGCGGTCCGAGAAACGCATCAAGATCACCTACACGCAGGTGCTTCCGCTCCGCGGCAACCGCTACAGCTACAGCTACGGCCTGCAAAGCGAGATGCTGAAACAGCACCCGCTGCGCGACTTGAAGATCGACGTGAAGGTGAACTCCGCGGTGGCGATCAAGGGCATCACCTCGCCGACGCACCCGGCCCGCGTTGCGAAAACTGAACACTCCGGGCAGGTCGAATTCTCGGCTCAAGAATACACGCCGACGCGCGACTTTGAAGCCGTCATCGAAGTCGAAGGCGGGCGCCCCGATGTGGTTGTGATCCCGCACCGGCGCGGCACGGACGGTTACTTCCTCGTTCAACTCACACCGCCCGGCGGCGCCGGCGACTGGGAGCGGCCCCTCGTTCCAAATAGCGAACCGCTCAAACTGTTGCTCCTCGCGGACACGTCCGCGTCGATGGACAAGGCGCAGCGCGCGACACAAACGGCCGTGCTGAACTCGCTACTCGGCGCGCTGACACCGAAGGACACGATCAACGTCGCGGCGTGCGATGTGAACTGCGACTGGGTATTCGAGAAGCCGGTGAGCGCGACACCCGCGAACATCGCGGCGTTACAGAAGTTTCTGGAAGAGCGGAAGTCTCTCGGTTGGACCGATCTCGACCAGGCGTTTGCTTCCGTCATGAAAGCGAGCGTCGCGGGCACGCACGTCGTCTACCTCGGCGACGGCATCACCACGACCGGCAAGGCGGACCCAGTCGCGTTCGCGAAGCGCCTCGCGAAACTGTACGAGGGGAAGGCCGGCACGTTCCACGCGGTGAGCCTCGGCAGCAGTTACGAATCTACGGTGCTGAAAGCAATCGCGTCGCTCGGCAACGGGTCGGTGCGGCGCGTTTCGAGTGAGCGCGGGCCGCAAGCCGCGGCGATGGAACTGCTCACCGAGATCGCGACGCCCTCGCTGCGCGACCTGAAGGTGGAATTCACCGGGTTACGCACGGCCCGCGTCTACCCCGACGTGCTACCCAACGTCGCGGCCGGCACGCAGCAGATTCTGCTCGGGCGCTACCTCCCCGAAGACAAGGATCAGGCCGGCGAGATCGTCGTCACAGGGATTCTCGGCACGAAGCCCGTACGCTACACGTCGAAGGTTCACCTCAAGGACGCCGAGCAAGGGAACTCGTTCGTCCCACGACTGTGGGCGCGGATGCACCTCGACAAGTTGCTCGAACAAGGCACGTCCGAAAGCGTGAAGCAGGACGTGATCGCGCTGAGTGAAGAGTTCAACATCATCACGCCATACACGTCGCTGCTCGTGCTGGAATCCGACGCCGACCGCGCGCGATTCGGCGTGAAGACCCAGTTCCGAATGCGCGACGGGGAGAAGTTCTTCGCCGACGGACGCGATAATGCGATGTTCGAGTTGAAGCAAAAGCAGATGAAGCTGGCGGGCGACCACCGGACCGCGCTGCGGCGGAGCATTCTGGCACAACTCAACGGTCTGGGCCGCGACGCGCGCCAGTTCCGCGGAGAGTTCCGCGAGCGACTGACCAGCGGTCTCGGGGGCGAGTTGGACCGAGCCGAGCCGTTCCTGTATTTCGGCCGCCTCGGCGAGATCGACAACAAGGAGATGCTCAGTCGCGAGTTCGGCGGGGAAGACAGTTTTGCGTCCCGAGGCTCGGACGTGTTGGAACGCCGCCTCGGTTTTGGCACCGACGAGGACGATGAAAAGAAATTGAACGAACTCCGTGACGACCCCCGAGGCGAGACCCACGCAAGGGAAGACCGCATGGGCCGGTGGGCTTTCGAATCGACGCCCGAACTCGCGAAAGCGAAGGACGGTTACTTCGACGGTGAGTACCTCCAGCAACTCGCGCTCTCCGATACGACTTACGACGGGATCGACTTCGGTCTCGATGCGGGGTTGCAAGCGGAACGGCTCGAGGAGTTTGGCCGCCCGCGGGGCCGCGGCGCAAGCCCGGCCGGCGCGACCCCGTACTACCGACGCGGCTACCGGCAGCCACAACTCCAGTGGCTCGGCACGTACTTCCCGACGCTCGCGGCACCGGCGCGCGAACTGAAAGAGCCGAAAACGCTGTGGCCGGCACCGGCGCTGGCGCTCTCGCGCAGCCTTCTGCGGACCGACAAGCTCAGTCAGGTGAAGGGCGGAATCGTCATCGCGCGCAAGACCGATGGCTTCGACACGCGGCGCGCTGAACTGGCTTCGCGCGCCAACCGGCTCGAACTGGTTTCGCCGACCGCGTGGTTCGCGCGCAGCACGCCAGACGGCGGGCAAATCACGGTCTCCTGGTGCGATCCGAAGGAATACGTCGCGTACACGACCGCGTTCCAGCTCGGCCGCATTCGCGCGTCCAACAAGCACGATCTCGCACAACCACCGCTCGAACTGGCCGACGATTCCATCACGCCGCTGCACGTCAGTTACGCGTACATGGCGCCCACCGTCGAAACCATCGCGAAGGGCCGCGAACTGCTGATCCTCACGCACAAGGACAGCCCGGAGTACGAGGTGCGCGTACTCATCGATACCACACGGCACGTCGTTCTCAGTGTCGAACACCGGCACAAAGGGAAGGTGACCTCTTCGACGAAGTTCGAGGATTTCGTCGAGGTCGCGGGGCAGTGGTGGGCGCGGAAGATCGAGTCACTCGACGACAAGGGCCAACGAACCTCGCTAACGACGCAAACGGTAACGGAAGTCCCGGCAGCCGAGTTTGCAAAGCGAATGGCGCAGGAACTCGCGGGCAAGAGCAAGGTACAGTTCCTGAAGCAACCGCTGCCGACCATCGCGGAAGCGAAAGCGGCGGTCGCGGCCAAGAAAGCAACGTTCAATGACTTCGCTGTGCTGACGCTCTACTTCGGTGCCACGCAGCAGTGGGCGCGCGCGCTCGAACACCTCACCGAGGCTGAGCGCCTCGCCACGGGCAAAGTGGGGATGCGCTGGCTCCGCGATTCATTCCTTCTCGCGAGCCGTCGCCACGATGAGTTGCGCAAGCGTGTGCTCGACGAAGCGGCCGCGCTCGCCGCGACCACCGACGCGGATACACGCGCCAACGATTACTTCCTTGCCGAACATCTCGGAAATCAAGCCGATCAGGTGTTGCAGACCGACGAACGGCTCGCGCTGTCCGACACGTTGCAGAAGGTGTACGAACGGCAACCCGCGCACCTGTTCGCGGTGAAGACGTGGCGCAGCCGGCGCGTGTCGCTGTTCGAGCAAGCCGGACAGGCCGACAAGGCGCTACAACTCGCGAAGGAACTCGCGATCGATTTCCCGCGCGACTACTACCTCCAGTACCGCTACGCCCAGGCGCTCGTCACCAACGGGGATTACGTCGCGGCCTACGCGTGGCTCGACCGCGTACTCGTTCCCACCGCGAAGTGGGAACCGAGCGAAGAGGACACGCTCCGCGGGCAGTACGCCCAGTTCCTGCGGCAGCAGGGGCGCTACCGCGAACTCGCGGACTACCTCGCCAAATGGCTCGAACGCAACCCGGAGTCCGAGTCGCCATACGGCCAGTACCTGTCGGCGCTCGTGCGCAGCAACCAGGCGGCACGCGCCGAGGAACTCGCGGCGCAGTGGCTGCGCGAAGCACGGGTCGAAGGCGAGTTGCCGGCGCCGGTCGCCGCGCGGCTCCGCGCGGCGGTCGCGTTCGCGACGGGCCAGGGGTACGACCTGCACACGAACCGCGTCGAGGAACGGTGGCACGCGCCGCTCGCCGAAACGGTGCGGTTCTTCGCCAAACGCGACGAGCACCACAACATCCTCGGCACGATCATGTACTCGTCGCGGTTCTCCAACACCGACGTGGCCCGCGCCGTTCGCAAGGAACTGGCCGAGTTGCTGGTGAAGGAGATCGACACGCTGCCGGCCGCGCGGATCGACGCTCTCGTGAACATCGTCTGGTCCGACGCCGGGTTGGAGCGCGACGACTGGAAGAAGATCGCCACCGCGCTCCGCAAGCGATGGGACGCCGAGAAGAAACCGGACGCGAAGCACCGGATCGCGCAGCCGCTGGTTCGCGTGCTGTCGTGGCTCGGCCCGGCCGAATCGCTCGCGTTCCTTCGCGTGCAACTCAAGGACGGCCCGGAAATCTATCGCGTTTCCTACGTGAGCGATTTGTTCAACGCGATTCTGTCACAACCGTGGACGGCTGCGATCGAGGACGAAGCGTTCGCGCTGCTCGACAAACTCGCGAACTCCGAAGAACCGGCGAACGGGCTTCGCACGCGCGTCGCGAGCCTGCACTACCTCACCGATACCCTGCTCGAAGCTCGCTACCAGGCGCGCGTGAAGACCCTCGAACACCCGGAGAAGTTGACACGCGCCGACCTGCAGAAGAAGCACGCGGAGTTCCGCAAAGAGACCCGCGAAGCCTTCGCGGACCGGCTCCGCAAGGAGGCCGCGAAGCACGCGAAGCCGTTCGCGAATTGGCTCGTCGCGGAGCGAGTCTGGATCGACATGTTGCTCGAACGCGACCCGAAGCCGGTCACCGAGGACTGCTGGGCGCTACTCACCGGCGCGCCGAAGAAGGCCGACCCCGAAGATGACAACGCGCTCATCGAAGCGAAGTTGGATGAGATGCTTCACGCCCGCGTCTTCGTCACGCTGCTGAACCTCGCGGCCCGCAAAGGTGCCGACGCGGCACTGGTGGAGCGGCTCGTGAAGTACGTCGATCAGCAACTCAAGGACAAGCCGGGCGACGCACGCTGGCGCGCGGAGAAATACCGGTTACTCATCGCGCTCGACCGCGCGAAGGAACTCGAAACCGTTCTGACTCAGTGGGTCAGCGGTGCAGACCCGGACAACCGATGGCGGCTTGCGCTCGGCTACCTCCTTGCCGAACAAGGGAAGGTGCCGGACGCGATCAAGCAATTTGAGGTTCTCGAAGCAGCCGATGAACTCAGCCCCGCCGCGTACCGTACGCTCGCGGAGTGGTATCTGGTCGAGAACCGCCGCGCGCAGCACGACAAGGCCCGCGTTGCGGTCTACAAGACTACCGAAGAGTACTACCTCAGTCAGCGGATCAACAACTACCTGCACCCGTGGCGCGCCACCACGGGCACGCTCCCGACAAAACTCGACCCGGAGATTCTAAACCACTTCACCGTGCTGTTCGAGAAGTCGGCTTCACCCCAGAACTACCTCTGGCAACTGCAACAGTTCTATCAGGCGTCGCGCGACTTCCGGTTGCTCTCGATGCTCCCCGACGGTGTGATCGGGCACACGGCCGGCAAGGTGTACCCGTTCCTTCAGGGGATGCGCGCGGTGCTCGGCGAGGTGCGCGATGAGGCGACCGCGGACGAACTCGCGAAGCGGATCGAAGCGGTGCGACTCTCCGCCAAGACCACAGTCGATCAGCGCGCGCTCGACCTGCTGGAATTGATGGTCGAGCGCCGCGCGGCCGAACTTCAGAACCAGCCCGGGCCGCACGCGGAGAAGGCGCTCGCGGCACTCGAGAGCGCGTTCAAACGCGAGTGGTCCGCCGGCGAACCGCGGCTCATGGCGGACTTCCTCGCGGCGGTCGGAAACGTCCCGCAAGCGGCCATCGCGAAGGAACAACTTCGCCAACTGGAACTGCTGCACAAGGGCGCCGCGGCCGGGACGTTCGACCGGTTGCACATCGCCCAGCGCCACGCTGAAACGCTCAACGCATACTCGCGCCGCCCCGAAGCGACCGACCTCCTTCAGGCCGCGCTGAAGGAGTTTGAAGAGGCGAACAACGGCGTGCTGCCGACTTCGGCGAACAGCGCCTTGCTCACGCTGATCGGCTTCATGCAAGACGCGGGGCATTATGACCGCGGCGAGAAGGTACTGCTCGCGCAACTCAAACACCCGGTTCACGGTGAACAAAAACGGTGGCTGGTCCAGCACCTCAACGACCTCTACCATCGCGCGTTGCAGAACAAGGGTGCGGTGTCGCTCGGTGAAGGGCGAGCGATCTACAAGGCGCTCGAAGGCAAGCTGTTCACCGACATGACCGAACCCGACCAGAATCACCGCTATCAGGTACTCAGTCAGCTCACTCGCCTGTACCGCACGGGGCACGGTCTCAAGCTCGAAGGGATCGCTGCCGACCTGAAGGCGTTTGCGTTCAAGCGACTCCCGACGCTCCTGAAGGAACAAACCGTCGGTTACGATTCGGTCGTCCGCGACGCGGCTCAAACGCTACACGACCTGATTGGCCCGCGCGACGCGATCGCATTCGTGCTGGACCGCATCGACGACGAACCCGACTGGCTGCGCTACACCAACCAGAACGCCTGGACCCAGAACAACTACAGGCTCGGCCACTGGCGCCTGGCGGTGAAGGAACTCGGCGACCTCGAACCGCGTCTCCTGAAACTCGTCCTGGGCGAACTCCGACGCGACCTCAATTCGCGCGAGTCTCGCGAACGCACGATGTACGACCGACGGCACAGCGCCCATTGGCCCGAAAAGAGCGCCGACTTTGCGAAGGTCGCGGAGGAAATACTCGCCGAACGCAAGAAGTCGAGTGCGTCGGTGGAGTACATCGCGGAGTATCTGTTCTTCGGTCTGCCTCGCGAGAAGCAGGCGATCGAAATCCTGTTCGCGGCTCACGAGCAGAAGGTTCTCGCCGAGTCCGGGCAGTGGCAACTCGCGGACTATCTCCATCGCGAACAGCGCTACGCGGAGTCGATCCCGCTGTTGCTTCCGCTGGTCGCGACACGGCCGGAGAACCTCGGTTACCGTACCAAACTGATGCACGCGTACTTCCGCGCCGGGAAGCAGGCGGAACTCCTCGCGCTGCTCACGCAGACTGACACGTTCTTCCACGAGAAGGACCGGTGGACCGAGGGCGTGCTCGCGGCGCTGGCCTACAGTTGTCTGGAGAACAAACTCTTCAAGCTATCGACCGTGTACTACGACGAACTCATTCCGTTGCACCAGCGATCGCACGCACGCCGCGGCATCGGTAACGGCACGCTATCGAACTACTACGCGCACGCGGCCAAAGCCTACGCCGGGTTGGGCGACACGAAGAAGGCCGTCGATATGGCGAGCGGGGCCGTGGTGAGTTGGGGACCGCGCCACGAACAGCGAACGGCCGCGCTGAACGCGCTCGTGGAGGTTCTCACCGACGCACCGGACCTGGCCGCGTATGTCGCGTGGTTGGACAAGGAGAAACAAGACAGCGCGGTGGTCCGCAAGGCGATCGGGAAGGCCTACATCCAGAAGAACGACCACGCGCGGGCGATCCCACAGTTGCAACTCGCGTCCGAACTGCAACCGGACGACGCGGAGATTTACGAGGCACTACTCGTCTGCCTCGACAAGATCGGTCTGAAGGACGAGGCCGTCGCTCAACTGCTTCGAGCGGTCGAGTTGTCGCGGCGCGACATCAAGCTCTACGAGCAACTCGGCAAGCGCCTCACCGATCTGAACCGCACGGGCGAAGCCGAGCGCGCGTACACCTCGGTGGTGGAAATGCTGCCCAACGAATCGGAGGGTCACGCGCTGCTGGCAGAGGTTCGCGGGAAGCAGAACCGCTGGCCGGACGCGATCGCGCACTGGGAGCGCGTCGCCGAGATTCGCGCGCTGGAGCCGACCGGCCTGTTGAAGCTCGCCGCGGCGCAAATCGAGAACAAGGACTGGGCCGCCGCCTCGAAGTCGTTGCGCACGCTGCGGAGCCAAAGCTGGCCGCCGCGCTTCACTGATGTGGAGAAGGAGACGCGCGAACTGGAGAAGAAGTTGGAGGAGCGGCAGAAAAAGTGAGATAGACCAGTCTCCACAGCGCGCATGAAGTTGGTTAGCGTAGGCCCCGTAGGGGCCGTCTCTTCACCCACGACGGCCCCTACGGGGCCTACGCTAACAACTCCAATTCCAAACGCGCATCACACCAGTTCGCGCATGGGTTCGCAAGCGTCGAGGAGGTACTGCGGGCGCCCCGTGGGGTCGGGGATCGTCGTCGTGCCCGAGGTGATGCCGAGCGACTTGTACAGCGTGGCGAACACCTCTTGGTACGTGACGGGGCGCGACACCGCCTTCGCGCCAGTGCGGTCGGTCGCGCCGATCACCTGCCCGCCCTTGATCCCGCCGCCCGCGAGCAGCGCCGGACCGACCTCCGGCCAGTGGTCGCGCCCGCCCGACGCGTTCACCTTCGGCGTGCGCCCAAACTCGCCCCACACCACGATTGCCACGTCGCCGAGCATCCCGCGATCTTCGAGATCGGTGACCAGCGCCGCGAGCGCGTGATCGACGACCGGAACGAGCTGCCGCATTCGCGGAAAGTTCTTCGAGTGGGTGTCGAAGTCGCTGAAGGACACGCTCACACACCGCACGCCTGCTTCGACCAGCCGGCGCGCGAGCAACAGCTTCTTCGCGGCACTCCCGTCCTCGCTCGTGTAGAACTTCTCGCCGCCTGCTGACGACTCCGGCGGCGTGTAGCGTTGTTGCACCTTCTCAGGCTCTTGCGCGAGATCAAGTGCCGCCGCGAGCCGACCGGAGGTAAGGATGTTCAGCGCCTGCGCGTTGAACTTGTCGAGCGCCTCCATCGTGCCGCTCGCGTCGAGGTCACGGCGTGTGTCGTCGAACCCGGCGAGCAACCGCGTCCGGTCTTCGAGCCGCTCGGTCGTCATCCCTTCCGCGAGCGTGAGCTGAATCGTGTGGTTCGCGCCGCGTGCAGCGAGTTCGCCCTTCATACCGGCTTCGAGTTCACGCGCGAACATCTTCGAGATGTCCGGGCGGAACGGGCCGAACGCCGGTCCGAGGAACCCCGGCCTGGCGCTGTTGCGCACCAGCGGGCGCCCTTGCAACAGATCGACGAACGCCGGCACTGGGTCGGTGGCCGCGCCGCGCAACTTCGCGACGACGGACCCCATCGCGGGGCGCCCGCCGACGGTTTGCATGTCCTTCGAAGGGAACCCGGACTGACACTGGAACGCGTCGTGTGCGCCGGCCGAAGCAACCAGCGACCGCACGAACGCGAACCGGTCCGCGATGGCCGCGACCTTCGGCATGAGTTCCGAGATTCGCAGTCCAATAACTTTGGTAGCGATCGGCGCGAACTCGCCGCGCACTTCTTCCGGTGCGTCCGGCTTCGGATCAATGGTGTCGTGCTGTGGTGGACCGCCATCGAGGTGAATGTTGATCACCGACTTCACGGACGAGCGCACTCCCGACGCTGCTTCGGCGCGAAGCAAGTCCGCGAGCGTCATTCCGCCGAACCCCATCGCGCCCGCGACGAGCACTTGCCGCCGCGTGGGTTGTGCGGACGATGAACGGCAGCGTTCGAAGATTGTGAGCATGTGACTGCGGGGAGGAAGGCAGGAGCCAATCCGGGGAGAAGTTGAGTGTCCCCGGGCGCGACGTGCGCGTCAAGGGACGTGCCGCGAAACTTGCCAATCGCGAGCGGTTCAGTCCGCGATCTGTTTCTTGCTCGTGTCAGGAGCGAACAGGATCGCGACCATACCGAGCACGAAAAACATGCCGGTGATTCTCCCGATCCGGGCGTAGTCGCCGCCGAAGTAGCCCATCAGCGCGCCGCTCGCGAAGAGCGTCATCGCGGTCGCGATGCGCCCGAAGTTGAAGCTCACGCCCGCCCCGGTCGAGCGCACCCGCGTGGGGAACAGTTCCGGCAGGCACAGCGGCAACCACCCGAAGTAGATGCCGCTGACGAAGCCCAGCACCGCGACCCACGTCAGGAACAACCGGTCCGTCGGAACGAGATACCAGAACACGTACTGCGCGATCAGCAGCGACAACAGGCTGACCAGGAAGTACGTCGTGCGGCGCCCGACCACGCTGGCGATCCAGCCGCCGAGTAAACTCCCGATGATGCCCGTGAGCGCACGCATCTGAAGCACGTCGGCGCGCAGCGCGGCGCTTCCGGCTTTCTCCGCCCAAGGCGTCATCCAGTTCGCGGTGCCCCACCCGCCGATCACCGGCGTCGTCGCGAGAATGATGCCCACCAGCGTGACCCACAGAAGCGGCGGCCGGAACACGCCGGCAGTAGATACGCCTGCGGCGGGCGTATCCGGTTTCGTGCGCCGCGCCGCGAGCCAGCGAGGTGATTCCGGCACCGCGACCAGTGCGAACAGCCCCAGCAGGAGCGGCGCGGCCCCGACGAGCATCACCCAGCGCCAGTGGTCCGGCGTGACCGGCTCCACCTTCGCGAGCGTTGCGAGTAGGAAGATGCCGACGTTCGCGGAGGTACCGATGATGCCAGCCGTCATGGGCCGCGACAGATTCGACCACGCCTCCGCGACCAGCGCGACCCCGTTGGGCCACATCCCGCCCACGCCGAGGCACGCGAGGAACCACAGCGTGACGAACTGCTCCGGCGCCTGCGCAAGCGCCGTGATCGCCGAGAAGGTCGAGTAGGTGATGATGCTGATCGCCATGCCGCGAGCGCGGCCGATGCGGTCGCCGAGCCAGCCGAACAGCAGCCCGCCGGCAGCGGCCCCGAACAGGAACGCGCACTGGTTCCACGCGAACCACCGCCCGACGACCACCTCCCACGCCTTCGCTTGCGCCGCGTCACTCTCGGAGAGCGCCGGCGCGTCGCCTTTCTTCGCGGCCTCTTGTTGTTTGTTCAGCGCGGTGAAGCGTTCGGCGTCGAGCGCGCCGCTTCGCGCGAGCAAATCAATGGACGCGGCGCGCCCGGTCTGCTGCGTGATCGCCATGTGCCCGCCGGCGCCGAGCCAGCCGAGGAACGCGACCGCCAGCACCGTGAGTTTCCCGGCACGCGAGAGCGAAACGACTTCGGGCGCTGGAGAAGCCATGTGAACGTGCGGCTCAGGTGAGCGCCTTTCGGAGTTGCTCGATCTCGGCCTTCAACGTGCGAGTGAACGCGGCGAGGTCGGAACTATGCAGGACGAGGTTCCCGCCGGCCTTCGCCCACGCGATCTCCTGATCCATGCCAAGCCAGAAGTGGATGCCCGCACCGACCCCGTGTTCGCGCGCGATGCGGAAGATGGTGCGCACCGCTTCGTCGAATCGTGGGTGCGCGTACTGCTCTGGAATCCCGAGGCTGCACGACAGGTCGTGCGGACCGATCAGCACCGCGTCGAGTCCCGGCACGGAGCAGATGTCGTGAAGGTTCTCGATCGCGGGCGCGCTCTCGATGTTCGCGATGAGCACCTTGTCGCCGTTGCGTTTCTCCAGGTAATCGGCCAGTTCAGGTTCCAGCGTGTTGCGGTCGCGCAGCGCCTCCGCGAGCCTGCGCCCTTTCAGCGGGCGCAGCTTCACCGCACCGACGAGGGCACGAGCCTGATCCGCCGTTTCGAGGTACGGCCCGATGATGCCGCCGGCGCCGGCGTCGAGCGTCTTGCACGCCTCGAACGGGTCGTTGCACGGGATGCGCACGACCGGAGGCAGCCCGAGCGCCTGATACGTTTGACACAGGTACGAGAGCGTCTGTCGGTCGAGCGGAATGTGTTCGGTGTCCACGAACACGAAGTCAATGCCGAGCTTCGACGCCAGTTCGGGCCACTGCGGTGACATGCCCACCACCGCTGACGCGAACACGTGCCGCCCGTCGTGAAGTGCCCGGATGATCTCGCGGCCGTTCATGGGAATGCTCCTTCGTTGTGCGCCGCTTGCGGCTTCGCGAGCATTACCCGCGAAGCCGCAAGCGACCCCTACTTCACCTCAACCACATCGCCAGTGCGGCACGACTCCAGCGCCGCCGCGACCGTAGCGAAGATCGCACAACTCGCACGCGCGCCGAGCACCGTGTCGCGATTCTCGTCGATCGCGCGCGCGAAGTCGTCGGCCAAGAGAAAATCGTTCTCGTTCGCGACGCGGCGCTGCCGGGCTTCCTTCGGCGGTTGGCCCTTGTGGTAGATGCCCACCTCCGGCCGGGCTTCGCTGATGACCAGCGCGCCCGCACTGCCGAGGATGTGCAGTTTGATCTCGCCGCCGCTGGGGTGGCTCGCCAGCCCGATACGGCCGATCGCGATCGAGCCAAGCAGCCCGCCGTCCATTTCCAACGTGACGCTCGCGAGGTCTTCCACGCCGTTATCCGCGTGTGCCTGATGGAAGAACGCGGTCGAGCGTGCGAACACTTTCCGCACCTCCGCGCCCGTCAGAAGCCGGATGTAGCCGAGCGGGTAGATGCCTTCGACCCCGAGTTCGCCCATCGGCTCGCGCCCAAGTCCGCCGTCGGCGCCGTCGATGTGCGCCGCGATCTGATGCGCCTCCCAGTGGATCGGCGGGTAACCGAGTTGGCGTGACCCGCGTGTCGGGCCGGCATCCTTCGCGAAGTAGAAGTCCGCGTGGATCGCGTAGGGCTTACCGATCGCGCCCGTGGTGATCTGTTCGCGAGCGTGCAACACGGCCGGAAGGAAGTTCCGGTTCCACATCAGGAACCGCACGCCGGCGCGCTCGACTTCCTCAACGAGCGCGTTCGCGTCTTCGCGCCGGGTCGCGAGCGGCTTGTCCTGAATGACGTGCTTGCCGGCTCGCGCGGCGCGGATGCTCAAGCCGCAGTGCCGCTCCGCTTCCGGGCTGACGATCACGACCTGAGTGTCGAACTCTCGCAGCGCGCGGTCCACGTCGCGGATGTAGGGGATGCAGTGCGCGTCGGCGAACTGTTGGTTGCGTTCGTGCGCCCACGCGGGCGCATCGTGGTCGTCTGCCACCACGACCAACTCGAAGCGCGGATGCGACGCCACGCCCCGCGCGACGTAATCGTGCTTCACGGCGCTGAGAACGGCGCACCTAAACTTTCGCGGCGCGGCCATCACAGCGCCTCCACTTCGACAGCACGCCCGGACGCGAGCGACTTCTGAACGATCTTCGCAAGCGCAAACACCGCGTGCCAGTCCGTCGCGCTCGCGGAGAGATTTTGCCCGGCACGGAGGGCATCGACGAACTCCTGCGCGACCGACGCAAGTTGCCCAGCGCGCTCTTTGGTGCGGACCGCCTGTGCGTTCCCGCCGCAGTAGAGGAGTTGTGCGTTCTGGTGGTCGTCCGCGTAGGCCGCGCCGCTGGACGCGATCACCGAGAGCGACTGATAGCCGTCGCCGGGCGGGAGGCGGTTCGTGTAATCGAGCAGCGCCATCCCGCCATTCGCGAATCCGAGGTGAACTTGAATGCACCGGTCGGCTGCGCCTTCCGCTTTCTGCCCGGTCGCGTAGACGCGATTCGGCGCCCGACCCGCGAGCCACAGCGCCACGTCAAGGTCGCGGAGCAGCGCATCGGGCAGCGCAGCCGGATCGCTCGCGCGGTCCGCCGAAGGCGGTTCCCATCTGTGCGAGCGAATGAGTCCCGGTTCTCCGAGCGGTCCCGCGAGTTGCTTCTTGATGAGCTGGCGCGAAGGCAAGTAGCGGTCCAGGTTCACGACGGCGAACGGCACACCGGACGTCCGCGCGGTCGCGAACAAACTCTCCATCGCGTCGGCCGTAGGACACGGGTCCGCGACGAGCAGAACAGGAGCGCCACCGCCGAGCAACTGTTCGCAGAGGTGGGCGGCCCCGCAGAGCATCACGGCGTCACGGTCGCCGGGCGCCCACGGGACGACGGTCGCGCCGCGAAGCCGCGCCGCGATGCCGACGCGGGTGGCTTCGTCCGGGTAGCTCACCGCTAATCGAACGTCGTGCATACGTGCGGGGGTGGGAGAGGAAGTCAGCCTCGGCATCGTAGAGGTAGGGTTTGCTCGCCGCAAGCAATATCGGTTTGCGGGGTCAGCGCGGCACGCGAACTGCGAAACCGTAACGTTTCACCGGTCTGGTGTGGACCGCGCGCGTCGAAGAGCGTATGACCGAAGTACGACGGGCGCGAAACCCGCCGCGCGGTCACCGACCGCACACCCCAACCGAGGTACTCAGTCATGGCGAAGGGCAACAACTCACAGGGCAAGGAAAAGAAGAAACCGAAGAAGGACGCGAAGGCGGCGCCGAAGGCTCCCCCGCCCCCCAAGAAGAAATGACGGCCGACGTGAGCAACCAACAAGAAACCCCGGAAACCTGACGGTTTCCGGGGTTTCGGCACGCGCACTTCCCTACCGCTTCGGGAACGGCGGCGGCGAGACCGCCTTCGGCGGGTTCTTCCTCAGGTCCGCCAGCAGCACTTCCACCGCCTTGTTCAGTTGCTGATCATCACCGGCGAACTCCTTCGCCGGGTCGTTGTCCACCACGATGTCGGGCGACACGCCGACGTTCTCCATGATCCACTCCTTGCCGCCCAGGTCGTAGCGCGAGAACTCCGGCCGATTCAGCGTGCCGCCGTCGAGCAGCGGCAGCGATCCGCGAATACCCACCACCCCACCCCAACTCCGCTTGCCGATGAGTTGGCCCAGTTTGTGGTGCCGAAAGCGGTACGAAAAGATGTCACCGTCGGACGCGGAGAACTCGTTGAGCAAGCAAGCCATCGGCCCGACGAACGTGCCCGACGGGTCGATGGTCGGCTCCGCGTTGCGTGCGATGCCCACCATCGCGGCCTCGCGCCGCAATCGCTCGATCAACATGGGAGAGACGTTCCCGCCACCGTTGCCGCGAACGTCGATCACCAGCGCCTGCTTCTTGAGTTGCGGATAGTAGTGCTTCGCGAACTCGTTCAGCCCGGTGCTCAGCATGTCCGGCACGTGGATGTAGCCGAGTTTGCCGTCGCTCGCGTCGGACACCTTCTTGATGTTGCCTTGAACCCACGCGTAGTAGTACAGGTCCGCTTCGTCGGCGGTGGGCGTGACGACCACGCGGCGCGCGCCTTCGGGCGCCGGTTTCGCGCTCACGGACAGCACCACTGGTTTCCCAGCCGTGTTCACGAGCAACTCGTTGATGTTCTTCACCGCGCTCGTCGACTGACCGTTGATGGCAACAATCCACTC
This sequence comes from Singulisphaera sp. GP187, assembly GCA_945905925.1. Taxonomy (GTDB): domain Bacteria; phylum Planctomycetota; class Planctomycetia; order Gemmatales; family Gemmataceae; genus Gemmata. The sequence goes on from CAMDQN010000051.1 coordinate 36,453, forward strand.
GTTCGCGCTCACACTCACGCCGACCTCCGTGAGCGGCGAGCGGCGCTTCGGGTTCCAGTTCTCGCCCGGAAGAACTCGCGTGATCTGGAAGAACCCGGTCTTCTCGTCTCGCTTGAACTCCGCGCCGAGCAAGCCTTGTGACACTTTCCGCACCTCGGGGAGTTCGCCGCCACCAACGTAAGCGTGACCGACGTTCAACTCGCTAATCATCTCGCCGATGATGTATGTGAGGTCCGCGCGGTGCGAAACGTGTTCCACCAGCGGCTCGTACTTCTTCCGCACGCTCACCCAATCGACGCCGTGCAAGCCGGGATCGTAGAAGAAGTCGCGCATCTGCCGCCAACACTCGTGAAACATCTGCTTCCACTCGGCGCGCTTATCGAGCGTCACTTCCAACCCCGACAGGTTGAGCGCTTCGCCGATCGTGACCGGGGCTTTCGGGAGGTCGATGATCGCGTACTTGCCAGCCTGCTGAACCAGCATCTTCTTGCCATCGGCGGAGATTTCATACCCGCCGACCGTGCCGAGCGCGGTCTCTTTCTTCGAGCCGAAGTCGAAGACGTAGAGTTGCGGCGGGCTACTGCTGCTCGCGCGGAAATAGTAGAGCGAGTTGCCCGCGGATGTCAGCCCGCGATAGTTCGCCGCCGGTCCCGGCATCGCAACGATGCGCCCCGCGAGTCCTTCCAGATCGACCTTCACGGGCAGCGGGCCGTCTTTCTTCTCGTCCTTCTTCGCTTCGGGTTCGTCGTCGAGCTTCGGGCGCAACGGATTCTGCGTCGCCTTCGCGAGCGTCACGAAGTAGACACGCGACATATCGCGATACGAGTGGTTCCATTCCGTCTGGCTGAACGTCGGGTTGAAGTCGCGCGCGGACACGAAGAACAGATACTTCCCGTCGCTGCTGAACGCGGGCGAACCGGACGAGTACCAGCCGTCGGTGACTTCGGTGGCCTTGCCCGCTTCGAGCGAGTACAGGTGAACCTTCGGCATCGCGTCCACTTCTTGGCGACCGAACGCGACCAGCAGCGAGTCCGGCGACCACACGTAATCGCGAATCTCCCACGCCTTCGCCTGATTCACCAGCGTGACCTTCTTCGTCTCCACATCCACGAACTGAAGCCGGAGTTTCTTGTCGCTCCACAGAATCTTCTTCGAGTCGGGCGACCACAAAAGTTCGTACTTGTAGGTGTCCGCGCGCGTGGTGATGGCCTTCGCGGGACCACTGCCGTCAGCCGGTCCGACGTGAATCTCGTCCTCGCCGGTGGCGTCGGAGATGAACGCGACGCTCTTGCCGTCGGGCGACCACTTCGGGTTGCGTTCGTGCGCGCCGGGCGAGCGGGTAAGATTGCGCGTGATGCCTTCACCCGCGGCCACGGTGAACACGTCGCCGCGTGCGCCAAGCAGTGCGCGTTTGCCATCAGGCGAAATCTCGAACGCGGTCACACTCTTGCTCACGTCGGTGAGCGCACCGCGCGCGCCAAGCCGATCCTCGAGAATCTTCACACTCACCTTCTCGGACTTTCCACTCTTCACGTCAAAGCGGTAAACGTACCCCGCGTTCTCGAACACGATCGCGGTTTCGCTCGCGGACGGGAACTTGATGTCGAACTCCGTGAACTCGGTGTGTCGCGTCACCTGCTTCGTCGCGGGATCGACGGAGTACAGGTTGAAGCGTTGCTCCTTGCCGCGATCCGAGAGGAAGTAAATCTTCCCGCCCGCGAACATCGGGATGATGTCTTGCGCCACGTCGTCGGTGAGTTGTTCGGTCTTCTTCGTGGCGAAGTCGTAGAGCCACACGTCGTCGCACATCCCACCGCGATAGCGCTTCCACGTGCGGAACTCGCGGAAGATGCGGTTGTAGACGAGCTGCTTGCCGTCGCCTGAGAAGCTTGCGAACCCGCCGCGCGGCAGCGGCAGCGGTTCGGCAAGTCCACCTTCAACCGGAACCGTGTAGAGTTGCCCGATGAAGTCGTTGAACGAGCGCATCCGCGAGCGGAAAAGGATGTTCTTCCCGTCCGGTGTCCAGCCCATGACGATGTTGTTCGGCCCCATGCGGTCGGAGACTTCGTCGCGCCCGAGTGTCGCGGTGAATGTGAGGCGTTTCGGTTCGCCGCCCGCGGCCGGCACCACGAACACCTCCGTGTTGCCGTCGTACTGCCCCGTGAACGCAACCTGTGTTCCATCGGGCGAGAACCGCGGGAACATCTCGAAGCCTGGGTGCGACGTGAGACGCCGCGCGGTGCCGCCGTTCGCGGTCACCGTGTAGAGATCGCCCGCGTAGGTGAAGACGATCTGGTCGCCGTGGATCGCGGGGAAGCGGAGCAACCGCCCTTCCTCCGGCGCGGCGAAAGTCGGCCCAGCACCGGTCGCGAGTGCGATCAGAGCGAGAAGCATGAACCGAAGCATGATGGACCCCATTGTGGGAATCGGTCGTGTGAGCGAATTGTCGCGGGAAGCGCTCGGGAGTCAACCTGCGAGGAGTCGCGGATCGCGTCGCACCAACTCATTTCCGCATAATAGGAGCGACCCCTCCGCACACAATTGAGGAACCCCCGTGAGACACCGATTGTTGCTCGCCCTCTGCGCCGCAGCTCTCGCCGCTTTGCCAGCGCGGAGCGCGGACCCACTGCCGGCAATCTCCGCGGAGCGGATCAAGGCCGATATCGCGTACCTCGCGAGCGACCGGCTCGAAGGGCGCGGCCCCGGCACGCGCGGCGAAGAACTCACCACCGACCACATCGCGGGGGCGTTCAAGAAGGCTGGCCTCAAGCCGATGGGCGCGGCCGGCACGTACCTTCAACCCGTCCCGCTCGTGCGAGTGTTCACCAGTCCGAAGTCCACGCTCCAGACGACGAAGGGCAAGGACACGCTCGGCATCGTCTGCGAAGAGGAGTTCAGCGGCACGAGTCACACGCAGACCGAACTCGAACAGTTCGACGCCGAGGCGGTGTTCGTCGGCCACGGCATCACCGCCCCCGAGTTCAACTGGGACGACTACAAAGGCACTGACGTGAAGGGGAAAGTGGTCGTCCTCTTCACCAACGAACCGCCCTCGGACGACCCCAAGTGGTTTGGCGGGAAGGCGCTCACCTATTACGGCCGGTGGACGTTCAAGTACGAGGAGGCTCTGCGCCGCGGCGCGAAGGCGTGCTTCATCATCCACACGAACGAGACGGCCGGCTACCCGTACTCCGTGGTTCGGCCGCTCGACGGCGCGCAGCTCAAGCGCGACCCCGACAAGCCGGCGCTCGCGTTCGCCGGGTGGCTCTCGCGCAAGGCCGGCGAAAAGCTCCTCGGACTGAGTGGCTTAACGGTAGACGAAGCGCTCAAGAAAGCCGACACGAAAGGGTTCAAGGCGTTCTCGCTCGGTGTCAACCTGAAGGGCAACATCACGACGAAGGTCGAGAAGATCGTGAGCAACAACGTCGCTGGCGTGGTCGAGGGTAGCGACCCGACGCTCAAGTCGGAAGCCGTCATCTTCACGGCGCACTGGGACCATCTCGGCGTCGGCCGAGGCGTGGTCGGCGACACGATCTACAACGGGGCCGCGGACAACGCCACCGGTTGCGCCCTTCTGATGGAACTGGCCCGCGCGTGGGCTGCCCAGACACCGAAGCCGAAGCGGTCCGCGATCTTCCTCGCCGTCACAGCGGAGGAGAAGGGGTTGCTCGGGTCGAAGTACTACGCGCAGAACCCGCTCGTCCCGCTGGGCAAGACCGCGCTCAACCTCAACTTCGACATGATCCTGCCGCTCGGTGTGCCGGAGTCGATCGTCGTCACCGGGGCGGAGCGGACGACCGCGTGGCCAAGCGTCAAGGCCACAGCGGAGAAGCACAAACTCGAGATCGAACCTGACCAGCGGGCGCACCTGGGCATCTTCTACCGGTCGGACCACTTCTCGATGGCTCGCGCGGGCGTGCCCGCGTTCTCCGTGGGCGCGGGCGTGAAGATCAAGGGCAAGTCGCCGGATGCCGTGCGCAAGGCGCTACAGGAGTTCAACGACAAGGCGTACCACTCGCCGCAGGACGAGGTGCAACCTGACTGGGACTACACAGGGTTCGTCGTACTGGCCGGGTTCGCACTCGACGTGGCCCGCGACGCCGCCAACGCGGATCGCCTGCCGACGTGGAACCCCGGCGACGAGTTCCGCCCGGCCCGCGAAAAGAGCGGCGTGAAGTAGACCACGCGGCTCGGAAGAGAAGGGCTTCGGAAGAGGAAGGGGAGAAAGGGAGAAGGGGTGAAAGAAGTCAGAGGAACACGTCTCTGTCTTCGTCACCCTTTCTCCCCTTCTCCCCTTCTCCCCTTCTCCCCTTCTCCCCTTCTCCCCTTCTCCCCTTCTCCCCTTCCTCTTCCTCTTCCGAAGCCCTTCTCTTGCAAAGCCGGCCGGGTAAGCTTGGGCCGTCGGTACATCGGGATCGAGATCTCTGAAGAGACCGCCGCGATCGCCCGCCATCGGTTGGCAGTAGCCAATGCCGTCCCCGCTCCGTCCCCGAGTTCGACCGCAGACGAGGACATCGCCGGATCGACCCCGCCCAGCGCCCGTGAACCTGTCACACGGTGGTCCGCGACACACGTCGGTCGTGGGCTACCGGTTTCTTCTGCTCCTGTTCTGATCGGGCGCACGGGTTGTGGCTGAAGATGTCCGAGGTCAGTGACAGTAGTTTCGGACTGCTCAAATGCTCAAATGAGCCCGCCAAGTGCCCAAACACCGAGCAGTCGCCCGTGAGCTAAAAGGGTGCCGCCGTCTTATTCCTCACGGATGAGGTACAGCGCATGGATAGCCGCTCTATCGATTGGTTGCCGAACAGTTTCTCTCGCTCGCCGGCGTGGCGCATACTCCGCGCGGATTACAGGTGCGAACACGCATTAGCCCCGGACTCGCGGATCGACGACTCGTGGGTCGAGATCGCACTCAAGCTGTTCACATCGACCGACGTCCACGACCGCACCGCGGTCACGACCAAGCGGCAGAAGGCTCAGCTCAAACTGTTCAAGGCGGCCCAGTGATCCGGCGAAGGGAGTTTTCGGCATGCGGACGGTGCTGCCGTCCAGAAAGGATTCATGTGCGAAGTGCGAACACCGAACTGGGCAGTAAGCCCGTCGTGATCCCGAACCCGAAGCGGGTCGCGGCCGGGAAACGCAACTGGCTCAGGCGGCGTGGCCTGTCGCCGGAGGGCCGGGAGAACCTACGCTCGGCCGCGTTGCGCACCAAACCGTGGCAGCACTCGACTGGTCCGAAGACACCGGCCGGCAAGGCGAAGGCCGCCGCGAACGGCAGGAAGCGGCAATCGGGTCTGGTAAGCGTGCGGGAGTTGAAGGCAGACTTGCGGAGCCTTCGGTCGCTGTTCAAGGAGATGAAGGCGAGTCGTGATTCGGTGGGCGTGTGATCGAGGAACGGGCAGCGGATTCGTCGCGAGCGCGTTGAACCCCAGCGAACACCCGCGACCGTCATTGAACCGCGGTTCACGGGATCCCGCAACTTCCGCGACGCGCGGGTTGCGGGGAATTGAGCCGCCGTGAGCGGGAAACGGGGTACAACGAACCGGCACCGCCAGAAACGATCCCCGCCCCAGAAGCGACTCCGCGAGTGTGCCCGCGTTGTCCCATACTCTGCGAGGGGGCCGCAACCTTGCCGGACCTGGAACGGCATCTCGGCGGCCTCGGTGCCCGCGGAGAGAGGTTGTGGTGCCGAGGCGGTGCCGGGTTTCGTGCTATCTGCCGTGAAACATCGCACCGGTATCCCCGCCGTTCGCTCACTCTTTTGACAAGGAGTTTCTACATGAACCCACGTTCCCGGATCGCTTCTCTGCTCATCGCGATGTGGCTGACCGTAACGGCTTCCCCATCGGCACCGGCACAAGAAGCGAAGTGGACGCCAGAGAAGACCAAGGATTCGGAGTTCACCGGGCGGAAACTGGACTCCTTCCAGCACGGAGCCCAGAAGGCGTGGGGGTACGCCGAACCGCAACGGGACACGTTCCTGGTCCTCCACCCGAAGCAGGCGAAGGCCAAAGCCCCGCTCTACGTCGTCCTGCATTCCGCCGGGCATGACGTGAACTCCTGTCTGGCCTGCACGACCAAAGTCGGCAACCACGACATCTACCACGCGCCCCAGGACTTCTACGCGCTGTACCTCGACTGCCGTGCGAACAAGGGGGACTGGTGGTGGGGCAGTGAAAAACACAAAGGCCCCGAGGTCGGCCCCACGGAAAAGCGGGTGGTCGACACGGTGAAGTGGGTGGTCAAGGAGTACGGCCTCGACGAGAACCGCGTGTATCTATGTGGCAACTCCATGGGCGGGAGCGGCGCTCTGGGCATCGGCGTGCGCCACGGCGACGTGTTCGCCGCGGTCAAGGCGAACGTGCCCGCGAAGGTCGAACATGTGTCCAGCCGGATGTATTTCGGCGCGAAGGTGCCAGCGGACGTGACCTTCCCGGACCCTCCGATCGTAGTCGATTACTCCGCGCAGAACGACACCTGGTCGAAGGGCCACGAGACGTTCGTCAAGGCCATGAACGACCGCAAGTACCCGCTGTTCATGTATTGGGGTCCGTTCGGCCACGCGAACAACCACGACAACATCCTGAAGGTCAACGACCTCGTCAATTCTTTCGACTGGCTGAGCGTGAAGAAGAACGAGTCGTACCCGGTGTTCACCAACGCCTCGACCAACGACCCGCTGCCCTGGCCGGACCAACTCGCCAGTAAAAAGTCGGGTCAGGTGAACGCCTTCTTCCGCTGGACAAACGTGAGCGACACGGCCGACGCGGCCGAGACGAAGCTGTTTCTAGTCAAGGCCGCGGACCTCAAGACGTCGTTCACGATCCCGACGGAAGCGACCGCGGACGTGACCCTGCGCCGGGTGCAGAAACTGCGTGTCGCGCCGGGTGCGACCGTGTACTGGACGTTCGGCGCCGCAAAGGGCGAAGCGAAGGCCGACGCTCAAGGGGGTGTCACCATCACCGGGTTGAAGATCACCACGGAGCCGACCACGCTGAGCGTCCGAACCGTGAAGTAGGCACCACCTCGGCGAACGGGAAGTTGGTCTGGCGTTAGCCTTCCTTGTGGGTTCTGCTTGGTAAAAGTGTTTCGCCTGTCCGGGCAGGAGGCCCCCAATGACCACTCTCCCCGCATTCCGTACCCCGCCCCGCATCATCATCCCCAAGGTGGTGCGTTCTCGCGATGCCTGGAAGGCCAAAGGACCACACGCAAGACACAACGCAAGGCCCTCGAAATGACCTTTGGTGATTATCCCCGAAAAGAGGTTCTTCCGAAATGTTTGGCAGTCGGCGCACCGTGCCCCGCGACGACGCTACGCCACGCAATTTGCTTCGCAATCGTGCGGGCGTCGGGTTAGGATTTCCACACCCAATTCGCTCGCGAGGTGCTTCAATGTCCGGTGTCGCCCGCTGTCCCCATTGTCAGACGGTACTTTCGCCCGACGACCAGAGCCGCGCCCTGAATTGCCCACGGTGTACCATCGCCGCCAGCGTTGGGCCGAACTCTGCGCCGGACAAAACACTCACCATGTCTCCACTCGCGGAGCGGGCGTCGGAAGCCACCTTTGCGCAGACGCCGGACCAGACCGCAACGCCGGACGCGGGTTCCGAATCGCAGGCGGAAGCCGTTCCCGGCTACGAGCTGCTCGACGAGTTGGGACGCGGTGCGATGGGAATCGTCTACCGCGCACGCGACACAAAGCTGAACCGCGAAGTCGCCTTGAAGATGATCCTGCACATCGGCGCGGACCGCACGACCGTCGCGAGGTTCTGGGCCGAAGCTGAGGTGATGGCCGCGGTCAAGCACGCGTATGTCGTGCAGGTGTACGAACTGGGCGAGCACAAAGGACGCCCGTTCATGGCGATGGAGTTCGTGAGAGGCGGTTCGCTCGCGGACCTGTTGGCGAACCCCGGCCGTAAGTCCGGGAGTGGGCCGCTCGCGCCGCGTGA
>CAMDQN010000052.1 GCA_945905925.1 Singulisphaera sp. GP187
CCACGTTGCCGAATACCAACTGCAAAGCTGCGCCAATCCTGGCTACAATCGGCATGGGAAGTTCCTTCTTCACGATCACTGTCTTTACCTAACAGCGATTGTGGGAAGGACTTCCCGTTTTTCATAGGCCAGCGTCTCCTTAACTTGATGCCTATGGGGTTCTCAAGAAGTGAACCCCGGCATTTTCAGTTCCGAAGACCCCTTCGCAATCACGTCCGAACGCCAGGAAAACAAGTCTTTTACTGCGATTCGCCTCATTTCCCTGGAAGGCACCTGGCTACTGTGGATTGCCCAGAAAAAAGGTAACCATGACGACCAACAAGATGCACACAAGCGGGGCCGTCGCAACGGAGGTCCACCTCCCAAGGTGGAAACTGGTTTACCTGATCGAGCGCGGCGTGCTTCCTCAACCCACGTTCAACGTCCCCGGCCGCAGGCTGTTCACCGAAGCGGACATCACTGCGATCCGGAAGGCTCTGGACGCGAAACCACAACTCCGCGCGGCGGTGTGGCACCGGAACAAGTGATCCGGCGAGAACATGTTGAAGGAACACCGTTGGCGTTCGGCCGACAGTCGGTGTCGCGGCGTTTTGTTTTGGCTGTGATTTGCTGTCCGAAGTCAATTCACGAAAGTACCAACGCAACCGCGAGGTTTGAGTAACAGGAGACCGGGCAGTTCACGCACGGCTCTTCACACGGAGGTGACAGATGGAAGACGAACTGTTTGGGACCGGCGACGTCGCCCGGCTGACGGGGATGCCGCGATCGTGTCTCCTGTACCGCATCCGAAACAGAGACCTGCCAAATGCCACACACGAGGTGGCGCGACGACGTGTGTTCACTCGCACGGACCTGGCTCAGATTCATGCGATCCTGGAAACGAATCCCGAACTGTGGCCGCGTCAGAGAACGAGCCGCAATGGCAAGTGAGTGGTTCCGTTCGGCCAAAGTCAGTGTTCCGACTAGAACCCGGTCTTTGGCGACTGATTGGGAGAAGTGATTGCCTGTCAAGCTCGCGGCCAAACAAGTACAGCCGCGAAGCAACGTCCGAAACGGCGCCACCGGTGCGTCACACCGGCGGCGCCACAACCGAAGAGGATCTTCCTGTGTCTAGTTTAACGCATTCCCAGCCCGGCGTGCAAGCGCCGGCACCGCAGCCCGAAACGCCTTCCAACGAGGGCGTGGACTCGCGCGAGCAGTTGGTCAACGGTGGCGAGATCGGGCCCATCGGCCGCGTCTCGATCCCCGAAATCATGATCACCCGACTCAAGGGGATCATGTTGGACTTTGACCTCGACCTTTACAAGAAGGAGAAACTACCAGCCGGTGCCACCGAGTCGTCGGTGAAGTTGTACGAGACCTTTGTCGGCCCGATGCTGCAGCGGCACCCACTCTATGCAAAAGCCGAGGTGCGTGACACCGGACGTGGATTGCATGCCATTCTTTGGTTCGACCAACCAGTGGAATTCAAGACCCCGGCCGAACGCGAGAAGTGGGGCGCGGTGGTGAAGGCGGTGCAGAAGACACTGCCGACGGACCCTGCATGTGCCGGGATCACCGCGACAACCCGGCCGGTCGGCAGCACCAACAGCAAAACGCAGCGCCAAGTCCGCATCATCAAGCCGGGTTCGATGGTCACCGCCGACGAGGTGCTGAACTTCGTCACCGAACTCCGGCACAAGCCGTTCAAGATCGTCGCCGGGTTCCTGCTCGACCCCGTGGCCCCTTACTGCCCGGTGTGTGCCACCCCCGACGCCCGTCTGGGCGTGATGGATAAGTTTGGGCACTGTTACGGCGGCAAGCACAAGCCGAAGGTCGGCGACCTGTTCGACGCCGTCTTCGCGGCGCCGAACAAGAAGGGGGGCTGAGCCATGGCCTGCCCCAACACCCTCGGCCACCAGCACGCCAACGCACTCGAGGCAGCGATGGAGGCCGTTGCGAGCGCCCCGCTGCCGGGTGCACGCGATCTGTACAAAATTGTCGGGCTGAAGCCCGGTTGTGGCTTCCGCACGACCCAGGAGAACACGCTCATCGAAGTGAGCGACTTCCTGTCTGGCACCAAGCGTGTGTTCGCCATGACGGGCAGCCTCTACTTCGAGGCGCGCTGGAAGAACGAGAACCATGAACTGCTGCCGCTGACCGAAGGTGGCACCGTGGTTCCTGGTGCCGAATATCAACTCGCCAACTTGATGGTGTGTACCACCGAAAACGGCGAACTACCCGTACCCAAGTGGTTCACGGATCTTCTGCTTCGATCCGAGCCGCTGCACGACAAGTTACCGGAGATCAAGACGTACGCACGGCGGCCTGTGTTCGACCAGGAGTTCGTGTTCCGCAACCCAGGATGGCACCCTGTAGTGGGCATCCTGGTTCACGGTCCCGCAGTTGATCCGCACCCGTGGCAAGCGCCGGCGCCGGGCCTTCCGGCGATCGAGCGATTGCCACCACGGCTCAAAGCGTTGCTCAGTGGTTTCTGCTTCAAGACAGACGCCGACCTCGCGAACCTGGTCGGCTTCCTGCTCACCGCGCTTTTGGTGAGTCGATACGTCGAAACAGGCAAACCGATCGCGCTTATCAACGGCAACCAGCCGGGGGTCGGCAAGTCGTTAATTGCTCGCGTCGTGGGTGTGTTGGCCGACGGGGTGGACCCACCACTGGTGCCCTTCACACCCGACGAAGAAGAACTGCGGAAGACCATCAGCGCGCACCTGCGGGGCGGCAACGGGTCGGTCATTGGATTCGACAACGCCAAGGTGGCGGCAGGAGGCAAGGTTGATAGTCCGGCGCTGGAGGCGCTGGTGAGCACTGCAGAACTGGCTCTACGCATCCTGGGCAAGTCCGAACTGGCGCGGCGGCCCAATGACGCAGTGTGGCTTTTGACCATGAACGACACCAGGGCATCCGACGACCTGGTGCGCCGCGGGTTACCCATTTGTCTGGAGTACGAAGGCGACCCCACTGCAAGGAAGTTCGGCGGCGATCCGGTGAAGTACGCACGGACGCAGCGGGTCGAGTTACTTGGCGAACTTGCGGGCATGATCGATTTCTGGACTACTAAGGGACGACCCACGGGGGTTGTGCCTCACCGATTCAACGAATGGGCGTCAGAAGTCGGCGGCATGCTGCTCGCGTGTGGGTTCCCTGAGTTCCTGACGAATCTGGCCGACGCCGCCGTGGAGTTCAGCGCCGCCTCGGACGACGTGACGGCGCTGGCCGAGCATGTCGTCAAACAGGGCGGCGCCGGACTGGTTCACGTACCCCGACGCAAGAAAGACGAGGAACTCACCGCGCAGCAGTGGGTGCCCGTGTTCGTGGCCGCGCAGGTTTGCGAGGACGAACTGGCCGGTGCAAAGACCGGCAAGTCGAAGGCGACGCTGGTCGGCCAGTTCTTCGCGCGGTCCGTCGGCAAGGTCGTGACCGTATCGCACAAGGACCAGACGCTCACGCTCGCGTTGAGGGCAAAATCGCTGCGGGCAAAGAGCAAGGCGTACTTCTTCGAGGTCGTCGGTGCTCCCGCAGTAATACCGTCCGGGGGCGCGGCCAAAGACGAGGACAAACCACTCCCGCCGACCGTACCTTCGGCCTTCGCGACCGCGGGCGCCACCGAAGGGAACGACGAAGCGTGGTAGCCAAAATGGTGGACCTTGGTGGACCTCGTTTGCAAGATCAACCACCAGGTCCACCACTACAAAACACTTGAATTATCAGTGTTTGATCAAAAATGGTGGACCTGGTGGACCTTTTTACCACTCCCCGAAAATTGGCAAAAAGTGGTCCTCCTCGAATCCACTTCCGGACTCCGACTGAGCCAGCCGTGGCGAGGTCGAAAAGGTCCACCAGGTCCACCATCACGACGAAAACGCTTGATTTAACAGCAGTTCATGATGGTGGACTTTGGTGGAGAACCTCCGCTGCAACGTCCACCACGTCCACCAGGAGCAACTCATGGAGATTGTGTTCAAGAACAACACGTATCCGTTCAAACCGTGGAAGCCGGCCGATGGGCGAGTGATGACGCGGACCTTCGCGTTCGACACCGAGACCACGCTGATCGAAGACGCCCGGCCCTGGGTCACACCGGCTTACGTGCTCGGCGCCGCCTTCGACGGCAAACAGGGCGTATTCGTGCCTCGCGATCACGTCGGCGAGTTCTTCGCGGCGCACGACGACCTTTCCGTCGTGGCTCACAACGCGCCGTTCGACCTGAAGGTGATTCAACAAGTCGCGCCGAAGTTCGACATCTACAAGCTCGTGGACGAGAACCGGGCGTGGGACACGTTACTGCTTCACCAGTTGTTGACTCTGGGGACCACCGGTGGGATCGCTGCCGGCAAGGGGCAAGCAACTCTTGAGCACATCGCAAAGATGTACCTGGGTTTTGAGCTGTCGAAGGACGTGACGGACGCGGCCGGGAACTCCGTCCGGCTCGGCTACGGTAAGTTCCTGAACGAACGCCCGGACAAGATCCCGCCCGTCTACCTTCAATACCTCGCGCTGGACGTGATCGCCACGCTGCGCGCGTACGTTGTGCTGCGGCGCCGACTCGCGAACCTCTTGAAGGCGTCAACTGGCACCTACGGCTACGTTTCGCGAAAGCGGCTCAGGAACCAGGTCCAACAACACGGCCCGCAGACCCACCACATTCAGCTCAAGGCGGCCGTCGCGTTAAGCGCGATTTCGGCCACCGGGTTGAACGTCGATCAGAACCGGCGTGGTCCGCTCGCAATCGAACTGAGCACTGAGGCGGAACGGCTCAAGACGGACCTGGCGACGCACGGCTACCTGCCCGGCAAGGGGTCGGACAAGGCACTCCAGGCCATCCTGTCCCGGTACGCGCGGGGGCTGCCCAACGTACAGTGGCGACGCACCAAGACCGGGAAACTGGCGACCGGCAAGGACGTGCTCGCGGACCTGGCGGCGCACGTGCCGTTCGTGGACCTGCTGCTGAAGTACAAAGCCGTGTCGAAGCTGAAAGTCACGTTCGTGGACAAACTCACCACGGCAACGGTCCACCCCCGGTTCCGAACCCTCACCCGGTCCGGGCGCACCAGTTCCTACGGTGGACTGAACGTCCAGAACCTTCCCCGCGAGGGAAAAGTACGCGAGTGTTTCGTTCCCGGTCCCGGCTGCGTCTACCTTGCTGCGGACTACAGCACGATCGAACTGGTCACGCTCGCGCAAGCGTGCGAGACCCAGTTCGGGCTGGAATCGAAGATGGCCGGTGCCATTCGCGAGGGTCAGGATCTGCACAAACTGGTCGCGGCGCAGGTAACGGGGAAGCCGCTCGCGGACGTCACCAAGGCCGAGCGATCGAAGGCCAAGCCGATCAACTTCGGAAAGCCCGGCGGGATGGGGCTGACCACGCTCCGCGCCTACGCGAAGGTGAACTACGGCGTGGACCTGTCAGAAGACGAAGTCGCAACGATGTCGGACGGGTGGTTCGACACGTTCCCCGAAATGCGTGCATTCCTGGCCGACGAGCATGAGGTCGTGTGGACGCGGGTTGCGCAGGTGCTCGGGCTGACGACCGCCGACCACGCCGCCAAAACCGGCAACGACCGGTTCCTGCGACGCACCCAAAACGCTCACGAAGCGAACCGACCCAACGAGTACCTGGGCGCGATGGCACTGAAGGTGGCGGGAGATCCGGCCCCGAAGCGGTCGAGGGACAAACAGCCGTATTCACCCGAAGACATCGCCTACCTTTGGGAAAAGCTCGACACGGTCAAGAAGCAGTTGCCGGAGGTCGTGCGTGGTGCGCTCGTGAAACGCGAGCCGAGTTACCAACTCAGGAGTGCCGTTCGGTCGTTCTGTGACCGAGCCGGGGTGTTCACGTTGACCGGGCGCTTGCGCGCGCAAACCGGGTACTGCGAGCGGCACAACACCGTGTTTCAAGGGCTAGCGGCCGACGGCGCGAAGATCGCGATGTGGAAGCTGTGGCGGGCCGGTTTACGGGTGGTGAACTTCATCCACGACGAGTTCATCGTCGAAGTGCCCGAAGACGCCAATCTGACGGCAAGCGCCGAACTCATCAAGACGCTCATGATCGACGGGATGAAGGAGGTGGTGCCCACCCTGCCGGTGAAGGTCGAGTACGCCGCGATGCGCCGATGGTCGAAGGGCGCCGAACCGGTCTTCGACGAGCAGAAGAGACTGCTCGTGTGGGAACCAAAGCCGAAGAACTCGCCCGCGCCGACCGTGCATTCCGCCTCGATGTGAGCGAATGACGAGGTATTCGCGGTGGTGGTAGCCGGGCGCCACAACCTCCGCGAATGCGTTTTCAACACACGACCTTGCTGCCCAGAAGCGTGCGCTCCAATTGTGGGCAGTTCTGCCCTCCCCTGAACCAATGGATTGTGCATCTGAATCGAGCGGGCCGGGGGCCGCTCCGGCGCTCGTTACGAAGGCGATCGCGCCTCGTAATTAGGCAACGCGGTTCTTCGCTAACATGGGCTTCGCGCGGCACGCACGGGTGGAACTTCCCGGCGATGTCGTGTTCGACGGTGTCAACCAGCGGCTCTACGACCGCGTCGGTTACCAGCCCGTTGAAAAGCCGCTTTTCTGCGTGATCCGGGATCGGTAGGTCGCGTGACGCCGGTGGGCGTTCACTTCGCCCCTCGGACGCACAACCGGCGGAGCCAGCGGCTCAGAACGTTCCACAGCCACAAGACGAACGCGAAAACGGCCCCGGCGACCCCTTGCAGCACACGCGGCTTGCCCACACCGAACAGTGCCCTCATGACCACGCCCAAGTTGCGAGCCGCCACCATCATCAGATACCGCTTCGACACATTCACGTGACCCCGCAACCAAGTCCACCGCCCGTCGCCCGTCTCGCGCACGTGCGAGAAACTCCGCTCCACCAACTCGCTCCGCTTCTTCTGTAACCGCTTGCTCCACTCGCCCTTCACGGTTCTTGCCCGAAATTGGTGATGGCGTATCTGCGCCCCAATCTTGTTACATGCCAGCCCTCGCGCTAACGGTTTGGCGCGGGCTTGTGGCTACAAGATGCGGGGCGGCGCGAATCGCCCACTGTCATTCTAACACCTATCTCTCACCAACTTCGCGGAAGAACCTGAATTCGATGCCGATTACCACTTGCGTGCGGTCTTGGCATCCATGCCCGACCGAAGAGCGGCGACAACAGCGGGTGTGCCCCGCGCGTCCAACCGCCGTAATTGCCGAACCTGCTGATCCGTCGTGAGCATGCCGAACCCTCAACAACATGGGTTCGGTCAGGGTAGCGCTCACCAGGAATCGTGCCCTGAAAGAGCGGGAAGTGTAACTGTCGTTGAGGGGAAAACTAACTGTCGCTCATCATGAGCGCGATGACCCGGCAATGCGTGCGTGGCCGCCGCTTTGCGACGATCGAGGAGTTGAGGGAACAGACGGCCGCCTGGCACGAGTACGTCAACAAAAAGCAACGCGGCGTCGATTGGCAATTTCGCATCGACGACGCGCGGACCAAACTGAAGTCGCTCTACCCTAAAATTAAAACCTGACGCTGCACTAGGGTGTTTCTCTTTTCAGAGAGAATAGCGATCTTTTCAGTGATAATCACCAGCCCGCAGCGGCATCACACTGTCGGGGTCCGCGCCGGCGTCCTCCAGGTAGTCCGCGAGGATCGCCGCTGGCAGCCGGGTGATCGCCTCCCCCTGATCGGCGGGAACTGGGGTCCAGCAGTTGGTGCCCTCGGCGGTCGGGAGTGCCTTGGTCACCTCGACGGTTTCGGTGGTCAACTCCCCCCCGTCCCCCTGCCGAACCAGGGTGAGCCGGTAGACGATTCGTAGGTCGGGTGTGCCGCCGACCGGTTCCGCGTCCAGAATCAGCAGGCCGTTGTACTGCGCGCTCGGATCAATTTTGACCACCCGCGCGAGCCAGTCCGGGCGGACATGCAGCAAGTGCTCGTTTGCGCTACTATAGCGCGCGGTGATGGCTGACACCTCCCGCCAATCGAATGTCACGCGGAAAATTTGCCTCCCGTCGGTCCGGTAGCCGCACTTGTTGTACTTGGCGAGGACACTGTTTCGCAACTTTCTGCGAAGCGCTCCGTATGGCAAGCGATCGCCTCGCTCCGCATCGGCCACCGCACGCACGCGGGCGACGGCCTCGACCACAATGGGCTTCTTTCCCCACGCAAGCAGGTGCGCAGTGAACTGCTGACCATTCTCGGCCGCGCGGCGGGCGAGGTGAACGAACTCGGGGTCGGCGAGCATGTCGTCGGCCGTCCGTGCGCGATTCCGGAAGCGATCCGCGACCGCCTCGGCCGACTGGATTGGGGTCCACCCAGTGTCCGCCGTGATCGCGTCCGGTTGCGACTTGTCGCGGGCGATACCGGCGGTTTCGGTCGCGTCCGGCTCGTGATCGAGGGTCGCCAACCACCAATGGGGGTAGGGCGGCGACAAGTCGTGGACCGCGACCACGACCCACCTGTTCTCCCTAACAACTCTCTTGTAGTACGAGAGCGAGTAGTAGTAGTAATTGGCAGCCTGGATCACCGCAACCCAGTCTGCAGGGCCGTAGTCGCGGGAAACGTGCAGGGTGCGTCCGGGGATCAGGTCTGAAACGGCGTAGATGTGCGCGGCCAGATCGAGTGCGTTATCCCGTACGATTGCGTTAACCGGTACGACTGGGTTAAACATTGTCAGGCTCCTGTTTCCAGGGGTTTGGCCACGGCCCCCGGACGGTTCTAGACGTCGCGGGGGCCACTTCGTTCCCTCCGCATGTCTCCGGGCTTGGGACTGGCGCCGTATCAACGTGGTAGGGTGGCTGCATGGAGTTCCCCACGAATAGTGGACAGTTTTTAGAGTTCTTCCGCACTCTTGGTGATGGTCGGCGGCAAGTCGTTTCAATTGCCGTAGTTGCGGGATTCGGATGTCAGCCGAAAGTGACCAAGTCCATTGGTCGCTTGTCGTTACGCTGCAAGATGCTCACAAGTCATTCTGACAACCACTCAGCACCAAGAGTGCGGAAGAGCCGACTCGCCGCTGATTACCAGGCGCGGGAAGTTGTGTCGCGCGCTTTGGTGCTGCACGGTATCCTGCACGGCAAACCATGCAGTGGAGGAGATACCGTGCGTTTTGTGTGAACCATGCGAGGTTCACAAGTGTCACAGCGAGAGACACTTGGGGAAATCTTTCTACTTTGGGATTTCCTTGATGTAGATGTTCTTGAACCAGAGCGGGTCGCCGTGGAACTGGAGTTCGACCGGCCCGGCCGCGGGAACCGGTTTGCTTTTGTCCCAGTAGTTCAGCAGTTTCGCCTTCTCAACCACCAACACGCCGTTGAGTTTGATCGTTACTTCATCGCCGACCACAGTAATGTGGAACGTGTTCCACTCGCCCACCGGCTTGTCGGCCTTTTTCAGCGGGATTTTGCCGATCTTCTGACCTTCCTTGAGCTTCAGCGCGTTGTCCGTCGATTTGGCCGCGTCGGGCGGAAGTGGGTTGTTCCACAGCCCGCCTGACCCGGTGTTTTTGTCCTCGTTCCGCGCGCCGGGCGAGTTCTCCGAGTCCCAGATCTGCACCTGCGGTTGCCCGCGAAGGTACAGACCGCTGTCACCGTTCTTCTCGATCTTCCAGTCCACCATTAACTCGAAGTTGCCGTAGTCCTTGTCGGTCACGAGGCTGACGCCGCCTTTGCCGTCGCAGTGGATCGCGCCGCCCGCGAGTTTCCAGTGCTCGAACGCGGTCTTGGAGCGGGTTTCCTGGAGCTTGGCGAGAGCGTCCGGCGCCTGTTTGGCGCGCTCGGCCATTGTGGTGTGACCCTTCCACCCGTCGAGGTTCTTGCCGTTGAACAGCGCCGTGAACCCGGCCGGCGGCTTGTTGTCTTCGGCAGGCGCGGTGCTTGTGAACAGAGCGATCACGAGGCCAACGGCTACGAGGCGGGTTTTCATGCATCTACTCCAGAGAGGTTAAAGGTAGGCCGCATCAGGCTACCCGCGGCGCACGAGTTCGCCAAAAGAAAAAGCACAGGCTCGCGAGCCTTGCCTTTCAACAACGCCTCGACGAAGACGGTTGACATCGTCTTCGCTGAAAAACTGAATACGGAAAAGACGAACCGCCGCCTTGGGGGAAGGCGGCGGCGTGGGGAGTGTGCCGTGAGACGGGGGGACGAACGTGATGTCTGAAAGGTTCGAGCGAGGGGGGAAATCTCGCCCGTGGTCGCAGCCTTGGGGGAAGGTTGTTGCGGCCGTTGGCCTCGCGGTGCCGGGGCGCCTCTGGGGGGTGGCGTTCCTTGGGGGAAGGTTCGCCGTCGGCGTTCCGGCACCGATCCACGATTCACTTGGGGGTGTTCATCGCGGACGGTAGAAGCTAAAGCAGCGACCGTGCCAATTGTCCCGATCGTGCGGTGTATCGCAAAGTGATCGAGCGCAACTCGCGAAGCCGCAAGCGGCTAGAAAAAATGCTCGCACTTCGCCAACTCAGCTGCGCCGCACTGTTTGTAATTCTTGCCCGGCGTTGTAAGACATCTCACTGGTAAAAGTTGCCCAACCGGTCACATTTCTACCCGCACTCTCCGAGGGCACCATGCCGGCCGATCAACTGGTGCAGAACCTGGAATCCGCGCTGTCGAAGATTCCGCTCATCGACCCGCACTCGCACATCGACCCGCTACACCCGGTGTCGAAATCGCTCGACGACATCCTCGGCTACCACTACTACACCGAACTCGCGCACTCCGCCGGGATGCCACAAACGCTCCTCGCGAAGGACGCCGACCCACGCGAGCGCGTGCGCGAGATCATCAAGTTCACGGACCGCTACGACAACACCGCCCAGTACGGATGGTTCGTGGACATCGCGCGCACGTTCCTCGGCCTCGACGAAAACGCCACCAGGATCACCGCGGCCGACGCGGACAAACTCTACGACACCGCGCTGAAAACCTTCGCCCAACCGGACTGGGAACAACAGGTTTTCGAGAAGACGCGGTTGGAGAAGATCTTCCTGACGAACGAGTTCGACGACCCCCTGGCGAACTTCGACACCAGCAAGTACGTTCCGTGTTTGCGAACGGACACGCTCGTCTTTCAACTGCACCTACCCGAAACGCGACGCCGGCTTGAAGCGATCAGCGGCGTTCACGTTCGCGACGGCGCCACGTTGCGCATGGCGCTGGCGAAGGTGTTCATGCACTTCGCGCGCAACGGGGCGAAGGCGTGTGCGATCTCGCTGCCACCGAACTTCTACCCCGCGAAGTTCGACGACGAACACCTCTACGAACAAATGCAGTTCCACGGGTTCCACGACCTCGCACCGGGTATTTTCTGGATGATCGCGGAGTTCTGCCACGAGTTCCGGCTGCCGTTCGACTTGATGATCGGCGTGAACCGGCGCGTGTACGAGAAGGGCGTGTTCCAGGGGCAAGACCTGTTCGATCAGCGCACGAGTCTGCTGCAATACAAGGAGCTGTTCAACGCGTTCCCGGATGTGACGTTCCCCGTGTCGGTGCTGACGAGCGCGCAGAATCAGGAACTCATGGCGTACTCGTGGATCTTCCCGAACGTGCTTCCGAACGGCCACTGGTGGTACTCGAACACGCCGCCGTTCATCAAGAAGGATTTGACGGAGCGCATCACCGCGGTACCGAAGACGAAGCTGATCGGCTACTATTCGGACGCGTACAAGTTGGAGTTCGTGAAGCCGAAGTACGGCATGTACCGGCGCATCCTCGCGGGCGTGCTGGCCGACGATTTCGTGCGCCCCGGTGTGATGAGCGAAACCGACGCGGTCGCGCTGGGCACGCGCCTCCTGCGCGACAACGTGAAGGAAGTGTTCAAGGTGTGAGCCGATGGACGAGAGAGCACTGCGGCGCACGGTCATCGCCAACCCCGACACGGATTTCAACCGAGCACAACCGTAGCTCTCCTCTGGAGCCTCTCCCATGCCCGCGACAGCCGGCGTTTTGCGCCGCGACCCCGCCGATGTAACCCCGTGGGCCGAAACCTGCGGTCAGATCCGCTGCCTCGTCGAGCAGAAGGACGGCGCCGCGGCCGAGATTCATCACGTCGAAATCGCCGACGCCAAACTCCACTACCACAAACGCACCGACGAGTTCTACTACGTCATCGACGGTCAGGGCACAATGACGCTCGACGGCGAGGAGATCGAACTTCACAAGGGCGTGGTGGTGTACATTCCGCGCGGCGTGAAGCACAAGGCTCGCGGCAACATCACCATCCTGACCGTGTGCATTCCCGCCGGCGTGATGGACGACATTCACGAATGCGAGTGAACCAGCGGGGAGCGACGTGCAACGCGAACCGCTCTATCGCCGCGTTTTGGGAAACACCTTCGCGGACCTGCACCCGATCCTCCGTCGGTTCCACGAATCACCGGGCTGCACTGGAAGCGGACCGTGGCGAGCGCCGCGCGCTCGCCGAATTGTTTCGGCGCGGCGATGCGCGGACCATCTCCGCCCAACTCGTCGAGGTCGGATGTGCCGCGTCAACGAGTACGCAACGGACATTGCAACAACGGAACTGCGCGAACTGTTCCGCAAAACGAACCCGACCTACGCGGTGCGAGCCGTCATCGCGCTGTGGCGGCTCGGCCGGACGCCGCTGGTGACCGACCAACTGCGCGAGGCGGTCGCCACGAAGGACGACACATGGGGCTGGGCGGTACTTAGCGCGGTGGCGGACGGCGATCTCGCGCACGGGAAACCTCATAAACTGTCGCTCGTATTCGTCGCGGCGCCGCATCGGCTCTGCCGGCTTCGGTGAACATAAAGGTCTGGCTCATCAAGCACCAGCGGGCGCTGACCGGCACGAGTTTGGGGGACGCGAAGGCCGCCGTGGAGGGCGCCGTCGAACGGCTGACCACAACCGCGACGCGGGATGACAAGCGGAGGTGCATCCTCGACTATTTCCGCACGATCAACGGACCACCGACGTACATCACAGCCCTCCTCGAACACCGTGTGAGTTGGTATCGGTGGGCCGGACTCGAACTCCTCGACTCACGGTCTTGGGACGAGTCGGAACGCGGGTGCGAGCGCGTGCCCGAACTGGTCGCAGACCGCAGCGTGATCGTTCGCATGCGCGCTGCGAATGACCCACGGCTAAGAGCACTCACTATGCGGGTGATTGAACAACTCGTTCACCACTTCTGGGCGCGTGGCGCGCTGACCCGCGAGGAAGCGCTGTACCTCGTCAAGCACGGGTTCGCGCGCGAAAGCGACCTTCCCGGTCTCACCGAGCCGGGTCAGCCGATCGACCCCGCGACCTACGATCCGCCCTCCGCGGACCCGGAAGAGGACTACTACCGCGACCGCGACGAACGCGAAGTCGCCGACCTGAAGGCGCGCGCGGCCGAGAAGTTGGAAGACGAACTTGTCGGCCGCAACGCGGGCAGCCGTAAGGCCGGCGGCAAAAAGAAGAAGCCGACCGGGCACAACCTCGCGCCCGCGTGCGAAACGATCGCCGCGCACGTCGCGGCCCGCGAGCCGTACCCGGCGCTGTGCGAGTTGGGCAACCGGCTGATGCCGTGCGCGACCTGGCGCGACGCGGCGAAGGCGATCGGCGCGGCCAAACCGGAATCGCTGGAAACGGCACTCGTGGGATTGCTCGCCGCCCGGCCACGGGCGCTCGGCGAACTGTGGTTCTGGTTCGACCTGGAACCGCTCTACGAGTGGGCCGACGATAAGGAGAACGCCGGCCCGGTCGCGGACTCGCTCGCGAAGTTGCTCGCCGAAGACAACCTCTCGCAAGTCGGCCGATTGGGGCAACTGCTGAAGGCCGCCGAGGTGCAGATGCTCCTCGACTTGCTGCCGGCGCGGCGCGCGTTCCTGAACCTGCTCCCGGTGCTGTATCACGCGCACTTCCCGAAGCTCGGGTTGTGGCTGGTGCCACCGACGGGCGCCGCGGTCGCGTGCTGGCCGGCGCTGCCGTGGTCGTTCGTGCTGGTGTACAACGCGAGGCAGGGCACCGCGGATCAGCCCCCGCAGGGCTACCTCGTGAACCCCGAATCCCTGCCGTACCGCGTTCTGCGGACCGCGCTGACGACGGCGCTGGCGATGGCCCCGGTCGCCATCCGCGAGTTGCTCATCCACCGGCTGCGCGAGCAAGCGGTTCCGGTCCCGGATCAGGCGCACTACGAGAAGTACATCGTGTTCGAGCGCGACCTGTACTGCCCGTTCACCTGGCGCGTGTGAATGTAGGGTGGGACAAGGCTTTGCGCCGTCCCACGTTTCAGAGCGACGCGACCGCGATCCTGTTCGTACTTGACGGCGCAAAACGTGGGACGGCGCAAAGCCTTGTCCCACCCTACAACGGGAAACCCCATGAGTTCCGGCCCGATCACCGAAACGGTCACGCTGTCGCAGGCACGCGACCTCATCCGTTGTCTGTCGCACGAGCAGAGTGTGTTGCTACTGTCGCCACCGGGCGTGGGCAAGTCCGACGTGGTGCGTCAGGCCGCCGCAGCCGAGGGCCTGGAGTGCAAGTCGCTGCTCGGTACGCAGATCGCGCCCGAGGACGTGTCCGGCGTGCCGCGAATCGTCGGCGAGCGCAGCGTGTTCTGCCCGCCGCGAGTGCTGCTCCCAGAGAACGCTACCAAGTTCTGCCTCTTTCTCGACGAACTCCCGGCGTGCGCGCCGGACGTGCAGAAAGCGTTCTACTCGCTGCTGCTCGAACGCCGCATCGGGGAGTACCTGTTGCCCGAAGGGACGTGGGTCGTCGCGGCCGGCAACCGCGCCGAAGACAAGGCGCTGGTGCGTACCATTTCCAGCGCGTTGGTGAACCGTGTTCTGATTCTGAACGTCCGCATCGACGTGCCGGAGTGGCTCGCGTGGGCGCAGGCCAACAAGGTGCGCGATGACGTGGTGAAGTTCATCGAGCACCACCCGGAGGCGCTGCTGCGCCCAGTGCCGGACAAGGCGTCACCGTTCTCGACGCCGCGCGCGTGGGCGTCGCTGGGCCGCGCGATCGACCTCGTCGACGCCCGTGGCCAACTCACGCCGTCGCTGGTGCGCGCGCTTGCTGTCGGACGCGTGAGCGAGATCGACGCCCGCCTGTTTGCGGCCGTGTGGCTCGGCAACCCGGCCGAATCGACTTCTCTCGAAGAGAAACTGAACTGGCCGCTCGCCAAACTCGAACTGTCCGTGCGCGCGACCAACTGCCTCGAAGCCGAGGGCATCACCCTCGTTCGCGAACTGGTGGTTCGCACCGACGACGAGTTGCTGGAGATTCGCAACTTCGGTGAGACGCCGCTCCGCGAAGTGAAAGCCAAACTCGCTCTGCATGGGTTGTGTCTGGGGATGAGGTTGTGACCTTCCTGTTGTGTTCTTCCTGGTGCGCGAAGCTCCGCGCACCCCTGCGGGGTTGCGGCTAAACGACAAGGCTGTGTTCGCAATGGCCCATCAATCTTCAAACGCCGTCACCCTCTCCGAGGCAAAGGAGCTAATCCGGTGCCTCGCGGACACCGAGAGCGTGCTGCTACTATCGCCGCCGGGCGTGGGCAAGTCCGATGTCGTGCGCGCCGCCGCGACCGAAGCTGGCCTCGAGTGCAAGTCGCTGCTCGGAACGCAGATCGCACCCGAAGACGTGTCCGGTGTGCCCAAGATCGTCGGCAACCGCGCCGTCTTCTGCCCGCCGCGACTCCTGCTCCCGGACGACAACAAGCCGTTCTGCCTATTCCTCGACGAATTGCCGGCGTCGCCGCCCGAGGTGCAGAAAGCGTTCTACTCGTTACTCCTCGAACGACGTCTGGGCGAGTACCACCTGCCGCGCGGAACGTGGGTGGTCGCGGCCGGGAACCGCACCGAGGACCGGGCGCTGGTCCGCGCGCTGTCGAGCGCGCTGGTGAACCGCGTGTTCGTGCTGCCGGTGCGCGTCGATGTGGACGAATGGCTTACGTGGGCCGAACGGAACGGTGTGCGCGCCGAGGTGCGGTCGTTCGTGCGGCACGTCCCGTTCGCGCTGCAGCGCCCGGTGCCCGCGGACCCAGTACCGTTCTCGACGCCGCGCGCCTGGGCGATGCTCTCTCGCGACCTGCACCTCGCGGAGAGCGCCGGGCGACTCTCACTTGAAGAGCGCCGGGCGTTGGCGTTCGGCCGACTCACCCCGCACGACGCCGGGTTGTTCTGCGCTCTCTGCGAGGACGGCCTGGCCACCCTCTGCTCCGCCGCTGACTACATTGACAACCCCGCACTGCTGCCGAAATCGGAGACGGCGATGTGGTTCGTGGTTAACCGCATCCGGCAGGCGATCGAAGCGGATCAACTCCGCGCACCGGACGCCACAAAGGTGAACGCGTTTCTAGCCTCGGTCGGCGAAGAGTACCGGTTCGCGCTGATGCTCGATCACGTCGAACAGTGGTCCGCGCTCGGAGCGAACGAGGTGATGCTTGAGACGCTGAAGGAAGTAACGGGCCTTCCATCAGAAGCCATCGAATCGTAGCGAATCGCCCGGTTTTGCGTCGATCCCGCAGGGATCGAGGAGCGGCAACTACCGTGGAACCGCCCACACCCGAGAAACTCGCCGCCACGAACGCGACCCGCGCGCTGAAGCTCGTTTCGGCCTCGCTTCCGCACCTGTCGGGGCTGTGCCACAGCGTGCGCGTCAAGGTAACGAAAAAGTATCCGGTCGCGGCCATCGGCGCGTCCGGGCTGATGCTCGTGAACCCGCGCGCGTTCTCCGAAACACCGCTCCCGGACCTCGTGTTCGTGGTCGCGCACGAACTCATGCACCTGGCGCTCGATACGTTCGGTCGCGGTGGGAACGCGAACCCGCACCTCGTCAACGTCGCGCACGATTACGTCATCAATGACATCCTCTCCGTGGAACTGAACCGCGGCGTTCCACTCGGCGGGCTGGTGCGCCCCGGCGCGCGTCAGGAGTCGCTCGAAACGCTGGTCACGGAACTCGCCCGCGACGGCACCACCAAACCGGGCGACTGCTGGACCGTCGCGCGGAAGAAGAAGCCGAAGCGTAAGAAGCAGCCGAAGAGCGCGATTCAGCAAGAACTCGAACGCGCGGGTCTGGTGCCGCCGGAGCCTGACGAACCCGACGAGGAGGACGACGACGAAGACGAGTGCCCTTCGGGGGACGCGATGACCGCCGAGGAGGAGGCCGAACTCGAACCAGATATCGGACCGAAAGAGCGCTCCGCGAGCCGCGACCGCGTGCGACGCGAAGCCGTGCGTTCGGTCACTCTGAAGGAATTGCGCAGTCAGATGGATCAGGCAACCGGGCACGGCGCGGGCGCGGACCCCGGCGCGTCGCGCACGCTCATGGAAGCGATCGCGACCGCGTACCAACCGCCGTGGCAGCTCGCGCTTCAACACTGGTTGGACGCCGTCTCGCCCGGCCCGCGCAGTTACGCGAAACCGAGCCGCCGCGGCGCCGAACGCGACGATGGCGTCATCCTCGCGGGGCGGAAGCGTGAGGGCTGGGCGCTGCACGTCGTCATGGACACGAGCGGTTCGATGATCAACACGCTGCCGCGCATCCTGGGTTTGCTCGCATCATTCTGTGAAGGCGCGGGCGTGAATCAGGTTCACATCATGCAGTGCGATGTGGGCGTAACGGCGGATGAGTGGATCGACCCGGCCGAACTCACGAGCTACAAGATCACCGGCTTCGGTGGCAGCGACATGTCCCCGGCGATGGACGAACTGTCCGACGACCCGGAGGTGAACGCGGTGCTGGTGCTCACCGACGGTTACGTCTCGTACCCGAACGAAGAACCACCGTACAGCGTGCTGTGGGGTTTGGTGGACGGCTACACCACGTTCAACCCGGCTTACGGCACCGTGGTGCATGTGAAGACGTAAACGGGGCGCGTCCCGCCCGCAAGGGCGAGATGCGTCGGGTGGGGCCATCCGCGGAACCACCCCCGCCCTTGTGGGCGGGGTGCGCCTTACGGCACCAACTTCAGGGTGCGCGACTTCACGACTGCTTCCAGCATCGCGACGAACTCCGCGACCGGCTTCGCGCCCAGGTCTTCCCCGTTCCGCAAGCGGACAGCGACCGCGTTCGCTTCCATCTCCTTGTCGCCAATCACGAGGATGTAGGGAATCTTCTGCAACTGCGCGTCGCGAATCTTTCCTTGCATGCGCTTGTCGCCTAAGTCCACATCAACGCGATAGTCCGCGTCGAGCAACTGCTCGCCGAGTTTCTGCGCGAACTCGAAGTGCCGGTCCGCAATGGGCACGATCGCCACTTGCACCGGCGCGAGCCACACCGGGAACGCGCCCGCGTACAACTCGATGAGGTACGCGATCATGCGTTCCATGGTGCTGATCACGCCGCGGTGAATCATCACCGGGCGTTTCGGGGTGTCGTCGGTGTCCTTGAACTCCAGTTTGAACTGCTCCGGCAGGTGCTGGTCGAGTTGAATGGTCGAGAGGGTTTCCTCGCGGCCCATCACGTCCTTCACCTGCACGTCGATCTTCGGCCCGTAGAACGCAGCCTCACCGTCGGCCTCGAAGAACGGTAAGCCTGACTCGACGAGCGCCTCGCGCAAGATGCGCTCGCTGCTCTCCCACATCGCGGGATTATCGACGTACTTCACCTTGTCGGCTGGGTCGTGCTTCGAGAGCCGCAAGCGGTACTCGCCGATACCGAGGTCCGCGTAAGCGCACTTCATCAAGGCGAGAACGCCCGCGATCTCGGTCTTGATCTGATCGGGCCGAACGAACAGGTGCGCGTCGTTGAGTGTCATGCAGCGCACGCGGCTCAGACCACCGACGACGCCGGACTTCTCGTAGCGGTACATGGTGCCGAGTTCAGCGATGCGGATGGGCAGGTCCCGGTAACTGCGCGCCTTCGACTTGTACACCTGAATGTGGTGCGGGCAGCACATCGGCCGCAGCACGAGGTCTTCGTCTTCGCCGAGTGACATCGGCGGGAACATGCCGTCCTTGTAGTGCTCCCAGTGCCCCGACTGGATGTACAGTTCCTTCTTCGCCGCGTCCGGGGTGTACACGTGGAGGTAACCGGCGCGACGTTCGTAGTCGGTGATGAAGGTTTCGAGCAACCGGCGAACGGTCGCACCTTTCGGCAGCAGCATCGGAAAGCCGGAGCCGAACAGCGGTTCGTTGGCGAACAGTTCGAGTTCGCGTCCGACCTTGCGGTGATCGCGCTTCGCGGCTTCTTCGAGGCGCGCGAGGTGGGCTTTGAGGTCATCGCCGCTTGCCCACGCGGTCGCGTGGAACCGTTTCAGCATTTTGTTTTTGCTGTCGCCGCGCCAGTATGAGCCGGTGACCTGCTGAATCTTGAAGCCTTTCGCGTCGAGGTTCCCGGTGGTCTCGACGTGCGGCCCGCGGCACAGGTCGGTGAAGGTGTCTTGCTGGTAAACGGTGATGGTCGCGGCGCCCGCGTTCGCGTTGCCGTACTCGTCCTGACCTTTGGTAAGTCCGTCGATGAGTTCGAGTTTGTACGGGTTGTCCTTGAAGATTTCGCGCCCCTCGGCGGCGGAAACTTCGCGCACCTTGAACGCGTGCTTCGCCTTGATGATCGCCCGCATCCGGTCCGCGATCCAGTTCAGATCGGTGTCAGTAGGGTTCACGTCTAAATCAAAGTCGTAGTAGAAGCCGTACTCGATGGGCGGCCCGATGGTGGGCTTCGCCTCGGGGAAGCGTTCCACAACGGCCTGCGCGAGAACGTGTGCGAGGGAGTGCCGTAACTTGTAGAGTGCGGGGTCGTAATCTTTGGGAATGTGCTTCTCGCCCGCGGCCTTCAACTCTGCTTCGCTTGCCATGTGGAGATACCCTGTAAGGGTGGCGTGTGGCACGCGGTCATACAGCCGCAACCTCCCACGCCACCAACGAGCATGTTACAGGAGTCCTGACAGGGCGACAGGGAGCGAAGGTTCACCTCTCGTTAGCCGCAAGCCGAAAGCGAGCGCGAAGGAGCCTCGCTCGCCTTCGGCTTGCGGCTAACTTCACTCGCCCTCACTCTTCTCCGCCTCCACTTCCTTCACCGTTACTTTCTGCGTTTGAGTCACGTTGCCGGCTTTGAGCGTGATGGTGTACTCGCCGGGTTCCTTCACGTCGAACACGCACCGGTCCAGACCCGGCGTGTCGCGGCCCAGGTACAACCCGACCCGCTTACCCTTCGCGTCCGTACAGGTGACCTCGGTCTTCCCCGCGGTCTTGGCAGTCATGTAGAAGTGAACCGGGATGCCCTTCGGCGGGTTCGGCGCCTTGAACCCGAGGGGCGGCATCATCGGGCGCGCCGCCGATTTGTGGAGGTACGCGGGCTTCACGTTGAACAAGTGGGCGTCCGCTTTCCACACCGGTTCCGCGAACTGCTCCAACGGCGCGATGTCCACCACCCAAATGCCGCGCCCGTGCGTGCCGATTACCAGTTCGCGCTCGCGCGGGTGAACGACAAGATCATCGACGCGAACCGTGGCCGGCATCCCGCTCTTGGCGACATGGTGCCACTTCGTGCCGGCGTCGAACGTGACGTACAGCCCCAGTTCGGTTCCCGCGAACAGCAGCAATTTGTTCTTCGACGACTGCCGCACCACCCCGACGACCGCGCCGTTGGGGAGGTTTGCCGAGAGTGATTTCCACGTCTCGCCGTAGTCGGTCGTGAGGAAGATGTACGGCTTGAAGTCGTCGTTGCGGTGCCGGTCGATGGCGACCATCGCAGTGCCGGGGGTGAAGTGCGAGCACTCGATCTTCGCGACCGCACGAGCCTTCGGACCGGGGAGTTTATCGCTAACATCGATCCACTCTTTGCCATCGTTCTTGGAAACCCAAAGTTTTCCATCGTCGGTGCCGACCCACAACACGCCGGACTTCACCGGCGATTCGGTGAGCGCCAGGATGGTGTATCCTGAACCTCCCGCACCATCCTTCGGTGGTGTGGTCAGGTCCGTGCTGATCTTCGCCCACGCGTCGCCGCGATTCGTCGATTTGTAAAGGTGCTGCGCGCCGTAGTAGAGCGTCTTGGGGTCGTGCGGCGAGAGCAGAATCGGCGCGTTCCAGTTGTAACGGCTGACGGTGCCGCCTTTCGGCGCTGTCGGGCGAATGTTCCTGGTAGCCGGTCCCTTCGCGCCGCGCAGGTTGACGCGGGCGAGCGCGCCGTACTGACTTTCGAGGTACACCGTGTACGGGTCCGTGGGATCGACTGCGGCCTGAAAGCCGTCGCCGCCGAGCAGACGGCGCCAGTCCGCGAGCGTCACGCCGTCATCGAAGTGCGTCGCGGTCGTACCGCCCCAACTGCCGTTGTCCTGCAACCCGCCGTAGACGCGGTACGGCACGCGAGTGTCCACCGCGACACCGTAGAACTGGCTGATCACCAGCCCGCGGTTCGCGGTGAAGGTGGCACCGGTGTCCTTCGAGAGATACAGCCCGCCGTCGTTGCCGGCGAGGACGTGCTTCGAGTCCTTCGGGTTGACCCAGAGTGCATGGTGGTCGGCGTGAATGGTGCGTCCGATGACGGCGAACGTCAGCCCGCCGTCGGCGGAGGTTTGGAGTGTCACGCCGAGGACGTAGAGTCGTTTCTCGTCGCTGGGGTCAACGCGAATCTGACCGTAGTAGAACGGTCGCGGGCACAAGTCGTTGATCTTCTTCCACGACTTGCCCTTGTCCGCAGAGCGGAACACGCCGCCGGTTTCGACCTTCCCAACCGCGCCGGGTTTGCCGTCCTTACTCACCATCGTGGCCGGTTGGCCGGCGTTCGTTAGCGCGCCTGCCGTCTCATTCGTCTGAACGATCGCGAACACGACATCGGGGTTCTTGCGGTACACGGCCAACCCGCAGCGGCCGTAGGAGTTCGCGGGCAAGCCGCCTTTCATCTTCTCCCACGTTTTGCCGGCGTCGGTCGTCTTGAACAGCCCACCGCTCTCGCCGGTCTGGACCCGCGGGCTACCACCCGAGAAACTGTCGCGGCGCACCTGCCAGGCCGCCGCGTAGAGCGTGTCCGGGTCAGCCGGGTCCATCTGCACGTCCACGAAGCCGGTGTTGTTGTCGATGAACTTGCTCTTTTCCCAGGTCTTGCCACCGTCGGTCGTCTTGAACAGCCCGCGCTCCGCGTTTGGGCCCCAGAAGTGCCCAATCGCGGCGACATAGACGATGTTGGGGTTTGTGGGGTGCACGACGATACGGCCGATGTGGTGCGTGTCCTTCAGCCCGCACGCGGCCCAGGTCTTGCCGCCGTCGGCGGACTTGTAGACGCCCTCGCCCCACGACACGGAGTTGCGCGGGTTGCCTTCGCCGGTGCCAACGTACACCACATCCGGTTTCCCCTGGCACACCGCGACTGCACCGATGCATTGTGTGGATTGGTCGTCGAAGACGGGCTTGAGCGTGACCCCGCCATCGGTGGTCTTCCACACGCCGCCGCCAGCGGTCGCAACGTAGTAGGTATCGGGGTTGCTTTCCAGGACCGCGAGTTCGGTAACGCGACCGCCCATGTTCGCGGGGCCGATGCACCGCGCCGAAAGTCCGGCGACGAGAGGTTCGTACTGGTCCGGTTGAGCGAACGCGACCGGAGCGCAAAATAAGACCAACACGACGACCGCGGCCCGTGCAAGGGGCTGAGACATCAGAGAGACTCCGAACAGGAATTAAATGAACGAGTCGTGAGTGAGGATACCCAAACGAGAACCGTTCAGGAACCAGAAATGTGAAGAAGGGACGAGCGCGCTGCGACCGAGCTGTTAGCCCTCTCCGTGGGCTAAAAGCCAAATCACGCCGCCCACATCGGGTCACATTCACGTTACCTTACGGAGCCGCCTTCTTCGGCTCGAAGTCGTACACAATCGGCGTTTCCCACTTCTTCAAATGCTTGTCGGCGAACTTGGTGTGAATGGCGTCGTTGAGGTACGTCTTCAACCCGTCCGCGTTGTCGAACACGAACACCAGCGCGACGGTGTACTCGGTCGCGGCGTCAGGCGTGCCCTTGCTCGACGGCTTACCGGCCCACACCCCGCGAACCGTCTTGATCTTCGAGAGCTGCGAATAGGTGTCGTCGATCAGCGATTGTGGTTCGGCGCTCGGTGAATCGGCCTTCAGCTTCAGGATCACGACGTGAATCAGACCCGCGCTTTTGTAGTTGTTGACGATCGCCTGAAGCTCATCGATCTTCTTGTCGTCCTTCGCGTCGTTGCCCTTCTCCTTCTTGAGTGCCGCTTCCAACCGGTTGTTCGCCGCTTGCAGGTTGTTGTTCACGGTCTTCAGTGCGTTGATCTGCTGGACGGCTTGCTGGATGTCCTGCTGCGCCGCCTTGAGTTGCTTCTGCAGGTCCGCGACCTGTTTCTCGGTGGCCGTATCCTTCTTGTCCTTGTCTTTCTTGTCCTGCGCGGTGGCCGGGTCGGCGCGGTGGCCGACCAACAGGCACGACGCCGCGAACAGCAGCGCGCAGACGGCGATACGGGACATGATGTTTCCTCGCGAGTCAGAAAAGAGACGTGACTTCGACACTCTCACCCCGAACGGAACACGGGGTGCCGATCAACTTGCGCTCGCGCACAGTTTCACCGCGAGTTTCACCGCCTGCACGAAGCTCGATACGTCCGCAACGCCCTTCCACGCGATGTCGAACGCGGTCCCGTGATCGACGCTGGTGCGCACGATGGGCAGTCCGAGCGTGACGTTCACCGCGTCCTCGAACGCGAGCGCCTTCAGTGGGATCAGCCCCTGATCGTGGTACATGCACACGTAGGCGTCACACGCGGCGCGGTACTTCGGCAGGAACGCGGTGTCCGGCGGGAGCGGGCCGCTCACGTCGATGCCCGCCTGGCGCGCGGCCTCCACAGCGGGCGCGATTACGCGTTCTTCTTCGCGGTCGCCAAACAGCCCGTGTTCGCCCGCGTGCGGGTTCAGTCCGCACACGAGGAGTCGCGGCGAGCGCCCGCGGATGCGCCGCATTGCTTCGGCCGTGAGGTCGATCGTGTCGCGCACTCGCTCGGTCGTGAGCAGTGCCGGCACATCGCGATAGCCGACGTGAACGGTGACGAGGCTACAGGTGATCGCTTCGGCCGTGAGCATCATGCACGAACGTTCCGCGTTGGTGCGGCTCGCGAGAATCTCCGTGTGGCCGGGGAACGGGATGCCGGCCGCGTGCAGCGCCTCCTTGTGAAGCGGGCCGGTCGCGATCGCGTCCACACGCCCGGCGAGCGCCTCGTCGATGGCTGCGGTAACGTACTCGTAAGCGGCTTTCCCGCACACGGCCGACACTCGCCCTGGAACGAGCGCGTCGTTGCCGCCATCGGTCGCAGTCAGGTCACGCATCGAAGCCAGATCGGGCACCGGCCAGTTCAGATGATTCGACACGCGCCGCAGGATGCCCGCATCGCCGAACACAATCGGTTCGCACATCGCCAGTACCCGTTCGTCGCGGAGCAGGCGCAGACACAATTCCGGGCCGACGCCGGCTGGGTCGCCCATCGTGACCGCGATTCGGGGAAGTCGTGCCATCCGGGAGCTGTTCCTTGCGGGCGGACCCGCCCAGGTTAGAATGCGGTGGTGTTATCGGGTCCGGGCGCCCGCCCGTGCCCGTATTGTAGTACGGCACGGGCGCCGCACCGATCCCAGAGGCAACTCGTTCATGTCGCATCACGTCGGCCGGGTTCGCGTTCTTCTGGCGGCGCTCGTCGCGGTCGCGGTGGTCGGCTTGGCGACCACCGCAGACGAGCCAGAAGCCCCGCCCACCAACTACATCAGCGAGGTCGTGGACGCACTACGCGACGCGTACGAAAAGGACTACGTGGAAGGCCACTCGGTCGCGATCCGCGGGCTGGCTATCAGCGCCGACGGGAAGACGCTCATCTCCGGCGTCAGCGACAAGACGTGACGCGTGTGGAACCTTGCAACCGGCAATGAACGGAAGAAGCCTGTTTGTCTGAAGACTTTCGCGTCTTGAAGGTTTCAACAGGGGGGCGCAAGCCCCCACTCGCCTTTCGGAAATCTCATGTCAGCATCGCCTCCCTCCCTGGCTCCTCCTGCGCGTGTTGCGTCCGTGGACGCGTACCGCGGCTTCGTCATGCTGCTGATGCTCGCCGAGGTTCTGAACCTGCGGCAGATGAAGAAGAATTTCCTCGGCTCCGAGTTCTGGAACTTCCTCGCGTTCCACCAGGACCACGTCGCATGGCGCGGGTGCTCACTGCACGACCTGATTCAACCGTCGTTCTCGTTCCTCGTGGGTGTCGCCCTGCCGTTCTCGCTGCTGTCCCGCGCGGGCCGCGCGGAACCGCTGTGGTTGGGGTGGCTGCACGCGGTCTGGCGCGCATTCCTGCTCGTTGCGCTCGGCGTGTTCCTGCGCTCGATGGGCAAACCGCAAACGAACTTCACCTTTGAGGACACGCTCTCGCAGATCGGTCTCGGGTACGTATTCCTCTACGGGTTGGCCCGGCTACGCCCGGCGTGGCAATGGGCCGCGTTCGGGACGATTCTCGTGGGCTACTGGCTCGCGTTCGCGGTCTACCCGCTGCCGCCGGCCGACTTCGACTACAAGGCGGTGAACGGGCTGGCAGTCGAAGAGCGCCCGACCGGCTTCGCGGCGCACTGGGACAAAAACAGCAACACGGCGTGGGCGTTCGACGCGTGGCTCCTCAACCAGTTCCCGCGCGAAGCGCCGTTCACGCACAACCGCGGCGGCTACGCGACACTCAGTTTCATCCCGACGCTCGCAACGATGATCCTCGGTCTGCTCGCGGGCGGATGGCTGCGAACCCAGACTGCACCGCGCGAGAAGATCAAGCGGTTCGTCGCGGTGGGCCTCGGGCTTCTCGCGTCCGGCTGGCTGCTCGATGCAACCGGAATCTGCCCGAACGTGAAGCGCATCTGGACGCCCGCGTGGGTGCTTTTCAGTGCGGGATGGTGCTTCCTGTTACTGGCATTGTTCGCGGCGCTACTCGACACCGGGTTGCCCGGCGGGTGGGCGTTCCCGTTGAAAGTGATCGGCGCGAACTCGATCGCCGCCTACGTCGGTGAGCACCTGATTAAGGGGTTCGTGGCGGCCTCGTTCATAATCCACTTCGGCGGGAACGTGTTCAGCCAATTCGGTCCGTACGAACCGCTCGCGAGCGGCGTTGCGCTCCTCGCGGTGTTCTGGCTGATCCTCTGGTGGATGTATCGGCGCAAGGTGTTCGTGAGGATTTGACCGGAATGTGGTCCGCCGCTCCGCAGCGGTCTTCTGCCTTTGTTCGGCGAGGAAAAGACCGCCGCGGAGCGGCAGACCACATTCCGGTCAAACCACTATCGCGCCGGAGCGAACAATTCGCGCGACGGTGGAATCGGAACGGAGAGTGTCAGGAAAAGTGGCCTGCGGCGCGAAACAATCGGTGCGCGCCCGGCCACCACCGTTCTACGCTCGAATAGAGTTCCACTCAGATACGAGCACCCGAATAAGGCGCGTCGTCCATGTCCGTACTCGTTGGTGCCACGACGGACACTACCCCGGCCCCGGCCTTTGCACCGATGGCCGCGAAACCGATCCCGACCAATGCCCCGACCGTTCTCCTGGTCGATGACTCGTCCGTTCAGCGGCGGATCGTCTACTCGCTGCTCGACGCGATCGGGACGTGGCATGTGGTTCACGCGGTCAACGGCGTCGCGGCCCTCGAACAGATCGAACGGGTGCAGCCGAGTCTGGTTCTGACCGACACATACATGCCGAAGATGGACGGGTTGGCGCTCGTCGAGCAGGTCCGCGACCGGTTCCCACACATCCCGGTCGTGTTGATGACCGGGCACGGGAGCGAGCAAATGGCGGTCAACGCGCTGAAAGCGGGTGCTGCGGACTACGTATCAAAGCGCGCAATGGTGACCGACCTGGGGCGTATCCTGGAGCGCGTCCTCACGAACGCCCGTGACGAATCGGACCGCGTCCGGTTACGCTCCGGTATGACCGGGCGCATCAGTCGGTTCGTCCTGGAAAACGACCCGCGGTTGATCCGCCCGCTCGTGGCGCAGATCCGCGACGACCTGCTCGCGGTTGGCGTGTGCAACCGCAACGGGGTGACGCGGGTCGGAATCGCGCTCGAAGAGACACTCCTGAACGCGATCTACCACGGGAACTTGGAGATCAGTTCAAAGTTAAAGGAGAACGGCGACGAACCGTTCCACGCGATGGTGCGCGAGCGACTCGACCAGAAGCCCTACGCCGCGCGCCGCGTGCGGGTGGTCGCCCGCGTGACGCCGACACGCGCGTCGTTCGTGATCGCGGACGAGGGACCGGGGTTCGACGTGGCGAGTCTGCCGGACCCGACCGACCCAGCGTTCCTTGAGCGCCCGAGCGGGCGCGGGTTGCTCCTGATGCGGTCCTTCATGGACGAAGTGCGTTACAACGCGACCGGCAACCGGGTCACGCTCATCAAAACGCAGATCAGTTGTACGCCGCCGGACGAATGACCTCACGGCACCGTCGCAAGTCCACAAGTCACAAGTCCCAAGTCAAAGAAGCCAGATGGCTCTCTTCGACTTGGGACTTGCGACTTGTGGACTTGCGACTCACCAAATCAGCCGAGCTTATGCACGGTGATTCGATTGTGGCCGACGCTGGTGATGAGGTCGCCCGCGGCGGAAATGGCGAAGTCGTGAACGTGCATCATCAGTTTCTCCTGGCGCAGCGTCTTCTTGGCGGCTGGGTCGAAGAAGCAAAGGAACCCTTCGCCCGCGCCGCCGGCACCAACGAGCCACGAGCCATCCGGGGACCACGCGAGCCGGTTCACCAAGCCCACGAACTTGTCACCGGGGAACTCGGCCGTCAGCTTGCCGGCCTTCCAGTCGAACACTTCGACGCGAGCCTTGCCTTCGAGGTGGTCGATGTTCCCGACCTTCCCCATGCCACCGACCGCGAGCGACTTGCCGTCAGGCGAGAACGCGAGCGACCGAATGCCGCCGATGGAGTGGTTCCGCTGTTGCTTGTCCCACGTGTACATGACCGGGGCTTCGCAGGTGCCGAGTTCCTTGCCAGTCTTCACGTCCCACACAACCACGTGCCCGACCTTGTCGCCGGTCGCGAGCAGTTTGCCATCAGCCGAGAACGCCACCGCGTAGAGCATGGAGGCGAAGTCGTTGGGGGTCTTCTCCTTGTGGCCCTTCAGCGTGTGAACGAGTTTGCCGGTCGCGGCGTTCCACACCTTGCACACCATATCGTCGGCGACGCTCGCGACGAGTTTCCCGTCCGGTGATGCAATGACCTTCCGAATCCACTTCGCGTGCGCCTCGTGCGTGCGAATCGTCTCGCCTTCCTCGGTGTCGAACCACGTTAACTTGCCGTCGTAACTGCCGCTGACGAGCGTGGTGCCCGCGAGCGCGACGCCGGTGACGTAACTCTCGTGGGCATACAGTTCCTTCGGCTCGAACTTGGTCGCGCTGAAGTCGGCTGCGTACACCTTGAAGTCGGAGCAGCCGAGGTACGCGGTGTCCGAGCCATCGGCTCGGGCGATCGCGAACGTGATCGCTTGGCGGGAGAAGTCCTTGACCGACTTCAGCGTATCCGGGTTGGGAGCTTTCATGGCTGATTGGTGTCTTGGTGAGAAAGGTAGGGTGGGACAAGCCGCACCATTGCAATGGTGCGGCTTGTGGCGGTTCCGGTCACTTCAGCACGGCCTTGATCGCGTGAACACCGGGGTTCACCAGCGGGATCGGGCGACTGCCGACGTGGTAGTTCTTGTCCGGGTCCAGGCCCAGCGCCGAGTAGATCGTCGCGAACAGGCTGCCCGCATCCACTTCTTCGGACACTACCGTTTGGCCCTTCGGGTCGCTCTTGCCGTACACGGACCCGGGCTTGATGCCGCACCCAGTGATGGTGCTGCTCCACGCGCTCGCGAAATGGTCGCGGCCCAGGCTCGCGTTGATGCTTGGCGTGCGCCCGAATTCCGCCAGCGTGACGATCATCACGTCGTCCATCATGCCGCGCTCGCTGAGGTCGTCGATCAGCGTCGCCATGACGTGATCGAGTTCGGGCACCATCTCCTGGTGCGTCTCGAAGTTCTGCCCGTGGCTGTCCCACCACGCGCGGCCGACGCGCACGAACGGCACGCCGGCTTCGACCAACCGTCGCGCGATCAGCACTTGCTCCGCGAACTGCGTCGGGCCGTAACGGTCACGAACCTTCTGCGGTTCCTGCGTCACGTCGAACAACTTCTCGCTTGCCATGATCCCGCGAACGCGCTGGTACGCCTCGTTCTGACTGCTCATCGTTTCGGAACTGCGCCCCTGACCGAACTGCTTGCCGAGCAGGTCGCGGAGTTCGCCGCGTTCGAGGTGATCGAGGTCGGTGATGCCGTCGAGTTTCTTGATGAACTCAGGGTAGTTGTTCGTGGTCAGTTCCATCGGCGCGTAGCGGGCACCGAGGAACCCGGAGGTGCCGGGGGCCATGCTACGGCCTTCGGTCTGCGTGTAGAAGGTGACGTAATCCGGCACCTTGCTGTCCGCGCGACCCATCTCGCGAGCTACGACCGCACCGAGGTCTGGGTAGCGAAGCGCGGCCTCGTCGCGCCGGCCCTTCATCATCGTCACTGCGGCGCTGCCGTGGTCGCCGTTCTTGGTATTCAGGCCGCGAATCACGCACGTGGTCTTCATGCGCGTCGCCATCTTCGGCATTAATTCCGAGATGCGAAGCCCCGGCACGTCGGTCTGAATGGAACGGAACGGGCCGCCGGTCGTCGCGCCCGGTTTCGGATCCCACGTTTCGAGTTGCGACGCACCGCCCGCGAGCCACAGCAGGATAACGCGCTTCTGCGTCTTCTTGAGTGCGCCGTTCGCGCCTGGCGCGGCCAGCACACTGAGTTGAGTCATGTCGGACGCGACCGTCGCGCCAACGGCCGCGGCTCCGCCCAAGAATGCGCGGCGGTCAATGGAATGAGCACCTGAGCCACAAAAGCTGCTGCGACGAGTCATGGATTCGCCCTCGGTAAGCCGCACCGTTGCAATGGTGCGGCGTGATCGTTCAATAACTGAACCGGAACTCCGGCGCCGTCACCAGCGCCCAGAGCACGTGCCGGTATGC
Source organism: Singulisphaera sp. GP187 (assembly GCA_945905925.1). Classification (GTDB taxonomy): domain Bacteria; phylum Planctomycetota; class Planctomycetia; order Gemmatales; family Gemmataceae; genus Gemmata. Next base: position 29,918 of record CAMDQN010000052.1, read on the forward strand.
TTCGGCCTCGCGGCCTTTTCGTTTCTCGATAAAGCCGACAAGCGCCTTCGCTTCCGTCTCGGTCGCGGCCCGACCGTAAGCGGTCTTCACCAAGAACTCGACCACTTCCTTCGGTTCCTTCATCAGCTTCGCGCGGCCGAGCGTGGTGCCCGCGCCGTCGGTGAGAAACTCCTTCATCAAGCGGTCGCCGTTGCTGAACAACAGCGCCTCGCCGACGCCGATCTGGAAGTTATCGGTCGGCTGCGCAATCAGCGCCGCGAACCCGCGCGCGGCACTCTCGGCTTGCTCGACCTTGGTCTCGAACTCCGCGGGTTTCAGCCCGTCGAAGCTCGCGGGGTCGGTGGAAGCGATCTTGAGCGCGGTCGCGAGTTGCTGCGGCGTCATCGGCTTGAGCCGGCCGACCGCGAACGTCTTGAACGGCGGCGTACTCTCGGAACCCTCGTAGCGGCTGCTCCGCGAGTACGCCTTGCTCAGCACAATACCGCGAATGAGGCGATTGATGTCGTAGCCACTGGTGGCGGTGTCGCGTGCCAGCCACGCGAGCAACTCCGGGTGGCTGGAGCGGTTCTCGCTGTGCATCTGGTCGAGCGGGCTAACGAGGCCGGTGCCGAGGAAGCGGTGCCAGAGACGGTTGCTCAGCGACCGCGCGAAATACTCCGCGTTCTCGCCCTTGAGCGCGACTTCCACGAGTTTGGCACGCCCGCTGAACTTCGGCGGCGGCGGCGGGGTCTTCGCGGCCTTCGCCTTGTCGAGTGCGTCCTTCTCTGCCTTCATCTCGGCGGCGCCGGGGTCTTTCGCGTTCGCGTCCTCGACCGACGCGCCCGTGAGGAACATCATCTTCGCGGTGCGCTCCGGGCCTTTCGTTGGCTTGTACTTGATGACGCCATAGCCGCGTTCGCCGAGGAAGCCGCCGTTGTCGAACGTGCGCGCGAGGAACGCCTTCATGCCGTAGAAGTGATCCTGGGTCCAGTCCTCGACGTGCGGGTGGTTGTGGCACTGCGCACAACTCACGTTCACACCGAAGAACGCGACGCTCACGTCGGCGGTCAGTTTGTCGGCGTCGCTGACGCGCCCGCGGAGGAATGCGGCGGCACCCTTCAACTTCGGGTCGCTCTCGTTCGGAAGCATCACTTCGCGGAAGATCTGATCCCACGGGCGGTTTTCTTTGAGCGCGTCCGTGAGGTAAGTGCGGAACTCGCCGCTGCCGCGCCGGTCGCCTTCGGGGTTCAGCATGATGTCGAAAAGTGCGGCCTGGTGCCGCACGAAACCCGGTGACGCGATGAGCCGGTCCACGAGCTTTGCGCGTTTGTCGGCGCCCTTCGACTTGACGTAGGCATCGACTTCGCCCGCGGTCGGGATGCGCCCAACGAGGTCGAGCGTGAGCCGGCGGATGACGGTCGCGTCGTCGGCTTGGCCCGCGGGGATCACGTTCGCTTCGACGATCGCGGCATCAACGAATTGGTCAATGACCTGTTCAATGGGTGCCGAAGCTGGCGCGACGAGGGCACGCGGAGCGGGCGCGCGGTCGGCGGTGCGTGCCGTTGTGGGTGCGAGAACGCAACAGGCTAGGAGTAACAGCAAACGGAGCCGCATGAAAGGTGCTCCAAGCAAAGGCGGGTGTAATTGCTTGTGTGGTGGGAGAGTTCCGGCGGGCTTCTAACTCAGGAAAGTATAACGCGCGCGCAATTGAACGCCAGCGGAAAAGCGAAGAGCCCCCCCGCCCCTCCCTGCAGGGAGGGGAGCAAGACATTGACCTTTCGCTCAGGCTGAACGAATCGCAGATTCTTGCTCCCCTCCCTGCAGGGAGGGGCGGGGGGTCTTTCACATCACGAAGCAGCGGGCACGGCGCGCCCAGGTTTCGCGCGGTCGGCGGGAACAAGTGTGGACACGATGGTCAGTGCCGGAAGCGTGACGCGGAACGTGGTCCCGACGCCCGGTTCGCTCTCGACTGCGAGCGTGCCGTTGAGCCGCGCGACGTATTCCTTCACGATAGCGAGGCCCAACCCGGCGTGAACGCCGGTCGCGTGGCGCGACGAGTCGGCCCGGTAGAACCGCTCGAAGATGCGGTCTCGCACCTCGGGCGTCATGCCGATACCGGTGTCGCGGACCTCGAACACGGCCGTTTCGCCGGCGCGCCGGACGGCCAACTCGATCGTGCCGTTCGGGTCGTTGTACTCCACCGCGTTGTGGAGCAAGTTCATCAGTACTTCGCGCAGTTTGCCGGGGTCGGTGTTGAGTATCACCTCCTCCTCGGCGTGAATCGAGACCGTGACGTTGTTCGCGGCAGCCAGCGGGCGGATGACTGCGGCGCACCCGGACGCGAGTTCGCCCGCGTCGATGCGAGCAACGTGCGTGTGGTCGTTGCCCGCGTCGAGCGAGGCGAGCGTCATGATCCGTTCGACCAACTGCCCGAGTTGTTTGGAGATCAACCGGCACTCTTCGAGCGTGCCGCGGTACTGTTCGGGCGTGCGCGGCTTGCGGAGGGCAACGTCGATGGTGGCGAGCAGCGACGCGATGGGCGTGCGCAGTTCGTGCGAAATGTCGGCCACGGCCTGTTTCTCCCGTGCGAATGCCCGCTGAAGGAGGGTAAGCGTCTGCGTGATGCGGGCGTGGATGGGGGCCAACTCATGGCCCAGTTCGGTGGGTACGACCGGCAGGCGGAAGTCTTTCTCCGAGACGAGACTGACCGCGTCGGAGAGGAGGCGGAGCGGGGCGAGGCCACGGGCCACGAAGAACCAACCGCCGAGGACAAGCGCGGCGAACGTGCCCGCGCCGATGACGACGAGCCGGGCGCGCAGGTTGACCAGTTCCTCGCGTGTCTCGGCGCGGACACGGGCCAACTGGTTGTCGCGTTCCTTCTGGTCGGCCACGAGCCGGCTGTCCAGTTCGGAGTACGGTCGCGCGGTGTGGACGATGACGCGCAGCATCATGTCCGCCCCGCGGAACGGCGGGTAATTCTTGTATTGCGCGATGACGGCGGGGGCGGGCGGGGCCGGGAGCGGCAGGAAGAACCCGATTGGGCGCCCGCCGGGCGTGGTCCCAGAAACGACCCGACGGCAGGAGCCGAGATCGGAGATGTTCACGTCGTCGAACTTCGGTTCGACATCGGGCGCCGGCTCCAGGAACTCCGGGGCAACCAGGAGCGCGTCCTCGACCACACGCGCGCCAAGGGTGGCAACGTTCCGCCCCGCCCGGTTCGGGTAGGTGGCGACGAGTGTGAGTTGGAACTGGTACGGGCGGGCGTGATCGTCGTCCACGAGCGAGGCGCGGAGCGACTCCTGGACGCGGGCTACGACACGGGGGCCATCGAACTCGACCCAGTTCGGATACGGGTGGTGGCGTCGGGGATCGTTCCCGCGAAGGTTTGGTTCGACCGCCGCGACTGGAGCGAGTGCGGCAAGCAGGCTGGGACCGGGAACGAACTCCAGCATCGCCGACCGAAGCCGGAACAGCCGGGCTTCCTCGGTCGAGGCCTTTAGCGGCGGCTGAGGTTCCGCACCGCGCCCTGGCCAGCCGGGGCCGCCAAAACCACCGAAACCGCCCGGTCCACCCGGTCGCCGTTCGGGAGTATGACCGAGGAGTATCCCACCGACCTGTGCCACGACCTGCTCGATCGGAGTGAGCCGGCGCATCGGCTCATTCTGCCCCAACAGCACGGCCGTCTTGTACTGCACTTCGGTCGCGAGCGCCTTCGCCTCGGCCATCAGGTCGGCGTCGAACTTGGCCTTCGCCTCGGCGTGGCGCGCCTTGAACGCCTGCTCGATGCGGTCTTCCTCGGACGCCTCGCGGGTGCGCACTGCCGCGTTCGCGAACCGATCGACGAGCACCCCCACCGCGCCCAGCGCGAGCGCGATCAGGACGAGCAGGTAGCCCAACAGCGAACGCCGGATCGAGCGCATGGAAACAAGTCCAAAGTCAAAAGGTAAAAGAGCGATGCGAAACGGATAACACGAGCGCGACCGAGCTGTTCCTTTTGCCTTTCTACTTTTTACTTCGCTGCAAGCGGGGGGTCGTCGTCGCCGCGGAGCATGTACCCCTCGCCCCAGCGGGTGAGAATCAGCGCCGGCTCGAAACCCTTATCGACCTTGTTCCGCAAGTACCGGATGTACACGTCCACCACGTTCGACGTGTTCTCGTCGTACTCGTCGTAGAGGTGTTCCCAGATCATGCTGCGCGTCACCACCTTGCCCCGGTGGTACGCGAGGAACTCCAACAGGGCGTACTCGCGCGGGGTAAGGTGAACGGCCTGTCCCGCACGGCGGACGGTGCGCGCGGCGGTGTCGATCTCCAGGTCGTAGCACCGCAGCACCGGGTCTTTCTGCTGGTGCCCGCGACGGACCAGCGCGCGGATGCGGGCGAACAACTCGTCCATCTCGAACGGTTTGGGGAGATAATCGTCGGCACCAGCGTCTAAGCCCGTCACCTTGTCGTTCGTCGTGGTCCGCGCGGTAAGCATCAGGACGTGCGTGTTGACCCCGGAACTCCGCCACCGCTTGAGGAGCGTCAGCCCGTCCACCTTCGGGAGCATCACGTCGAGCACGACCACGTCATAGGACGTGCTCCGGCACTTCACGTCCGCTTCGTCGCCGTCGGTCGCGACGTCAACGGCGAACCCCTCCTCTTCCAGCCCTTGTCGGAGAGCCTTCACGAGCGGCTGGTGATCTTCGACGAGCAACACTCGCACGGGTTCATCCTCTTGGTAGGAGGTTCCCACCACAACACTTGAGTTTACCCGCTCCGAATGAAGTGGGCATGAGAAAATGAAACGGGAAACGCGCGAACGGGACTCGCATCGCCCTTGCGGGTCGAGCGATACACGGCGTTTGTTCTTCTGTCCTCTCGCTCGCCTACCAGTCGTTGCCGAGAACCGCGCCGTCGTTAGGAAGCACGGCCTGGCGCCAGGTGAGCGGCCGGATGGATACACTCACCGACCGCGAGCTGCCGTCGGCGAGACCGACGAGGATGCCCGAGTGGTAGAACGTTTGCGGCAAATCCGGGTCACACGCGCTCGCGGCGGGCGACACTTGAAACGCTGTGCCGACTCCGCTCGCGTCCGGGATCTTCTGGCCGAAGAACGCGCCGAACGTGACCAGATAGCCGTTGTAGCCTTTGATATCGAGGGCCGCGTAAAGCGAGCCGCCGGACCCGCACTTCCCGGCCTTCGCCGCAAACATGATCGTGTTCGATGTGCCGTCCGGGAACGACTTGTCGAGGCTCGCGCCGCCATCTACGACCCCGGTCGCGCCGGCGGTCGGCAGCCCGAAGATGTGACCGTTCGCGGCGTAGTTCCCGACCGGCAAGCCGTCGGGCCCGATACCGTCGGGCGTGGTCGGGTCGTTCCGCGACGTGTACGTCTTGATCGGCACCTTCGCCCAGGCATCGGTCGCGGTGCTCACGCCGTTGTACACGCCGCTCTGTTCGAGGTACGGAGTGAGCAGCACCCAGTACGAGACGAGAAGCCACGCGGTCGTGTTCCCGGAACTGGCGGTGTACCGGGTGCCGATGAGCGCGAGCATCCGACCGTTCACGTCGTTGGAGTGGTGCGTCGCGATACCGCACTGCTTGATGTTGTTTATGTCAGAGGTTCGCGCCGCAGCCTGCCGCACTCGCTGGATCGCGGGGAGCAGCAACCCGATCAGTATCGCGATGATCGCAATCACGACCAACAACTCAATGAGTGTGAAGGCGCGGTGACGAGCAGAACTCATGAGGCGCTCAGTCGAGACAGACGGGCGAGAATTGACGTGGCGCACGCAGCCAGGATACGGAATCGTTCCGTGAAATGTTGTACCGAAAGTGGCATTCGTCGCTGTTGCTGGTCGCAAGCATCGATGATTCCAAAGGCTCGATTATCCAGGAACCGGACGAGTTGGCCGAAAGCCCGCAGAGCACGGGGAAGACATCGCCCCAACAGGTCGTGTCAGTCGAAGGCGACATCCACTGACACGACCTACCACGTTCGATACATCTTCGGGAAGGACGGAGCCGCACGTGGTCGAGTACCTGCTGAAGCAGATGATGGCCACCATCGAATATGAGAGCACCGATCCCGATAGCCCGCTGGCCAACTGCCACGTCCGGTGCGAGGTGAAGTTGGGTGGCTTGAAGGACAACCGGAAGTCGTGAACGCGAACGGGCGGGCCGAATGCGGCCAGAAACGCAACGGCGGCAAATCCAGGTCGTCGCCGTCGCGTCTGTGTGTCAGGTTGGCTTCTTCGGGTGCTGTTTACTACTTGTTCTTGGGTTGGGTGTAGGACAGTGCTATAAGGGCGTAACCGGTCACGAGGTTCGGGTCGCCTTCCATCCAACGGTCGGTTTCGTTCACGAAACTGCCATCGGCCTTCTGGCGCTTCGCGATGGCCGCGGTGAGGTCCGCACGCCAGTCATGCTTCACGCCCTTCGCGTCGGTGAACTGGTCGATGTTCAGTGCGTCCATCGTCTTGGCGAACGTGTGGTAGTAGTAGAACAGCCCGCGCTGACTGTTCGCTTCGGGCATGCCGGGGTTGCTGTCGAGCGTGTAGTTCTTGCCGATCCACTCCAGCGCCTTTTTCAGGCGCTCGTCGTCTTTCGAGACGCCGCAGTAGATCATGCTCTTCACGCCAGCGTAGGTCATACTGCCGTAACCGCCCATGTCGTTCTTCGTGTCGTCGCTACGCCGGTTCTCGCCACCGTTGGCCCCGGTGTACGCGAAACTGCCGTCGTTGTTCTTTTCGGCCCACGGTGCGGTGTTGTATTCGCTCTTGAAGTTCTGACACCGGCTCACGAACACCAGCGCGTTCTTGAACGCCTTGTCGTCCTTCGACACGCCGGCTTCCTTCAGCGCCTCGAGGAAGAATGCGGTGTTCGACAGGTCCGGGCGAGACTTGTCGCCCGCGTAGCCGGCTCCGCCGTAGTAGTCGCTGTCGGCCTTCTTGCCGCGGCCCTCGTCCCACTGGTACTCCTTGAGGTACTTCGTCGCGTTGCCGACCACCGCTTTGTACTTGTCGCCTTTGTTCGCGGCGTTGAGCGCCATGATGTTGATGCTGGTGGTGTAGTTGATGAGCGTGGCCTTCGCGTCGTCGCCCGCGATGTGCCCGGATTTTGGGTTCACCAGTGATTCGACGAACTTCACGCCGTTCGCGACGGGTGCTTCGTCCGGCTTGGTGCCGGTGCGGATGAGACCGACAACGACAATGCCGGTGACGCCGCGATTCTGTGGTTCCGCGGACCAACTGCCGTCTTCCTTCTGCGACTTCTTGAGGAACGCGCCGGCCTTCTCGACGGTCGTCTTCCAGGCATCGTCTTTCGGCTGCGCGGCCGACGGTGCGGGTACGAGCGCGGCGGCCACCGCGAACGCGAACAGGGGCGCGAGCAAACGCTTCTTCATGGTGAACACTCCGCAGTAGAGGGGCTTGCCTTCATACTACGCTGCAAATCTGGAGCCTGAAGTGAAAAGGCCGTGGGGCGCGGAATGACCACGCGCGAGCAATCCGTGACCGCGCACCCCGGATTGACCGCTGTTCCGCTTCTGTGCGATAACCTCGCACCTTCGTGGAGGCGGGAGCATGGATGCGGCGGAACACACGGGCGTGATCGCGTGGTGCCGGTTCCTCTTCACGGGAATCCTGTTCCCCGGAACCGCCGACCCCGATACGCGCATTCGCCGACTCTCGCTTCTCCTTGTGCTGCTTCTTCCGGCGGTGCTGCTCTACCCGACACGCGGCTTCCACCTGCTCGAACCGGACGAAGGGCGCTACGCGCAAATCCCCAAGGAGATGCTGCAAAGCGGTTCGTGGGTGGTGCCGACGCTTCAGGGCGAACCGTACCTCGACAAACCGCCGCTGATGTACTGGCTGACGGCGCTGAGCTATCGCGTGTTCGGCATCACGCCGGCAGCGGCGCGGCTCGTGCCCGCGTTGTGCGTACATCTCACGATTCTCGCGGTGTACCTGATCGGCCGTCGGAGTGTCGGCGAACGCTCCGCGCTCTGGGCGGCGCTGCTACTGACGGTCGCGCCCGGGTTCGTGAGCGTCGCACGCCTGCTGTTGCTCGACGGTCTGCTCGTGTTGTGCGTGACGACATCCGTGCTGTGCGGTTTCGAGGCCGTGCGAACCGGCGTGTTGAAGAAGAAGTGGTGGCTGGCGGCGGCGCTCGCGTCGGGGTTGGGGTTCCTCACGAAAGGGCCGATCTCGGAAGTGCTGTTGTTCGTGCCGCTGTGGGCGTACTCGTTTTTGGCGAGCAAGAACCTCTCCCCCCAACCCCCTCCCCTACGAAGGGAGGGGGAGAAAGAACAGAAAACAGAAGGCTCGTCTTCTCTGTCTCCCCCTCCCTTCGTAGGGGAGGGGGATGGGGGGAGAGGTTCTGCCCCCGTCGCGTGGTACTGGTACCTCGCGTTCTTCGGCGTGGTGGTCGCGGTGAACCTGCCGTGGTACATCGCGATGTACTTGCGCGAACCGCAGTTCCTGAAGTACTTCTTCTGGGAACACAACGTGATGCGGTTCCTTCAGCCGTTCGACCACCTGCAACCAATCTGGTACTACGTCCCGCTCTTGCTCGGCGGACTGCTGCCGGGGACGATCCTCCTCGCGGCGTATTTCTGGAGGCTGCTTCGCGGATCGGCGGAAGACGGCGTGAACCGGTCGTCCGCAGGCGGGTTCTGGCTGCTCACCGGTGCGTGGTGCGTGTTCTTCTTCAGTTGCTCGGGGAGCAAACTCCCCACCTACATCCTCCCCGCGTACCCGTTCCTGTGTCTCGCGGTGGGCGAATTCGTCGCGCGCACGAAATGGAACGTCTGGTTCCGCACTCGCGCGATGGTCGGAAGCATGGCGGTGTTCATGCTCGTCGCGCATCACGTCGCGGTGCCGTGGTACGCGAAGGAGCGGTCGCCGTATGGCAACCCGGAGATGATCGGGCGATTCGTGAGTGATCCCGACGTGGCGGTGGTGTGCTTCCCGCGGCACTGCGACTCGCTCGCGTTTTACCACGACCGTTCGGATATGCGGAACGTGCGCACCAAGAACGTGAACCAGCTCATGATGGACTGCCACCACCGGTCGCGAACGGTGATCCTGTTCACGCACCGCGACTCGTTTAGCGGCTTCAAGAACGCGCTGCCGCCAAGCCTGGAGATTGTGGAAACGACCACGTTCAAGCGCAAAGGGAGCGGGTCGATCCTCGACAAGTTCGCGGGTTCGACGCCGTGGGGCTTGTGCGACGTGGCGGTTGTCGTACCGAAGTACCACGTCCCGCCGAAGGACGGAGCAGAGTAAAACAAAAACTGATCTCACGCAAAGCCGCGAAGACGCAAAGAAGACAAGAGAGAACACTGTCTTTTCAAGAGCAGAACTCTTTCTCTTGTCTTCTTTGCGTCTTCGCGGCTTTGCGTGAGATCGTTTTTATCCGCCGAGGGCGGTGAGGTAGACTCCCGCGATGCGGAAGATGAAGAAGATGATCATGAGCGCGACCATCGCGTAGATCGCGTACCCGGTGAACTGCGCCGCGATCTTCATCTTGCGCTCGGCGTCCTCGCGGTAGCGGTTCGCGAGCCGCTCCATCGTCTCGGACGTGTTCCCGGTTTCCTCGCCGACCCTGAGCGTTTCGCGGAACTCCACCGGGAACGGTGCGCGCGACGCGTCGATCGCTTCGAGCAGTTCGCCGCCGCGCTTCACCACCTCGATCGCTCGCGCCTCGCCCGATTGAAACCGCGAGTTGCACGTCGCGCGGAAGCAGTAGTGCAGTGTCGTTTCGGCGCGCAGCCCGGCTTCGGCGCACATGCGCAGCGCCACCGCGAAACGCAACACCGCGAACGCGAGCAACGCCGGCCCCCATCCCGGCACGTTCAGGAACATTCCTTCGAGTCTCGCCCGGAATCGCACGTTCTCGGTCGCGAACTTCAACACGAGAAGGATTCCGCCCGCGAACGCGGCGCCGCACATGAGGAACGTGAGCGCGCCCGCCGTGCCGGTCAGCCCGAAGCCGATCGGGTCGATGTTGCTGCCCAACGCGCCGAGGATGAAGATCAGCCCGGAGATGACGAGAACAGCCGCGCAGTACTGGAACGCCGGGTACATCATCTGCGCGCGGAAGTTCCGCTGTGTGGTGAGCGCGGACGAGTAATACTCTTCGAGTTCCTGGAACGTGTCTTCGAGGCGCCCGGTCTGCTCGCCCACCGCGACCAGTTCCACGAACAGCGGCGGGAACTTGTCGCGGTGAGGTTCGAGCGCCGCTTCGAGCGAACTGCCCTTGCCGAGCTTTTCTCCGAACTCTTTCGCGAGCGAGCGGAGCGCGCGCGGCCCGGACTTTCCCTGTTGTTTGAAGATGCGCACCGGGTCGAGTCCGGCGCTCAGGCTGAACCGCAGCGACCGGCACCACTCCACGAGTGCGGGCAGCGGACATTTCGAGGATGAGAAGAGCATCTTGAGCTTGGTGTTTCGTGTATCGGTTTTCGGTCAATGGCGTAACTTCAACTGTGGCGCATGACAGACGCCGCTCAACGGTCATTGTGTCACGGAGTCGCGCGATCTGCGCCGGGTAATGTGGACGAAACACCAAACACTAAACACGAAGCACCCGACACACCCGATCCGCGATTCCTCGCGGGCGTTGCGCTGTTCAACCGGCATGAGTTCTTCGACGCTCACGAAGTGTGGGAAGACCTGTGGAACGACTGCGCCGCGACGGATCGTAGGTTCTATCAGGCGCTGATTCAGGCTGCGGTCGCGGCGTATCACTGGGAACGCGGGAACGCGACCGGCGCCGCACGCCTGTATCACTCGGGGCGCCGCTACATGGAGTCGTTCCGCCCGGTGTACCTGGGGCTGGCGGTCGATGCGTTCTGGGACGCGATGGCAGCGTATCTCGCCGGCGCGTTGGGCGAAACGAACGCGCCGGCAGTGGCGCCGCCTGTGATCGTGCTTCGAGAGGTGTAAAGCGATCTTCACCAAATACAACAACTCAATCGCGCCCCAGCGCCGTTTAGCGTTGGACCCGAAGGGTCCGCGTCTCACACACAGAATCACGCATGCGCGTTGTTGAACTCGAAGCCCGGCACGTTCGCGTCGCGCTGCGGCGGAAAGTCACGCACGCGAGCCACGTTCGCACGGAAACGGACAACGTCGTCGTGCGGTGCAAGCTCTCCGACGGCACCACCGGCTACGGCGAAGGCGTGCCGCGCGACTACGTCACCGGCGAGACGATCGACTTCGCTCTCGACCTTTTGAAACGCTCCGACCTCGCAAAGCAGTTCGACGCCGACACCGAGAACTTCGTTCAGGCGGTACACCTCGCGGAGCGGCTCAAACTCACGGCTTCGCCCAAAGACGATCGCGGCATTCTCGGGAACGCGGCCCGCTGCGCGATGGAACTCGCGGTGCTCGATGCGTTCGGGCGTGCGTTCGGCGAACCGCTTTCGCGCGTCACGGAACTGGTCGCACCAGAGCTTTACAAGTTCCGCGACCGCGTCCAGTACAGCGGCGTGATCGGCAACCCTCGTGGCTGGAAGAAACGTGCGTACCCGCTCGTGTACCGGCTCGCGGGGTTCTCGCAAGTCAAGTTGAAGGTCGGTATCGAAGGTCAAGACGACGTGAAGCGGACCAAGCTCATGCGCCGCTGGTTGGGCCGCAAGATCGACCTCCGCATTGACGCGAACGAAGCTTGGTCGCCCGCGGAAGTGACCCCCCGCATTGCGGAACTGGAACCGTTCGGCATCACCAGCGTTGAGCAACCGGTGCGGCACGAAGACGTGGCGTGCCTCGCGGATGTGCGCAAACAAGTGAAGACACCGATCATGCTGGACGAATCGCTGTGCGGCGAAGTGGACGCGGAGCGCGCGATTCGGGGCGGGTGGTGCGACCTGTTCAATTTGCGTCTCTCGAAGTGCGGCGGGTTCATCCCGAGTCTGCGGCTCGCGCAACTCGCGAAACGGCACAACCTCGGTTACCAACTCGGCTGTCAGGTCGGCGAGACCGCCATTCTCAGCGCCGCGGGTAGGCACTTCGCAACGAGTGTGGCCGACATCCGCTACCTCGAAGGCAGTTACGACAGGCATCTGGTGTGGGAGTCGCTCGCGGTCGAAGACTTGACGTTCCGGCGCAATGGTTCGGCGCCTGCGATCATCGGTAGCGGCTTGGGCTTCGCGCTGGACGCGGCCCGGCTCGACTGGGTCACCAAACGCAAGGAGACGCTGCTTGGCTGAGCGCGAAGAACCTCTCCCCCCAACCCCCTCCCCTAAGAAGGGAGGGGGAGAAAGAGAAGAAGCAGTAGTTTCTTCGATTCCGGCTCCCCCTCCCTTCTTAGGGGAGGGGGTTGGGGGGGTAGGTCTCTTCCCCGCCTCCGATGGCTATCCGTTCTACTTCCGTCACTACCCCGCGACCGCACCCGTTCGCGCGCGATTGGTGTTTGTTCACGGGATTCGCAGTCACGGTGGCTGGTACACACGCTCGTGTGCCGCGCTCGCGCTCGCGGGCTTCGATGTCCACTTCCTCGACCGTCGCGGGTCGGGCTTGAACACCGCTCATCGCGGCGACACGCCGGGCTTCCGCCGGCTCATTGATGACGTGGCGGAGTTTGTGCGGCACCTCCGCGCCGAACACGCGACGCTGCCGGTGTTCGTGTGCGGCATCTCGTGGGGCGGGAAGCTCGCGGTCGGATTGCCGTACCGCGCGCCGGGACTCGTCGATGGGTTGGTTCTGCTGTGCCCGGGACTGGTGCCGAAGATCAGCCCGCCGCTTTTGCAGCGTGCGAGGATCGCGGTCGCGCGCGTGTTCCGACCGTGGAAGTTCTTCCCCATCCCGCTGAATGAGCCTGAGCTGTTCACCGCTTCAGCAGAAGGGCGCGCACTCATCGACACCGAACCGCACGGCCTCCGAGAAGCCACAGCGCGGTTCCTGTTCAACAGTTTCTCGCTCGACATTTATCTGAGGCGCGCCGCAAAGCGCGTGACTGTGCCGACGCTGCTCGCGCTCGCGGAACGCGACAGGATCATTGATAATGCGCGCACGGTTGCGTTCGCCGCGCGGTTCCGCGGACCGGTCGAAACGGTGACGTACCCGGGCGCACACCACACGCTGGAGTTCGAGCGTGCGGATCACCCGTGGTTAACCGATCTGGTGCGTTGGGTGGACGCGCGCCTCGCACGCTGACCGCGATTCACCGCGTGGCCATGAACACCACGAATGCGACGACGAGGACGACTCCGCCGACGAGGAACATGCGAGGCAACTTCGATGGGCCGCGCCGGGCCGCTTCGCGGGCGTGCTCCTGCGACTCGTGCTTGTGCTTCTTGCGGGTTTGCTCGTGGTGCCGCTTCTTCGCGCTGTGGTTCATGGCGAACCTCATGTGGGAGACGCCGCGAAACCGCGCGTGGAACGGGAGAAGGCGCGAGACCGCGGCGCGAAAGGATGTCGGAGTGTACCGCGCCGCGGGAGCGATTGTCGAGGGGTTGGGAAACGGAAATCGCCGCGGGTTACGTCTGGCCCGGGTTACCCGGCTTCGGCTTCGCAAGTCCGGCCTTTTCCATCAGGGACTGGCCGAACCCGTCCTCCTCTGCAACCACCTCGTCGAACTTCACCCCAACCCCGATCTCGTATTGGATGACGTACTTGTGCTGGGCGATGCTGATCTCGTCGCCCGGGCGCAGCGGGCGCCGCTGGGTGCGCTCGCCGTTCACCTTCACGCCGTTGCTGCTGTTCAGGTCGCGGAGGTGCCACACGCCGTTTCGCAGAGCGAGTTCGCAGTGCGTCCCGGAAATGTTCTGGAACTTCAGACAGATGTCACACGACTCGCGCCGTCCGATCGTCATCACATCGTTGACGAGTGGGATCGGATCCCCCCCGCCGACTGGGACGAGTTGCCCGAATTGACCCGCAGCCATAACCGTGCCTCACCGAGAAATGAAGGAGAGATCGCCCGTAAAGCGACAATCGCCGCTTGTGATACAACTTTATCGTAACCGGTCTCGGGCCGGATGCCAGCGAGAAGGCACTTCCTGAAGGTTCTTGCGCGTTCTGGGCGTGGCTGGAATCGTGGGTGTTGGTTCCTTCGGAACTAGGAAGCTCCCACCCATCGCCAAAAAGTTACAGCAACTCATCGGTGGGAAAGATGCGAACTCGGCCGAACCCCGCTGAGCGAAATGTCTACA